>JANTFS010000217.1 GCA_024763335.1 Paracoccaceae bacterium | reverse complement strand
CTGCCATTCCGTCGATGGCCTGCCGCTTCCAGGTGCTGACCTGGTTCGGGTGCAGTTGATGCTTCGCTGCGATCTCCTGCACGGTCTTGTCGCCCCGTAGCGCTTCCAACGCCACCTTGGCCTTAAACTGATCTGTGAAGTTCCGGCGCTTTGCCATCTTCGTATCCCTTCAAAGGTTTGGGATACACCTTAGCCGACTGTCCAGTTTTCTGGGACCACTTCAATCCACGACCGGGAGGACAGCGCCGATTTGATGAACCTCAGCCGCCACGCGCTGGGGTTGTCGAAGACCGAGAGCCGGTTTCCCACCAAAGCCACCTGCCTCGCGGTCTTTCCCGCGCGGTGAACGCCGAGGAGCCGCTCGTCGAAGTCCTGCGCGACCACTTCCCCTGGGTAGCGCGCTGGGAAGCCGAACTGAAACAGCCGTTCAAAGCCTATGTCGCCGCCAAGCAGGCGCAGAACGTGCTGAACTACGACGACCTCCTGCTCGCCTAGGCTCAGGTCATGGCCAACGAGAGCTTCGCCAACCATTTCGGCGACGCCTGGGACCACGTGCGGATCGACGAGTACCAGGACACCAACCGGTTGCGGGCGCGCATCCTGAAGGCGCTGAAGCCGGATGGGCGGGGGCTCTCCGTGGTGGGAGACGACGCGCAATCGATCTATGCCTTCCGGGCCGCGACGGTGCGCAACATCCTCGACTTTCCCGACGCCTACAGCCCGCGGGCCGAGGTCATCACCCTCGATCGCAACTACCGCTCGACTGGGCCCATCTTGGAGGCCGCGAACGCGGTGATCGAGCAAGGCCGCGAGCGGTTCACGAAGAACCTCTGGAGCGAGCGCATCTCGGACCGCAAGCCCCGCCTTGTCACCGTGAACAGCGAGGCCGAACAGGCGCGCTACTTCGTGGACCGTATCCTCGAAGACCGCGAAACGGGTGTGAAACTGAAGGAGCAGGCGGTGCTGTTCCCACCTCGAGCCACGCGATCCAGATCGAGGCGGAACTCACGCGGCGGGGCGTGCCTTACGTGAAATTCGGCG
This sequence comes from Paracoccaceae bacterium, assembly GCA_024763335.1. Taxonomy (GTDB): domain Bacteria; phylum Pseudomonadota; class Alphaproteobacteria; order Rhodobacterales; family Rhodobacteraceae; genus Sinisalibacter. Next base: position 3,906 of record JANTFS010000217.1, on the reverse strand, counting down.
GGCTCAAGTTCCTCGACTCGGCCCATGTGAAGGACCTCCTGTCCTTCCTGCGCCTAGCCCGCAACCCGCGCGACCGGGTGGCGGGGTTCCGGGTGCTCCAGCTCATCCCCGGGATCGGCCCGAAAGCCGCGGGCCACATCCTCGACGCGCTGGATCTCGCGCCCGACCCGTTGGCCGCGCTGCAGGACGTGGCACCGCCGTCCAAGGCCGAAGCCGGTTGGGAAGGCTTCGTCGCCGCCATCACCACGCAAGCGGATTGGCCCGCCGCGCTCGGCCTCGCCAGGACGTGGTATGACCCGCATCTCGATAGGATCCATGAGGATGCCGAAGCCCGCTGCGCCGACCTCCTGCAGCTCGAACAGATCGCCGGCGGCTACCCGTCCGCCGAGGCCTTCCTGACCGAACTCACCCTCGACCCGCCGGACGCGACCAGTGACCAGGCCGGCGTGCCATTGATGGACGAGGACTACCTGATCCTGTCGACGATCCACTCCGCCAAGGGCCAGGAATGGAAATCGGTCTACCTCGCGAACGCGGTCGACGGCTGCATTCCCGCCGACCTCGGCGCCGGCTCGACCCGCCAACTGGAGGAGGAGCGGCGCCTGCTTTATGTGGCGATGACACGCGCGAAGGATGAGCTGACGCTCGGGCTGCCGCTCAGGTTCTATGTCACGCGACAGCCGCGCAACGGCGACCAGCACGTCTACGCCACGCGCACCCGCTTCATCCCGCGCGAGATCCTTCACCGGTTCGAGACGCTGCATTCGTCGCCGGTGCGAGAGAATGGGCAGGTCCGCCCAGCGCCGACCCCGACCGACGTGGCCGCGAAGACGCGCGAGATGTGGGGATGAGCGAGAGGATCACCGACGAAGTAACCTTGCGCCGGCAGGTTGTAGACGCGCCGAAGACCGATCTCTTCGACGCGCTCGCCCACCGGGCAGTTTCCGTTGAGCCAAGCACTGCCGACGTCTAGTCACGGAGCCGCATAGGCTGAAGCGGGGCCGATTTGGACATCAAATTCTGATCCCCGAAAGCTGCCTTGACGGAAAAACCGCAATGAAATAGGCAGTGATCTCCGGCGCGGGCGTTGTGTAGTGGTAAGACCTCAGCCTTCCAAGCTGATGACGCGGGTTCGATTCCCGCCGCCCGCTCCACCTCCTTGCGCGTTGCCATCATCGAGCTTCAAGCCGCATCGACGGCGCCGGGTTCGCTGAGTTCGAGCCCGCCCGCCTCAACCAGCATCCGGACGATCTCATCGACCCCGTCGCCGTGCCGCAGGGCGGAAAACACGAAAGGACGGCCCGCGCGCATCCGTTCGGCATCGCGCCGCATCACATCGAGATTTGCGCCAACGTATGGGGCGAGGTCTGATTTGTTGATGACGAGGAGATCAGACCGCGTGATCGCCGGGCCACCCTTGCGCGGAATCTCCTCGCCCGCGGCCACGTCGATCACGTAGAGCGTCACGTCCGCCAGCTCTGGGCTGAACGTGGCCGAGAGGTTGTCTCCGCCCGATTCGATGAGGATGAGATCAAGATCGGCATGGCGCGCATTGAGCGCGGCCACGGCGGCAAGGTTGATCGAGGCATCTTCGCGAATCGCGGTATGCGGGCAGCCACCCGTCTCGACCCCCATCACACGGTCTTCGGGCAGAATCTGCATGCGCATCAACGCCTCGGCATCCTCTCGGGTGTAGATGTCATTGGTGATGACAGCGAGCGAGCAGCGGTCTTTGAGCGCCTTGGCAAGCTCGGCAGTCAGTGTCGTCTTGCCGGCCCCGACAGGGCCGCCGATGCCAACACGCAAAGGTCCGTTGGGAGAGGTCATGAGCGGAAAATCCTCGAATAGAGTGTTTCGTGGCGCATTGCCGAGATGTCGGAGCGGAACGCGGCCGAGGCAACCCGGGTCAGATCGCCCTCGGCGGCCACCGCGGCCGTTTCGGCACAGAGCGGTGCAAGATCGCGCACCACGCGCTGCGCCTCGGTCTGCCCGACGGGCCCGAGCCGCTGCGCCGCCGAAACAAGGTTGGTGATGAAAGCCTGCAGATACATCTGCAACGTCAATTCCAGCGCCAAGCCCTCGCGCGCCGCCGCCCGGCCCAGCGCGACCGGATACGTCAGCCCCGCAAGTTCACCGCCCCAAACCGCGTCGACCACCTGCGCAAAGGCCTCACCCTGAGCCACGGTCTCCAAAAGCCGCTCCTCAGACGGCGCAAAGGCCCGCGCCATCGCGTCGATCTCCTCCACCGGCAGCTCCCAATGCCACGCCGCGGCAACAAACTGCGCATCCGACAGCCCCGAGCCCAGCGTCAGCAGATCGCCAAGCCAGTCGCGCAGGCTCTCGCCATCCGTCACCCAGCCGGCATGAAACGCCGCCTCAAGCCCGTGCGAATAGGTAAACGCCCCCACCGGGAAGGCGGGCGAGAGCCATTGGGTAAGCGTAAGCACCGGGTCAATGCGCATGATCGTGCCCCTCCGGGCCATGGCTGTGCGAATGATCATGCCCATGGGTGCGCCCATGCCCATAGGCCCCGCCTTCCGGCGTGAACGGTTCGGTGACCTTGCGCACCACCGCCCCGAGCTTCTCCAGCATGTCGGCCATGACATGATCGTCCTGGATCAGGATCCGGCCCGCCTCGATCTGCGCGGGCGTGTGCCGGTTGCCGATGTGCCAGGCGAGGCGCACGAGATCGTCGCCGCTCACTTCCAGCAGGCTTTCCTCCGCCGCGATCACCTCGATCAGACGGCCATCCGCCAGCTCGAAGGCATCGCGCTGGTCGACGCTGGTGGTCTGCGCGAGATCGACAAGGAACGCCTCGTCATGGGCGGTTGCCAGAACCTTTCGGCGCAGAAACCGCTCGTCGTAGGTGAGCACAACAAGGTCATAAGCACCGGACCAGTCCCCGGCGCGGCGCAGCGTATGGGAAGCGGGAAGCGTCATGGAACCACCTCGACATGGTTGTAGGTGTAGTCGGTCTCTACGCCGTTGGCATCGATCGCAGCGGCGAAGAACGACAGCCCGAGCGCCGGCAGGTAGGCATAGACGTCCTGTTCCGCGGCCCCGTTATAGCGCACGTGAACCGGCACCATTTCAAAGGCGCAGGTATCGATGAACAGCACGCTCGCCTGGCCGAATTGATAGTCCTGCCGTTCCTTGAATTTGCCCTGCTCGTCCTCGCCGATCACGTCCATCGCGAACGAGCCCATGTGGCTGGGTTCGGGCATCTCGTCCCAGCCCACCGGCATGGTGTATTTCACCCGCGATTGCACCCCGTCCGGCGCGACCGACACGCTCTCGACGAGGTAGACGCCTTTTTCCAGCAGCGAATGCGTCTCCTCGCCCCCCTGCCCGCGCAAAACGCTGACGATGAAGCCGTCATCGCGCCGCACGAAAATCTCGCTGTCGCCGCCCTCGTTGAAAAACCGCACGCCGTTGCCGGTCATGTGTTCGGCGGTCGGGCATTCCGCCAGTGCCGGGGCCGCGCCCGCAAGCGCGACGAGCGCAACTGCCGCAAGCCGGAACGGGGGGGACATGTGGGAAAGGTCAGTCATCTGAAAATCACTCCAAGAAATAGTTACTCGATTGAAGAGCACCGGCCAATTTTTTGCCAGCGCTCTCCAGAACGCAATCGCGGATCGCGCAGAGATCCGGTTCACCAACCTGGCCATTCTGTCCGCACGCCTTCGCCACACCCAAGCCTCAGAACAGGAAATACCGCTGCGCCATCGGCAGAACTTCGGCCGGCTGGCAGGTCAGCAACTCGCCATCGGCGCGCACGTCATAGGTTTCGGGATTGACCTCGATATGCGGGGTGGCGTCGTTCAGCACGAGGTCTTTCTTGCCGATCCCGCGGGTGTTGCGCACCGCCAGCGTCTGCTTGGCGAGGCCGAGCGTTTCGCGGATGCC
>JANTFS010000216.1 GCA_024763335.1 Paracoccaceae bacterium | reverse complement strand
GCATTGGGAAACAGCCGTTTGATGATCTCGCGGTGCTCGGGCCGGACATAGGAGGACTTCGCTCCGGACAGGAACAAGGTGGGCCCCTCGAAACGCCCCGTAACCGGTGGAAAGCCGGTGATGAGGTCCATGTCGCGTTCCAGCACGTCGAGGTTGAGCCGCCAGCGCCGCGCCGCGACGTCGAGCGATTGCAGCAGGAAGGCGCGCACATCGGGCTCGTCGATCGCCTCGGCGAGCCGGCGATCAGCCTCCGCGCGGGACGTGATCTGCGTGAGATCGAGGTTGCGCATGGCGTGGACGAGGTGAACTTGGGTGTGGGCATAGGCCACCGGCGCAATATCGGCCACGAGCAGGCGGCGCACCAGCGCGGGGCGCTCCAGCGCCAGCATCATTGCCCCCTTGCCGCCCATCGAATGGCCGATCAGGTCAGCCTTGCCGCCGAGCGCTGTGACCACCTCGGCGAGGTCGGCGGCGAGATCGGCGTAGCTGTGGCTGTTTTCCCAGCGGCTCGCACCGTGGTTGCGCATGTCGACGGTCACGACGCGGCGGGTGTCGGACAGCCGTTTGGCGATCACGCCCCAGTTGCGCCCCGACCCGAACAGGCCGTGGACGATGACAATCGGCGGGTGCTCCGTGTCGGAGCCGTAGGATTTCATGGCCAGCATGTCGCCTAGATAGCGCCGCCGTGTTGAGCCGCAAGGCCCCATCGCCTAGTCTGCCGACAACGAGGAGACCCGATGGAGTTGCAAACGCGTGCAGATCACCTGGCGCAGCTGATCGAAGACAAGCTCGGCACCCGCGGCCAGGGGCTTGAGGCCAAGCTCGCGCGGGCGGGCCGGAGCCTGCCGGCCGATCTGCGCCGCGAGCTCGGCTATGTCGTGTCGGCGTTGCAGATGCAGACGAGCCCCCGGCTCGCGCGGCAGATCGACTGGCCGAGGATCGATCATGCCTTCGATGCGGCCGAAGCGTATCTGCGCCGGGTTGACCCGTGGGACCGGCGCAAGGGGCTCGCGATCAACTGGCTCGCGGGCAATGCGCTGAACCTCGTCATCGTGGCCGCGCTGACCCTCGCGGTGATGGCCTGGCGCGGGCTGGTGTAGGGGCCGGGGCGGGCGCCCGGGGCCTGTCCGCCCGACCGCACAAGGTTGGGTTTGCCAAGCCATCCGCAACGGGGTAGGCCGGGTCTGACACAGGATGGAGGCACTCATGACGGCGCTGCGCAGCGATATCGACGCGGATGGGCTCTTGGAATTTTCCGTGGTCTTCACGGACCGGTCGCTGAACCACATGTCGGCGGCGTTTCAGCAGGTCATGCGGGATATTTCCGCGACCCTGAAGGACGTCTACAACGCCGATGCCGTGGCGGTGGTGCCGGGCGGAGGAACCTACGCGATGGAGGCGGTCGCGCGCCAGCTGGTGACCGACAAACGCGCGATGGTGATCCGCAACGGCTTCTTCTCCTATCGCTGGAGCCAGATCTTCGAGATGGGGGCGATCCCGGCGGAAGAGACGGTGATGATGGCGCACCGCACCGGCAACAGCGCCACGGCGCCTTTCGCCCCCGCGCCGGTGGAGGAGGTGGTGGCAAAGATCCGGGCCGAGAAGCCCGATGTTGTCTTCGCGCCGCACGTGGAGACGTCGTCTGGCATGATCCTGCCCGATGATTATATCCGCGCGCTCGCCGATGCGGTGCATGCCGAGGGCGGGTTGTTCGTGCTCGATTGCATTGCCTCGGGCGCGGTCTGGGTCGACATGAAGGAAACCGGTGTCGACGTTCTGATCTCGGCGCCGCAGAAAGGCTGGTCCGCGCAGCCCTCGGCGGGGCTGGTGATGATGAACGCGCTGGCCCGTGACCGGGTGAAGGAAGCCCAGTCGACATCCTTCGCGCTCGACCTCGGGAAATGGCTGGCGATCATGGAGGCCTATGAAAACGGCGGCCATGCCTATCACGCCACCATGCCGACCGATGCGCTGCGCGCCTTCCGCGATGTGATGCTGGAAACCAGGGACTATGGCTTCGACAGGCTCGCCGAGGCGCAATGGGAGCAGGGCCGCCGGGTTCGCGCGGCGCTGAAGGCCCGGGGGCTCCGGTCGGTTGCCGCCGAGGGGTTCGAAGCGCCGGGGGTGGTGGTATCCTACACCGATGATCCGGAGGTGCAGACGGGCAAGCCGTTCGCCGCGCTTGGCGTCCAGATCGCGGCGGGTGTGCCGTTGATGGTGGGCGAGGGCGATGACTTTCGCAGTTTCCGCCTCGGCCTGTTCGGCCTCGACAAGCTCTACGACGTCGATGCGAGCGTGGCCCGGCTGGAGGCCACGCTCAACAAGGTGTTTGGCTAGGGCCTATCGTCCGACCGAGATGGTGACCAGCACCACGAAGATCACGGGCACGAGGACGACCATGATGAGGGTGACACCGGCCAGGCCGTTCAGCAGAAAGCCGGTGGCAAGGGCGGCGATCAGCACGAGCGCAAGCAGGAAAACACCCATCTCGCCGGGATTCGATTTGTCGCGGGCGTGGGTCTCTGCCGGGTCGACCTGCGGGTGTTTGCTCATGTCCATTAGCGCGTCTCCTCCACTGACTGTGACGCACTTTGTGGGACAAATATTTGAATATCTGAATGTGGCAATATGACACGGCACACCAATCCGCCCGACTGGTCCGAAGAGTTGCCGGCGTCAGGCGGGATGGGGTCGCCGCATCAGCGTCCGGCGGACACGATCATCGCGACGGCAATGAACAACGCGGTGAATGCAAGCATGGCAAGAACGAGCGCGGGCATGGTCGGATCTCCTGAAATATGGCGTCCTCGCGAAAACCATAGCCCGACACGGGCGCTTTTGTGAAGGTCTTGATCGCCGCAGGGTCAGCGCGGTCCGAGGCCCGCGCGCATCACGCCCTTGCGAACCGGCTGGATGTCGTGAACGGCTTTCAGGCCGACAAGCCGCAGCGCCTGCACCACCGCCTCGCCGGATCGTGCGACCCGGTTGAAGGCGTCGATCACGCGCGCGCGCGCCGCAATGTCGGGCTTGCGCGCGGCCTCGTAGGCCGAGAGCACGCTCGGCGCGCCGGGGTCGGCGGCCGATTTCAGCGCCGCGTCAACCAACGCGGAGATATCGTTGAGCGAGGTGTTGAGCCCCTGGGCGCCGATCGGCGGCAGCGCGTGGGCCGCTTCGGCGACGACCGCCACCCGGCCCTCGGCGAGCTGCTTGGCGGTCTGGGTGATGATCGGCCAGATCGAACGGTGTCCCTTGAGGTGCATCCGGCCGAGGAGGCCGGTTGAGCGGATGAACATCACCTCTTCGAACGCCGCCACGTCCATCTCCATCAATTCCATCGCGCGGGGGCCGAAGTTCATCCAGACGATGGCCGAGGCCGGCTGGCCGTCGATATCGGGCAGGGGCACGATGGTGAACGGGCCGCCCTCGTTGTAGATCTCCGTCGAGATATTGCCGTGCGGCAGGTCGTGGGTAACGGTGAAGGCCAGCGATTTCTGGCCATAGCGGGTGGTGTGTACCTCGATCCCCGCGGCCTCGCGCAGCGGCGAGAATTTTCCGTCCGCCGCGATGGCGAGCTTTGCGCGCACCCGGGCGCCGTTGTCGAGGCCGATGATGACTTCGCCGGTTCGGTTGACGAGGCTGCGAAAGCCGGTGCCGTAGAGCGCGGTGATCCCGGGGGCGTCCTTGAGATAGCCCCAGAGCTCACGCCGCACGACCCAGTTCATCAGGTTCCAGCCGAAGGGCTCGTCGCCCATGTCGGCGGCGGCAAAGGTGCGCCGGTCGCGCACGACCGGGGGCCAGCCGGTGGTATCGATCACCGCGAGGCTGTCGAGCGGCATCGAGTGAGGTTCCAGCAGCGGCCAGAGCCCGCAGGCCTGGAACAGCTCGCGCGCCGGACGCAGGAAGGCGGTGGAGCGCAGATCGGAGCCGTCGAGATCGGCCTCGGTGACGGGCGGGACCGGGTCGGCCATGACCACGGAAAACCCGCGGGCCGCGAAGACGGCAGCGGCCACCTGGCCGGCGATCCCGCCGCCCGAAATGAAGATGTCGGCCTCGTGCGTCTGCATGGTCAAGTCTTAGTCTTGTTGCCGGCGGGCGGGAAGGGGGCGTCGGACAGCTGCGACAGAAAGCCCGGCAGGTTGTCGGTGTGGTGGTGGATGTGCTCGGCCGGCATGGCCTGCGGCGCGACATGGACGGTGCGCATGCCCATCTGGTGCGGCACGGCAAGGTTGCGGGGGTCATCCTCGAACATCGCCGCAGCGCGGGGATCGAGCCCGTCGGCGGCAAACACCGTCTCGTAAGCCGCGCGGTCGGGCTTTGGGTGGAACCCGGCCTCCTCGACCCCATAGATCGCATCGAACACCCCCGAGAGGCCCCGCGCTTCGATCACCCGCTCGGCATAGCGCACGGTCGCGTTGGTGTAGACGATCCGCCGCCCGGGAAGATCGCCGATCCGGGCGGCCAGGTCCGGGTCCGGCTGCAAGGGCGCAAATGAAATGTCATGCACCTCCTGCAGGTAGGGCCCGGGATCGATCCCGTGCTCGGCCATCAACCCGGCCAGAGTGGTGCCATATGCCCGCCAATAGTGGTCGCGCAGGCGGTCGGCTTCGGCATGATCCACGCCGAGCGCGGTCATCACCCAACTGGTCATGCGCTGTTGGATCTGGTCGAACAGTCGCGCGGACGGCGGATAGAGCGTGTTGTCAAGATCGAACACCCAGGTGGTGATATGCGAGAAGCGCTGTCGGTGCATGCTGCAAACCTAGGCTGCATGGTCGGCACGAACAATGGGGCTTGACGCGGAAGGCCTGGGAAACGGAGCGCAAGGGCTTGACACAGCTTTGGACTGGTGCACCCGTTCACCGGAAAACCGGAAAACCGGAAAACCGGAAAACCGGAAAACCGGAAAACCGGAAAACCGGAAAACCGGAAAACCGGAAAACCGGAAAACCGGA
>JANTFS010000215.1 GCA_024763335.1 Paracoccaceae bacterium | reverse complement strand
GGGCGCGCCGGCACGGTTTCACCGGAAAACCGGAAAACCGGAAAACCGGAAAACCGGAAAACCGGAAAACCGGAAAACCGGACCGTGCACCCGGTTCGCCGACCGGGCCAGGAAAGGGACGACAACCATGACCTTCGACAAGGGATGCCACCTTCACCTGGTCGATGGCTCGGCCTTCATCTTCCGCGCCTACCACGCCCTGCCGCCGCTCACCCGCAAGTCCGATGGGCTGCCGATCGGCGCGGTCGCGGGCTTTTGCAACATGCTGTTCAAGCAGGTGGAAGATGCGAAGGGCGATGACGCGCCGACCCATGTGGCCGTGGTCTTCGACTATTCCGGCAAGACGTTCCGCAACGACATCTATCCCGACTACAAGGCCAACCGCCCGCCGCCGCCCGAAGACCTCGTGCCGCAGTTTCCGCTGACCCGCGATGCGACCCGTGCCTTCAACATCGCCTGTATCGAGAAGGAGGGCTACGAGGCCGACGATATCATCGCCACGCTGGCCCGCGAGGCGCGTGAAGCCGGCGGGCGGGTGACGATCATTTCGTCGGACAAGGACCTGATGCAGCTTGTCGGGGGCGGCGTCGAAATGCTTGAGCCGATGAAGGGCCGCCGGATCGGCCGCGAGGGCGTGGAGGAAAAGTTCGGTGTCGGCCCCGAGCGGGTCGTCGACGTGCAGGCGCTCGCCGGCGACAGCGTCGACAACGTGCCCGGCGCGCCGGGGATCGGCGTGAAAACGGCAGCGCTGCTGATCAACGAATACGGCGATCTCGATACGCTGCTGGCCCATGCCGACGAGATCAAACAACCCAAGCGGCGCGAGACGCTGATCGAGAAGGCCGACCAGATTCGCATGAGCCGGGATCTCGTCCGGCTCGATGACGCGGTGCCGCTGGACATCACGCTCGATGACCTCGAGTTGAAAGACCCCGAGCCCGACGTGCTCCTGCCCTTCCTCGCCTCGATGGAATTCCGGTCCTTGTCGAAGCGGATCGCCGATACGCTGGGTGTTGACAGCCCCGAGATTCCCGAGCCGACGATGCCCGGGGGCGCGCAGGAGGCCGCGCCGCCCGACCTGCCGCCGATCAACCCCGATGCCTATGAACGGATCGAAACGATGGCCGCGCTCGAGCGCTGGATCGGCGTGATCAATCAACGAGGCTACGTGGCCGTCGACACCGAGACCACCTCGCTCGACGAGATGCAGGCCGAGCTTGTCGGCATCTCGCTCTGCGTCGTGCCCGGCGAGGCCTGCTACATCCCGCTTGGACACAAGGCGGGGGGGGCCGATGATCTGTTCGGCTCCGACGCGCTGGCCGAGGGGCAGCTCGGGCTGGAGGATGTGCTCGCGGCGCTGAAACCGGTGCTGGAAGACGACGCCGTTCTCAAGATCGGCCAGAACATCAAGTATGACGCGAAGATATTCGCGCGACACGGCGTGTCGGTCGCCCCGATCGACGACACCATGCTGATGAGCTACACGCTCTATTCCGGGCTGCACGGCCACGGGATGGACACGCTTTCGGAGCGCTACCTCGACCACACCCCGATCCCGATCAAGGAACTGATCGGCAGCGGCAAATCGGCGATCACCTTCGACCGGGTGGAGATCGACGAGGCGGTGAAATACGCCGCCGAGGATGCCGACATCACCTTGCGGCTGTGGCAGCTGTTCAAGCCGCAGCTGCACCGTGCGCGCGTGACGACGGTCTACGAGACTCTGGAGCGCCCGCTGGTCCCGGTTCTGGCCGAAATGGAGATGACCGGCATCACGGTCGACCGCGACACCCTCAGCCGGATGTCGAATGCCTTTGCCCAGAAGATGGCTGCGCTCGAGGACGAAATTCACCAGCTGGCGGGGGAGGATTTCAACGTCGGCTCTCCGGCCCAACTTGGCGAGATCCTGTTCGAGAAGATGGGGCTGGAGGGCGGCAAAAAGGGCAAGTCGGGCAAGTATTCCACGCCTGCCGATGTGCTCGAAGACCTCGCCACCGAACACGAATTGCCCGCCCGGGTGCTCGACTGGCGCCAACTGTCGAAGCTGAAATCGACCTACACCGACGCGCTGCAAACGCACATCAACCCCGAGACCGGCCGGGTGCATACCTCCTACCTCCAGACCGGCGCCACCACCGGCCGGCTGGCCTCGACCGACCCGAACCTGCAAAACATCCCCGTGCGCACCGAGGAGGGCCGGCGCATCCGTGAGGCTTTCGTGGCGCCCAAGGGCCGCAAGCTGGTGTCACTCGACTACTCCCAGATCGAACTGCGCATCCTCGCCCATGTGGCCGACATCGCGAGCATGAAGCAGGCGTTCCACGAAGGCGAAGACATCCATGCCGCCACCGCTTCGGAGATGTTCAATGTGCCGCTCGACGAGATGACGCCAGAGATCCGCCGCCGCGCCAAGGCGATCAATTTCGGCGTGATCTACGGCATCTCGGGCTTCGGTCTCGCGCGCAACCTGCGCATTCCGCGGGCCGAGGCGCAGGCCTTCATCGACGAATATTTCAAGCGCTACCCGGGCATCCGCGCCTACATGGATGAGACCGTGGCCTTCGGCAAGGAACACGGATTCGTGCAGACGCTCTTCGGGCGCAAGATCCATACGCCCGAGATTGGCGCGCGCGGGCCGCATGCCGGCTTTGCCCGCCGCGCGGCGATCAATGCGCCGATCCAGGGCACGGCCGCCGACATCATCCGCCGCGCGATGATCCGCATGCCCGCCGCCATCGCCAAACTGCCCGCGCGGATGTTGCTCCAGGTGCATGACGAACTGATCTTCGAGATCGATGCCGATGCGGTCGACGAGGCGGTTGCGGTGATCCGCAAGATCATGGAGGAGGCGCCGGAGCCGGCGGTGAAGCTCTCGGTGCCGATGGTGGTGGATGCCGGCGCGGGCGACAACTGGGCCGAAGCCCACTGATCCGGCTCAGCTTTCAGGGAAGTGACAGGCCACGCGGTGCGCCGTGCCCGACAGCTCCGGGCGGGTCGTGCGGCAGAGATCTTGCGCCTTCCAGCACCGGGGGGCGAAGGGGCAGCCTTCGGGCACGGCGATGGGCGAGGGCAATTCGCCGGTGAGCTTGATGCGCTTTCGGTCCGGGTGCGGTTCGGTCGAGGGTGTCGCCGAGAGCAACGCCTTGCTGTAGGGGTGTTGCGGGGCCGCGAAGATGTCTGCTTTCGAGCCAAACTCCACCGGGCGGCCGAGATACATCACGATCACCTCGTCGGCAACGTGGCGCACCACGGAGAGATCGTGGCTAATGAACAGGTAGGCCAGCCCCATGCGCTCCTGAAGATCGAGAAACAGGTTCAGAACCTGGCTCTGGATCGAGACATCGAGCGCCGAGACGGGCTCATCGAGCACCAACAGCTTTGGTTCCAGCATCAGCGCGCGGGCCACCGCGATGCGTTGGCGCTGGCCGCCGGAAAACATGTGCGGGTAGCGGTCGTAATGCTCGGGCCTGAGCCCGACGAGATCCATCATCTCGCGTGCTTTTTCCTGACGCTCGGCCGCCGACATCCCGGGGCGGTTGATCTTCAGCGGTTCCTCAAGGATCGTGCCGACCCGGTGGCGCAAGTTGAGGCTGCCATAGGGATCCTGGAACACGATCTGAACGGATTGCCGCAACCGCGGCCAGTTGTCCGGCGTGCCCGGGATGCCGTCGATGCTGAAGCTGCCGGCGGTGGGCTCTTCGATCAGGGTGACAAGGCGCGCGAGGGTGGACTTGCCGCAGCCCGATTCCCCCACCACGGCGAGGGTCTTGCCCGGGTCGATCGAGAAGCTGGCCTCCGAAAGCGCCTTGACCACCTGCGGCTTGGAAAACAATCCGCCGCCCACTTCATAGTATCGCGCGAGATGTTCGGCGGTAATCACGGGCGCGGTCATGTGGCCGGCTCCTTCGCTGTCTCGACAATCGGGTGGTGGCAGCGGGCGAACCCAAGCTCGGGGCCTTGCACCGGCGGGGCGAGGCGGCGGCAGGTGTCGTCGGCAAAGGTGCAGCGCGGCGAGAACAGGCAGCCCGCCGGGCGATCGAACTGACCGGGCACGACCCCGGGGATCGTCGGCAGGCGACGCTCGGTCGCGCGCTCGGGCAAGGCGGCCAGAAGCGCGGCGGTATAGGGGTGATGCGGGGTTTCGAACAACGGGCGCACGGGCTGTTCCTCGACCTTCTGGCCGGCGTATTGGACCTGCACACGCTGGGCGGTTTCGGCCACCACGCCCATGTCGTGGGTGATCAGGATCAGCGCCATGCCGGTCTCGCGCTGAAGATCGGTGAGCAGATCGAGGATCTGGGCCTGAATCGTCACGTCAAGCGCGGTGGTGGGCTCATCGGCAATCAGCAGGCGCGGGTTGCACGACAGCGCCATGGCGATCATCACCCGCTGGCTCATGCCGCCCGAGAGCTGGTGCGGGAAGGCGTTGAGCCGGGTCTCGGGATCGGGAATGCCGACGAGGTCGAGCAGCTCGATGGCGCGGGCGTGGCGCTGGGCACGGCTGAGGTCGAGGTGTTTTTTCAGGGCTTCCTTGATCTGGAAGCCGACGGTGAAACAGGGGTTGAGCGACGACATCGGCTCTTGGAAAATCATCGCCATGTCCTTGCCGATCAGGCTGCGGCGCTGTTTCGGCGTGAGGGCGCGGATGTCGCGGCCGTCGAAGCTCATTTCGTCGGCGGTGATCGTCGCGGTCCAGGGCAGGAGCCCCATCAGTGCCAGCATGGCGACGGATTTGCCCGAGCCGGATTCGCCGACGATGGCGAGGACGTCGCCCTGGTCGACGGTGATGTCGGTCTGATCCACCGCGCGGAACGCACCGGCGGCGGTGGCGAAGTCGACGGCGAGGTTGCGGATCGACAGGAGGGTCATGATCTGCTCCCCGACAGGTGAGACGGTTTCGCCGCGGGCAGGAGCCCGCGCCGATCCGCCGGGGGGCGCTGCCCCCCGGACCCC
>JANTFS010000214.1 GCA_024763335.1 Paracoccaceae bacterium | reverse complement strand
CCCGTGCCCGATTTCGAGGCCGCGCTGACCGGCGACATCAAGGGCAAGGTCATCGGCATCCCGCGTGAGTATCGGCTCGACGGGATGCCCGACGAGATCGAGAAGCTGTGGGACGAGGGCAAGGCGATGCTCGCCGACGCTGGTGCCAAGGTGATCGACATCTCGCTGCCGCACACGAAATATGCGCTGCCGGCCTATTACGTGATCGCGCCGGCAGAAGCTTCGTCGAACCTCGCACGCTACGATGGTGTGCGCTATGGCCGCCGGGCCAAGCTCGGGGCGGGCGACGGCATTGTCGAAATGTATGAAAAGACCCGGGCCGAAGGCTTCGGTGACGAGGTGCAGCGCCGGGTCATGGTCGGCACCTACGTTCTGTCGGCGGGCTTCTATGATGCCTATTACAACCGTGCCCGCAGGGTGCGCACGCTGATCAAGCGCGACTTCGACGCGGCCTTCGAGCAAGGCGTCGATGCGATCCTCACCCCGGCGACGCCGTCTGCCGCCTTCGGGCTTGGCGAGATGGCCGATGCCGATCCGGTGCAGATGTATCTCAACGATGTCTTCACGGTGACGGTGAACCTCGCCGGCCTGCCCGGCATCGCGCTGCCGGCGGGGCTTGATCGCGAGGGGCTGCCTCTGGGCCTCCAGCTCATCGGCAAGCCGTGGGACGAGGCCGATCTGCTGAATACCGCCTATGCGCTGGAGAATGCGGCCGGTTTTGTTTCCAAGCCGGCGAAATGGTGGTAATTCCCCGATCATCGCCGTGTTGGCGGGCAATTTCCGGGGGCGCGCCATGCGTATGTTGACCGTTATGACATTGTCGCTGCTGGCGCTGGCCGCCTGCAGCCCGAGGATTCCGAACAGCGCCGCCGGCGTCGGAACCACGCCTGTCACCGCCACCTCGGGGGCTGCCGGCCTGCCTGCGGCCAGTCCCATCGCGGCCGCGTCGCTCGACAGCCCGGCCGCGATCGCGGCGGATACGGCCGCGGTTCTGGGCGGCGGCCAGCAGGTCACGGGGGCACCGCTCTCGGCGCTGGCGCCCGATGCAACGGCGACGGCGCCGGCGAGCCTGTCGGACGAACAGAACTTCGTGGCCGTCACCGCCCGCGAAACGATCGAGAGCGATGCCGCCCGGATCGCGGCGAACCGTGCGCAATACGAGGTTATCCAGCCCACCGATCTGCCGCCGCGGCCGAATGGCACCGGCGCATCGATCGTGGCGTTTGCGCTCGCCACCAACAACGATCCGGGGCAAGGGCTTTACCAGCGGTCGGGACTGTTCTCGCAGTCGCGGTATGCACGGGCGTGTGCCCGGTATCCCAGCCCCGACCGCGCGCAAGAAGCCTTCCTCGACGCCGGTGGGCCGAAGCGCGACCGCTACGGGATGGATCCCGACGGCGACGGTTTCGCCTGCGACTGGGATCCGCGCCCGTTCCGTGCGGCCCGGGGCGCAGCGCCCGAGGTTGTCGAGACCTACGAGGTGGTCGAAACCCCGGGTGAATCGTGACCGATGGCGCCGACGCGCTGATCTCCTGCCCATCGCCGAATTTCGGGGCGCGCCGCAATGGCCTCGTGGCGGAATTGGTCATTTTGCACTATACGGCCATGGCTGACGCCGAGGCGGCGCTCGAGCGGCTCTGCGCGCAGGAACACGCGGTTTCGGCGCACTACCTCATTGCCCGCGACGGGCGGCTGTTTCAACTGGTCGAAGAAGACAAACGCGCCTGGCATGCGGGTGTGGGCAGCTGGGCCGGGCAGGCCGACGGCAATTCGCGCTCAATCGGCATCGAGTTGGACAATTGCGGCAATTCACCATTCTCCGAACCGCAGATGGCGCGGCTCGAATTGCTACTTTTCGACATTCTCGATCGGTGGAACATTCCGCCAGAGGGCGTCATCGGCCATCAGGACTTCGCCCCGCGGCGCAAGGCGGACCCGGGGCCACGTTTCGACTGGCGGCGGCTTGCCTTGGGCGGCCTCTCGGTCTGGCCCGAGAGCGGCAGCGAAGACGGCACATCGGTGCCGGATGAGGCCCGCTTCCTCGCCAAGGCGGTCCGGTTCGGATACCCGGGCGATGTCGGCGTCGGGCCGGTGCTGGCGGCGTTTCGCGCCCGCTTTCGGCCCGGGGTCTCGGGCCCACTGGCCGCGGGCGACATGGCGGCGATCGGAAACCTGGCGCGGCGCTTCCCGGTTGACCGCCCGCAGGACAACACCTAGATCGGGTGCGCGCGGATGGCCGGATGGCCGCGGAGCTCACGCTTCGAGGAAAGTCCGGACTCCACAAGGCAACGGTGCCGGGTAACGCCCGGCCGGGGAAACCCGAGGGAAAGCGCCACAGAGATCAGACCGCTTCGGCCTGCCGGAGCAAGGGTGAAACGGTGGGGTAAGAGCCCACCGCGCCGCTGGCAACAGGGGTGGCACGGCAAGCCCCACCGGGAGCAATGCCAAATAGGAACCCCGCATGGGCCGCCTTGGCCCGGGGTTCGGGTCGGCAGCCAGAGCGGCCGGGTAACCGGTCGCCCAGAGGAATGGCCATCCACGGGGGAAACCCCGGGACAGAATCCGGCTTACAGGCCGTCCGCGCATATTTCCCCGGGTCTGTGTCCAAAATGAGCGCCTGCGGCGCGCTCGTTTTGTGTGATTGGGGGCCAGCCCCCAAACCCCCGGGATATTTATGGAAAGATGAAAGTCGCTCAGACGTGCTGGTCGATCAGGATCGGGTTGCCGTCGGGGTCTTCGAGAGTGATATGGCCCGGGCCCTTGCCGGCGGGATCGGTCTCTTCGATCGGCGAGAGGCCTGCGGATTTCAGCCGCGACTGGATTTCGCGAACGTCGTCGGACGCCTCCAACGGGCCGGCCTGCGCATCCCAGCCGGGGTTGAAGGTGAGCAGGTTTTTCTCGAACATGCCCTGAAACAACCCGATGGTGGTGGTGCCGCTGCGCAGGATCACCCTGCCCTGACCGGGCTCGCCCCCCGCCTGTGTGAAGCCAAGTTTCTCGTAGAAGGCCTGCGAGGCCGGAAGATCCTTCACCGCGAGGCTGACGGAAAACGCGCCGAGTTCCATGTGCAATCCTTTCGTCCGACAATGCCCGCTAAGCATAGCATAATCGGGCGAATTGCGGTTGACTCGGGCTGCCCGGGCGGTAAAAGGCGGGCTTCAAGGATATGACCGGGCCCGAGTGTGCCCGATGAGGAGCATGAGACCATGGCGAAGCCGACGACCATCAAGATCCGCCTGAACTCCACCGCGGGCACCGGGCATTTCTACGTGACGAAGAAGAACGCGCGCACGATGACGGAAAAGATGATCGTGCGCAAATACGATCCGGTTGTGCGAAAGCACGTCGAATACAAGGAAGGCAAGATCAAGTAATCTGGCCCCTTCGCAGGAAATAGGCCGCGCTTTCGGGCGCGGCCTTTTCCGTTTCGGGTTCGCCCCGATCAGGTCTCCTGGTTGCGTTGGGCCTGTTCCACCCGGTGTTTGTGGGTGCGCTGCATCACCAGGTAGAGCAGGGCGACCCCGCTCAGGAACGCGCCAAGCCCGAGCGTCAACAGGGGGCGCGTTGTCAATGCGTCGATCACGGTGTTCATGCTGTCTCCTTCCAGATCCTCGAAAATGCCTGTTCCGTTCTAACGCCGAATTGCGGCGGCAAGTCGGCGGTGCGGGGGAGAATGCAGGGCGCGCGCGCGTGCGCGGGCCTCTGTTTGTCGGGGGTCAGCCGAGCAGCGGGCCAAGGCCGGCGGCAATGCCCACCGCCAGCAGGATGCCGATCACATCGAGACCGGCGCCGGCCCGCAGCATGTTGGTCCGGGTCACCGCGGGATGGGCAAACACGATCGCGTTGGGCGGCGTTGCCACCGGCAGCATGAAGCCGACGGAGGATGCAAGGGCGACCGGGAGCAGGAAGGTCACCGGATCGACGCCAAGGGTCGCGGCGGCGGCCCCGGCGATTGGCAGGAACAGGGCGGCCATCGCGGTGTTGGAGGCGAGCTCGCCGAGATAGACGATGACGGCGCCGAGGGCGAGCAGCAGGACCGGCAGGGGCAGGCTGGCGAGGCGGCCGCTGGCGGCCCCGATGTGGGCGGCGAGCCCGCTGGTGTCGATCAGCCGGGCAAGAGCCAACCCGCCGCCAAACAGCACCAGAACGTCCCAGCGGATGCGTGCGGCTTCATCCCAGGTCAGCACCGGGCCGCTCTGCTCCCCACCCGCGGGCAGCAGGAAGAGCGCCAGCGCAGCAAGGAGCGCGATGCCGGCATCACTCAGGGGAAGCCCGGGCAGCAACGGCTCGAGCCAGGGGCGGGTGATCCACCCGAGCGCGGCCAGCCCTGCCACCACCGCCACGCGGGCCTCGGCACCGCGCAGCGGGTGCGCGCGGTAGGGCGGCAAGGGCAGGTAGGTCGCGCCGCCCAGCCCCGGCGACACCCGCGCGAGAAATCCCCAGGCCACGACCATCAGCGCGGCGGCCACCGGTATCCCGACCATTGCCCATTCGGCAAACCCGATCTCGATCCCTTCCGTTTCGGCGAGATAGGCCGCGAAGACCGCGTTCGGCGGGGTGCCGATGAGCGAACCCATGCCGCCGATCGTGGCGGCATAGGCGACCCCGAGCATCAGCGTCGCGGCCAGACGCGGGCTGGCGGGGGCGGCGACGGCGGCGGCGACCGGGGCCACGACCATGGCCGAGGCGGTGTTGGAGATCCACAGCGACAGGAATCCCGTGGCCAGCATCAGCGCAGCGAGGACGCGGGCCGGTTTGGTGCCGGCGCGCGACAGCAGCGCGTGGGCGATGCGGCTGTGAAGGCCGGAGGTCTCGATCGCCCGGGCGATCAGGAAGCCGCCGAAAAACAGGAAGATCAGCGGGTGTGCATAGGCTGGCGCGACGGCCTCGATCGGGGCCAGCCCGAGAAGCG
The DNA here is from genome assembly GCA_024763335.1 of Paracoccaceae bacterium. GTDB lineage: Bacteria > Pseudomonadota > Alphaproteobacteria > Rhodobacterales > Rhodobacteraceae > Sinisalibacter. The sequence goes on along the minus strand of JANTFS010000214.1, from coordinate 103 downwards.
GGGCGAGGGTCAGCGGCAGGAGCGCGGTGGCCGCGAGCGGCAGCGCCTCGGTCACCCACCACAGGGCCATCAGCCCGGCCAGCCCCGCGCCCGCCCAGGCCTC
>JANTFS010000213.1 GCA_024763335.1 Paracoccaceae bacterium | reverse complement strand
GCAGCACCTTGTGATTCAAACGAAAAATGTGCTCGTCCGGGCTGGGGCCTATTGTCCGGACGCCTCGGCGACGGCGATGAAATCGGCCAAGGCGGGATCGGCATCAAGGTCGGCCAGGGCAAAGGTTTCGCTCAGCGTCCCCGGTGCCAGGGCGATGTTCTTGACCACGGATGCTCCTTCGCCGGCCGGGCCGTAGGCCGTTCCGTTGACGGCGAAATAGACACTGCCCGCATTCCCGGTGCGCAGAACCGGCGGGCTCTCGGTCTTCGGCAGCACGTATTTTTCGCCGGTGTCGAGGATCTTTTCGAAAATCACCGAACCGTCGGCCGCCCGCACCCGCACCCACGATGGGCGAACCGCGAAGATCGCCACTTCCGGTGCGCCCGGGCCAAAGACCCGCACGCCGCCGGTTTCGTTGATCGCATCCGCCACCGCCACGTCAATCGCGGTGGCTCCGGCGCCGGGTTCGGTCGCGTCCGGCAGCCCCGGCGCCCGGCGTTCGGCCTCGGCCAACACCCCGACCTCGCTCGGATCGAGGGTGGAGATCGGCCCGTCGCGCGCGATCAGCACCGGCACGTCCAGCGCTTCGGGGCGGTAGAGCCGGTCCAGCGCCTCGGCGGTCGGCCCCACGCCCGCGTCGGCAGGTCCGGCCCCGGCAATCGCCAGCCCCTCGCCCTCGCCAAGCCCCGGCATGGTTTCCATCACGCCGACGGCCTGTTCGACCGGCGCGAAATCGACTTTCTGGATTTCCTTCAGCAGCGACCAGCCGCCAAACCCGAGCACCCCAACCAGAGCAAACAGAACCGCCACGGAGCCGACGGCCCCGGGCTCGATGCCCTCGAAGATCGAGCTCGGACGCGGGACGAAACTGGCGTTGGGATTGGCAAGCGGGTCGCCCGCAGGCGGTGCGGGCGCCGGCAGATCGGGCTTCGACTTCGCCTCGGGGGCAAGGCCATGCATCGGCTTGAACCCGGATTCGCGGCAGAACGCCTCGAAGGCACTGTCGGGATCCATCCCCAGATACCGGGCATAGGACCGGACATAGCCGGCAATGAAGCTCGGGGTATCGAAGGCCTTGATATCGGCATTCTCGATCGCGGCGATATAGGTCGCCTTGATCCGCAGCTCGCGCTGAACATCGAGGAGCGATTTTCCCAGCGTCGCGCGCTCGCCGCGCATCACGTCTCCGAGGCGCAGATCGAAGGAATCAAACCCGCTCTGGGCCTCCTCCTCGGTGGTCTTTGGCGTAACCCAACGCCGGATCATGACCGCTGCCCCTTGTCCCTGTTTGGCATCTGCGCCGCATAAACCGGTACTATTCTGGCGATTCTCAACATCCCCAGCCACTTGCGCCCGTTTTTATCACAGCGCAAGCCATTGTGCACAGGCAGAAAATGTCAGGCGCTGAGCTCGGCGCGATTCAGCGCACACTGGGCCCAGAGTTCATCAAGCGCGCGGATGAGCTTGTCCATCTCGTCGGGCCCGTGCACCGGCGACGGCGTGAAGCGCAAACGCTCAGAGCCGCGCGGCACGGTCGGGAAGTTGATCGGCTGCACATAGATCCCGTATTGATCGAGCAGCATGTCGGACAGCTGCTTGGTGTGCACCGGATCGCCCACCATCACCGGCACGATGTGGCTGCCATGGTCGATGATCGGCAGCCCGAGCGCCTTGAGCCGGGTCTTCAGTATCTTCGCCTGCTCCTGATGCTTGTCGCGCAGCGCCTGATCCTGCTTGAGGATTTTCACCGACGCCGCCGCACCGGCGGCCACGGCGGGTGCCAGCGAGGTGGTAAAGATGAACCCCGGCGCGTAAGACCTTATCGCGTCGACCATTTTTGCACTTGCCGCGATGTAGCCGCCCATCACGCCATAAGCCTTGGCGAGGGTGCCGTTGATGATGTCAAGCCGGCCCATGAGCCCGTCGCGCTCGGCCACGCCGGCGCCGCGCGGGCCATACATGCCCACCGCGTGAACTTCGTCGATATAGGTCAGCGCGCCGAATTCGTCGGCGAGATCGCAGATCGCCTCGATCGGGCCGAAATCGCCATCCATCGAGTAGACGCTTTCGAAGGCAATGAGCTTGGGCGCCTGCGGGTCATCGGCGGCGAGCAGCTCGCGCAGGTGTTCGACGTCATTGTGCCGGAAGATCCGCTTGGCGCCGCCGTTGCGCCGCACCCCCTCGATCATCGAGGCGTGGTTGAGCGCGTCCGAATAGATGATGAGGCCGGGAAACAGCTTCGGCAGGGTCGAGAGCGTCGCGTCGTTGGCGATATAGGCCGAGGTGAAGAGCAGCGCCGCTTCCTTGCGATGCAGATCGGCCAGCTCGGCCTCGAGGCGCTTGTGATAGACGGTGGTGCCGGAGATGTTGCGCGTGCCGCCGGATCCGGCGCCGGTGGCGTCGATCGCCTCGTGCATGGCGCGCAGCACGTCCGGGTGCTGGCCCATGCCGAGATAGTCGTTGCCGCACCAGATCGTCACCGGCTGCTGGCTGCCATCGGGCTTGTGCCACGACGCGTGCGGAAACTTGCCGTTCTCCCGCTCGATGTCGATGAAAACCCGGTAGCGTCCCTCGTCATGCAGACGCTGCAGCGCTGCATCCAGCTTGGCATCGTAGTTCACGCGTTTTCCTCCCCGAAGTGCGTAGGTTCTGCGGTGTTACACAAAACCGCCGCGCCCGTAAACGTGTTGCGTCGTGATATGTGTAGACAGGACCGGCGCGGCGGCGGCCTTGACCTGCGTCAAGTCGCCTGCGCTCACTCGTCGGCGATGGCGAGAACGCAATCGTTGCGCCCGGCCGTGGCTTCGTTGCAGGTCGTCACCGCGAGCGCATCGGCGCCCGTGCCCTTGACCACGGCAAAGCCGGCCGTCGCCGGGCTGTAGGCGAGGTATTGCGGGCCGCTGCCGGCCTTGAACGCGTCCAGCACGCCCTTGGTGGCCGCCGAAGACAGGGTGAACTCGCGCGACTGGTAGCCCTTGGGGAGCATCAGCCCGACCACGGTGCATTCGGCCTTGTGGCTTGCCTTGCATTGCGCCAGCACACTGCGTTGCGCCGCGGCCGGCGAATGCAGCCCGGCGATCACGGTGAGCGACTCGGGGCCGAGCGGCTGGCCCTTGGGCACCGCCATCGCGCCGTAATAGCCGTAGCCGCCCTGTTCGAAGGTGGCCATCTGTGCCGCCATGCCCGCCTGCAGGGCCGCGATCTGGGCCCCGGCCGCCGCATCGAGCCCCTTCGGCTCGACCGGGTAGAACACCATGCCGCTGGGCGCAAACAGCAGCTCGCGCGCCTGATCCGATCCGATCGGGGCCGCGCCCGCCGGGGCCGCGATGCCGAGGGCCATTCCGAGGATTGCTGCCACAAGTTTGCCGCGCATACGGGTCTCCTTTCACTCAACTCGCGCGCACCATAATCGCTCGCGCCCCGGCTCGCCACCCCATCTGGACAGGGCCGGAGGCTCTGATACGGTTTCCGCCGATGCACAGGAGACACGCATGACCCTCACCCCCGTCCTCAACCGCCTCGACCGCGATCTCGACGCCGCCCTTGACCGGCTCATGGCGCTGCTCAGAATCCCGTCGATCTCGACCGATCCCGCCTATGCCGGCGATTGCCAGAGCGCCGCCGACTGGCTGGTGTCCGATCTCGCCTCGATCGGCTTTGCCGCCGAGAAACGGCCTACGCCGGGGCATCCGATGGTGGTTGCCCATGGCGGGGAAGGCGCGCCGCATCTGCTGTTTTATGGCCATTACGACGTTCAGCCGGTGGACCCGATCGAGCTGTGGGACCGCCCGCCCTTCGAGCCGGCGGTGGAAGACACCCCGCGGGGCAAGGTGATCCGCGGGCGCGGCACCTCCGACGACAAGGGCCAGTTGATGACCTTCATCGAAGCGATGCGCGCCTGGGTGGCGGAAAACGGCGCCCTGCCCTGCAAGATCACCATCTTCCTCGAGGGCGAGGAGGAATCGGGCTCGCCTTCGCTGGTGCCCTTCCTGAAGGAGAATGCCGCCGAGCTGAAAGCTGATTTCGCGATGATCTGCGACACCACGATGTTTGACGGTCGGGTGCCGGCGATCACCACCCAGCTGCGCGGGCTTCTGGCCGAAGAAGTGATCCTCACCGGCCCCGCGCGTGATCTGCATTCGGGGATGTACGGGGGGCTCGCGGTCAATCCAATACACGTTCTCGCCCGGATCGTGGCCGATCTGCATGACGAGGACGGGCGGGTGACGCTCGAGGGCTTCTATGACGATGTGCCGGAACTGCCCGAGGCGATCCGCGCGCAATGGGAGGCGCTCGGGTTTGACCCGGCCCGCTTTCTTGGCGATGTGGGGCTCTCGGTGCCGGCCGGTGAGGCGGGACGCACGCCGCTGGAGAAGCTCTGGTCGCGCCCCACCGCGGAGGTCAACGGCATCTGGGGCGGCTATACCGGCGAGGGGTTCAAGACGGTTCTGCCCTCGAAAGCCTCGGCCAAGATCAGCTTCCGGCTGGTGGGCGATCAGGATCCTGAGAAGATCCATGCCGCCTTCGTGCGCCATGTCGAGACGCGGCTGCCGGCGGATGTGACGGCCGAGTTCCCCAACGGCCATGGCGCTCCGGCCTCGCGGATGCGCACCGACGATCCCGCCTTCGAGGCGGCGCGCCGGGCGCTCGGCGAGGAATGGGGGATGGAGGCGGCCTTCATCGGTTCGGGCGGGTCGATCCCGATCGCGGGATATTTCCAGGAGCTTCTAGGGGTCGATTCGATGCTGATCGGGTTTGGCCGCGACGACGACCAGATCCATTCGCCCAACGAGAAATATGACCTTGAGAGCTTTCACAAGGGGATGCGCAGCTGGGCGCGAATTCTCGCGGCACTGGCCGGGTGAGTGTCGCCCGGGCCTTCGCCCGGCCGACCGACGCGGGGGGCCAGCCCCCCGCACCCCCCGGGATATTTTTGGAAAGATGAAAGAGGAGTTCCGATGATCGACGGATTCGCGACCCGGCGCGTGGCCGTGAACGGGGCCGAGATCGCCTTCGAGATC
>JANTFS010000212.1 GCA_024763335.1 Paracoccaceae bacterium | reverse complement strand
GTGGTGGCATAGAGCTGGTATTCGTCCATGCGTTCGGGCGTCTGGGCCATGCGCAGATTGCCCACCACCGAAAAGCCCGCGTTGAGGCCGGTTTCCTCTTCGAGCGTCTTGTAGAACTTGACCGAGTAGTCGTGGATGTGGCTCGTGGCGTAGCCCATGTTGAACAAGGGCAGGAGCCCCGCCGCATGCCATGTGGAGCCCGAGGTGAGCTCGTCGCGCTCGAGCAGCATGACGTCGCGCCAGCCGGCGCGCGCGAGGTGATAGGCGATCGCGGTGCCCACCGCACCGCCCCCGACAACAAGCGCTTTCACATGGGTCTTCATGGCGCAACTCCCTCGTGGATTGTTCGCGCACACTCTGCCCGATGACGTCCGGATCGGAAAGAACCAGCCGACACTTGAAGTCGCGAAAGCGACCCAGCCGACAAATGCAGTTGGCCGGCACCGTCCGGACGTGACCGGAAAACCGGAAAACCGGAAAACCGGAAAACCGGAAAAGGTGATCACCTGCCCGGTCTTCGGTCAAGAGGTTTTTTTCAACCGTGGTCAGGCTGGACGGACAACTTTGCAAAAGTTACAGATTGGCTTTGCAAAGGGAGCGATTCATGGCCACGCAAAAGCTCTATGCCGGGGTAAAGCTGCGCGAAACGCGGGCGCGGCTCGGGCTGACCCAAAAGGCGTTTGCCGAAAAGCTCGGGGTAAGCCTGCCGTATCTCAACCAGATGGAGAACAACAACCGCCCGGTCTCCACCGGGGTGGTCTTGGCGCTGGCGCAGGAGTTCGGCTTCGATGTTGCCGAGCTTTCGACCGGAGATGCCGAACGTCTGGTAACAGACATGCGCGAAGCGCTGGCCGACCCGGTGTTTGCCGACGCGTCACCCCCACTGGCCGATCTGCGGCTGGCTGCGTCCAACGCCCCCGCGCTCGCGCGCGCTTTCCTCGAGTTGCACCGCGCCTACCGGCAGGGGCATGAACGGCTCGCCTCGCTCGACGAGGCGCTCGGGCGCGAGGGCGCTAGTCTTCAGACCAGCCCGTGGGAAGAAGTGCGCGACTTCTTTCACTATTGCGACAATTACATCGACGCGGTCGACCGGGCCGCGGAGCATTTCGCCCGCGACGGGGCTCCGGAGCAGGCTGCTGTCGCGATGCTGGACACGCTGGGGTTCCGGATCGAGATCACCGAGACGAGCCGGGTGCGCGGGCTCGATCGCGAGGCCGGGCGGCTCGTGCTGTCAACCTATTCGCCACCGGCCACGCGCCGCTTCCAGCTGCTTCACCAGGTTGCCCTGCTGACCCAGGATGACCTGATCGAGGCCACCCTCGATCTCGCCCGGTTCCAGTCGGACGAGGCGCGCATGATTGCCAAGATCGGGCTCGCCAATTATTTCGCCGGCGCGGCGCTCTTGCCCTACACCCGGTTTCTCGAAGCGGCACGCGAAACCCGGCACGATCTCGAGCGGCTCGCCGATCTCTTCGGCGCCTCGATCGAGCAGGTGGCGCACAGGCTGTCGACGATGCAGCGCCCCGGCGCCAAGGGCATTCCGTTCTTCTTCGTGCGCGTCGATCAGGCCGGGACGATCACCAAGCGCCACTCGGCCACGCGGCTGCAATTCGCGCGGTTCGGCGGGGCCTGCCCGCTTTGGAATGTTCACCGCGCATTTGAAACGCCGACGCGGTTCCTGCGCCAGCTTGCCCAGACGCCCGACGGGGCGCGCTACGTGTCGCTCGCGCGCGATGTGTCAAAGTCGGGCGGCAGTTTCACCGCGCCCACCCGGCGCTATGCAATCGCGCTTGGCTGCGAGGTGAAACACGCCGAGCATCTCGTCTATGCCGACGATCTCGACGTCGGCAACGCGGCCGCCTTCGAGCCGATTGGCATTTCCTGCCGGATCTGCGAGCGCGCGCATTGCCACCAGCGCTCGGTGCCGCCGCTGGAACGCAAGCTGCGGATCAATCCCGACGCCCGCGGCGTGCTGCCCTACGAGGTGGACCGATAGGATGCGCCTCGTCGCCGTCCTGCTGGTATTCGCGATAGCCATCCTGGCAGGCCGCGGCGCGCTCGAACGGGCGCTGCTCTACCCGTTCGATCCGGCGCGCGCGCCCCCGCCGGACGGCTTTGCCGAAACCACGCTCGAGACCGCCGATGGCGCGACCTTGGTGGTCTGGGCCGCCGCACCCCGGCCCGGGCGGCCCGTGGTGCTCTATTTCTGCGGCAACGCGGGCAACCTCGCGGCGCGCGAAAGCCGGTTTCGCGCCTTCACCGCACGCGGTCTTGGCGTGGTCGCCGCGGGCTACCGGGGCAGTTCAGGCTCCACCGGATCGCCATCCGAGGCGGCCCTGATCGCCGATGCCGAGGCGCTCGCCGACGCGCTGCCCGGTCTCGTCGGAGATGCCTCCGTCGCTTACTACGGCGAAAGCCTCGGCGCCGCGGTGGCCCTCGCCCTGGCCGCGACCCGCCCTCCCGCCGGCATCGTGCTGGAAGCGCCGTTCGCCTCGCTGGCGGCGATGTCGGCCGACCTCTACGGCACATCGGCCCCCGCCGCGCTCCTGAGGGCGAAATGGCCAAGCCGGGACCGGATCACGTCACTGACCGCGCCGCTCTTGATCCTGCACGGCGCAAAGGATGCCCTGGTGCCGCCCGCCCAGGGCCGCGCGCTGTTCGCCGCCGCCCCCGCCCGCGACAAGACATTCCTCCTTGTGCCCGATGCGGGGCACACAGATGTCTGGCAGCCGCAGGCACAGCGCGCGCTTTACGCCTTTCTCGAACGCCTCTAGGCTCGAGCAAAACGTCAGGGAGACACGCATGGAACTTGCCGGAACCCGCGTCATCGCGACTGACCGGACGACAGTCTGGGCGCATCTGAATTCGGCCGAGACGCTCAGGGCCTGCATTCCGGGTTGCGAGGAACTGACCGGCAGCGCCACGGAGGGCTTCGAGGCGGTCGTGAAGCAAAAGGTCGGCCCGGTGAAAGCCACCTTCAAAGGCGGGGTGACACTTTCCGACATCGTCGTGATGGAGAGCTACACCCTCACCGGAGAGGGCAAAGGCGGCGTCGCCGGCTTCGCGCGGGGCGCAGCACAGGTGCAGCTTGCCGATGTCGATGCGGGTGTGGAACTGAGCTACACGGTGGAGGCGATGGTCGGCGGAAAACTGGCACAGCTCGGCAACCGGATCGTCCACGGTTTTGCCAGGAAGATGGTCGACAGGTTTTTCGAAAATTTCCAAGCGGTGGCCGAGGGCCGCGCGGACGAGGAGACGGCTGAGGGCTGAAGGGGTGAGCCAAGGCCGGCCCCGCCACATGCGCGACCGGCCCCGCGGCGTCTCCCGCGCAGCTCAAGCTGTCAGGAACTTGTAGATTTCATCCTTGAGCGACGCGCGCTGTTTTTTCAGTTCCTCTTCGTGGAAGTGATCGGTGGGATGTTCAAGCGTTTCAGCTTCGACCACCTCCCGATTGATCTCGTGGTAATCGTTGTAGAGCTTGGCGAAGGCCTTGTCCGAGGCCAGAAGCTCATCCATTTTCGCGGACAATTCGGGGAATTCATCGGCAAGTTCATGCGGTAGTTTGGACATTGGCAGGGTCCCTCCGTTCTTCTGTTCCATTGGAGCGTAGGGCGCCGTCGCCGACGCGCCTTTGACTCGGATCAAACCTGTGTGGGTTTCGTCCACACCCTGCCCTGCCGGGCGCGGCTATTTCTGCGAGTCCCGCCAGCGCGGGTTGATCCACGGCGTCCGGGTGTCGCGCGGGAGTGGCGCGCGGCCAAGAACAAGATCGGCGGCCTTCTCGCCGACAAGGATCGAGGGGGCGTTGGTGTTGCCGTTGGTGATGCGCGGGAAGATCGAGCTGTCGGCCACCCGCAGGCCTTCGACGCCAATCACCCGCAGCTCGGGATCGACCACCGCCATCGGATCGTCGGCCGCGCCCATGCGGGCGGTTCCGCAGGGGTGGTAGGCGCTTTCGGCGTGCTCGCGGATGAAGGCATCGAGCGCCTCATCGCTCTGCTCTTCGGCGCCGGGCTGGATTCGGTGCTTGACGTGTTCGGCCATGGCGGGTTGGGAAAAGATTTCGTCGGTCAGGCGCAGGGCGGCGCGGAAATCGCGCCAGTCTTCCTCGTGGCTCATGTAGTTGAAGACGATCTTCGGCGCTGCGGCGGGATCGGCCGAGTGCAGGGTGACGGCGCCCCGCGACGGCGAGCGCATCGGGCCGGTATGGGCCTGAAAGCCGTGGCCCTCGGCCGCTGCCTTGCCATCGTAGCGCACGGCGATGGGCAGGAAATGGAACTGGATGTCGGGATATTCCACCCCGGCGGCGGAGCGGATGAAGGCGCAGCTTTCGAACTGGTTCGAGGCGCCGTGGCCGGTCTTGGTGAAGAGCCATTGCGCGCCGATCAGGGCTTTGCCGAGCAGGTTCCAGTAGCGGTAGAGCGTGATCGGTTTGCGGGCGGCGAACTGAACGTAGACCTCAAGGTGGTCTTGCAGGTTCTGGCCCACGCCGGGGCGGTCGGCGACCAGCTCGATGCCATGCTCGGCAAGGTGGGCCGCCGGGCCGATGCCCGACAGCATCAGGAGCTTGGGCGTGTTGATCGAGGAGGCCGAGAGGATCACCTCGCGGGAAGCGCGGATCGTCTCGGTGCGGCCCTTGGCGGCGATCTCGACGCCGGTCGCGCGGCCGTTTTCGATCACCACCCTTTGGGCAAAGCCGCGGATGAGCGTGACCCGGCCGGTCCCCAGCGCGGGGCGCAGGTAGGCGTTGGCGGTCGACCAGCGCCGGCCGTTGTGGACCGTCATGTCGAAGGCGGCAAAACCCTCCTGCTGGCGACCGTTGTAGTCGTCCGTCATCGGGTAGCCCGCCTCGCGGCCCGCCTCGACGAAGGCGTGGAACAGCGGGTTCCATTGCCGGGCGCGGCGCACGTGGAGGGGGCCGTCATGGCCGCGCCAGTCGGACGGCGCCGGGCCGTGCCAGTGCTCCATGCGCCGGAAATAGGGCAGCACGTCGGCATAGGCCCAGCCGGCGGCGCCCTGCTCGGCCCA
>JANTFS010000211.1 GCA_024763335.1 Paracoccaceae bacterium | reverse complement strand
CCGACGCCTGACATCTTGGTGCCGCCGAAGGGCATCTCGACCGGCGCATCGTTGTAGGAATTGAGGAAGACGGTGCCAGCTTCGAGCCCGGCCACGACCCGGTGGCCGCGCTGGATGTCGCGGGTGAAAACCCCGGCGGCGAGGCCATACTCGGTGTCATTCGCGCGCGCCATGACCTCGCCCTCGCTGTCGAAATCGAGCACGCACATGACGGGGCCGAATATTTCCTCGCGTGCGATCACCATGTCATCGGTCACATCGGCAAAGACGGTGGGCTCGATGAACCATCCCGGCCGGTCAGCCCGCTTGCCCCCGGCAACGAGGCGCGCGCCCTCCTCGACCCCCTTGGCCACGTAGTTCAGCACGATGTTGAGCTGACCCTCGCTCACCAGCGGGCCGAAGTTGGTGGCCTCGTCGAGGGGATCGCCCATCACCGCGCCCCTGAGCCGCTCGGCGAGGCGGGCAAGGAAGGCCTCTTTGATGCCGCGCTGGACGAAGACCCGCGTGCCGTTGGAGCAGACCTGCCCGGAGGAGTAGAAGTTGCCGAGGATCGCGCCCGAGATGGCGTTTTCCACATCCGCATCGTCAAAGATGATCAGCGGCGACTTGCCGCCCAGCTCCATGGTGACGTGCTTCATCTCGGCGGCGGCCGCGGCGTAGACCTTTTGGCCCGTCGGCACCGAGCCGGTGAGCGAGACCTTGGCGACGCGTGGGTCGGTGACCAGCGCCGCGCCCACTTCTCCCGCGCCGTTCAGCACGTTGAACACCCCCGGCGGCAGGCCCGCCTCGGCGAGGATCTCGGCGAGCTTGAGGGTGGAGAGCGGGGTTTCCTCGGAGGGTTTGAACACCATGGTGTTGCCGACCGCGAGGGCGGGGGCGGCCTTCCAAGCGGCGATCTGGGTGGGGTAGTTCCACGCGCCGATGCCGACACAGACGCCGAGGGGTTCGCGGATCGTATAGGCCCAGTCGCCGCCGGGCAGCGGGATGTGCTCGCCGGTGAGGCTGGCGGCGAGCCCGCCGAAATACTCCAGCGCATCGGCGCCGGAGGTGGCGTCGGCCACGAGCGTTTCCTGCAGGGGTTTGCCGGTGTCGAGGGTTTCGAGCTCGGAGAGCTCACGGTTGCGGTCGCGGATGATGTCGGCGGCGCGGCGCAGGATGCGACCCCGCTCCATGCCGCTCATCGCAGCCCAGCCGGGCTGGGCGCTCTTCGCCGCCGCCAGCGCGCGCTCGACAAGCGGCGGCGTGGCGGCATTGACCAGCGCGATCTGCTGACCGGTGGCGGGGTAGATCACCCGAATCGGCGCACCCGCAGGGTCGTCGATATAGGCGCCATCGATGAAATGGCTCGCGGCAGGTTGGGCTTTGTGCATGACGTTCGTGCCTCCGGTGGGCGTATTTCTACCAAGATGAGGGGCTTACTCGCCCCGCGGGTATCGTTGTGTTTCTTCGAGGATGTTGAGGTCCATGTGATTGCGCATGTAGCGCTCCGAGGCGCGGGCAAGCGGCTGGTAATCCCACGGGAAATAGGCGCCGTTGCGCAGGGCCTCATAGACGACGAGACGACGGGCCTGACTTTCGCGCACCGCCGCGTCGAAGCTTTCCATGTTCCAGCGCCGGGCGACGTCTTCGGCAAACATGCGCGCAGCGGCGGCATGGTCGGGGTCGCCGGCGAGGTTCACCCGCTCATCGGGATCGTTGACGAGATCGAAAAGCTGCGGCGGATCGGCCGGGCAATGGACGTATTTGTAGGGGCCTGAGCGGATACAGACCATCGGCGCGATCGAGCCTTCGGCGGCATATTCCATCAACACCGGCGTTTCGCGGGGCTCACCATGGATCAGCCCGAGCAGGCTTTCGCCCGTGGTCCAGCTCAGCACGTCCTGGATGTTGGCATCGGCAAGGGCGCAGAGCGTCGGCACCACGTCGAGCGTCGAGACGCTATCGTCGATCCGCTGCGGTTCAAGGCCCGGCGCGGCGATCATCAGGGGCACCCGCGCGGAGCCCTCGAAAAAGCTCATCTTGAACCAGAGCCCGCGTTCGCCCAGCATGTCGCCATGGTCGGAGACGAAGACCACGATCGCCTCTTGGCACGTGGCTTCCAGCGCGCCGAGGATTTCGCCGATCTTGTCATCGAGGTAGGAAATGTTGGCGAAATAGGCGCGGCGCGCGCGGCGGATCTCGTCTTTGCCGATGTCGAAATTGCGCCAGTCGCTGGCGTCGAGGAGGCGCTGGGCGTGCGGGTCCTGATCTTCATAGGTCAGCGCCGGCCCCTCGGGCAGCAGGTGATCGCAGGCCTCGTAGAGATCCCAATACTTGCGCCGGGCGACGTAGGGGTCATGCGGGTGGGTGAAGCTCACCGTCAGGCACCATGGCCGGGCGTCCTTGCCGCGCGCGAGATCGTAGAGCTTCTGCACCGCGTGGAAGGCAACCTCATCGTCATATTCGAGCTGGTTGGTGATCTCGGCCACGCCCGCGCCCGTCACCGAGCCGAGGTTGTGATACCACCAGTCGATGCGCTCGCCGGGGCGGCGGTAATCCGGGGTCCAGCCGAAATCGGCGGGGTAGATGTCGGTGGTGAGGCGCTCTTCGAACCCGTGCAGCTGGTCGGGCCCGACGAAGTGCATCTTGCCCGACAGCGCCGTCTGGTAGCCGGCGCGGCGCAGGTGGTGGGCATAGGTCGGGATGTCGGAGGCGAACTCCGCGGCGTTGTCATAGACGCGGGTCTGCGATGGGAGCTGGCCCGACATGAAGCTCGCACGCGCCGGGGCGCACAGCGGGCTCGCGGTGTAGGTGTTGGCGAACCGCACCGAGCGCGCGGCCAGTGCCTTGAGGTTGGGCGCGTGCAGCCAGTCGGCCGGGCCGTCGGGGAACAGTGTGCCGTTGAGCTGGTCAACCATCACGACGAGGATGTTGGGCCGGGTCATGCGTTCACCAGTAGGCTGTCGATCATCGCCAGCACCCGCAAATCGGGCGCAGGCCGGGCCGGCCTGGCCCCCAGCGCGTGGCGCAGGTAGAGCCCGTCGATCAGCGCCGCGGCGGTTTCGGCAATCTCCGGCGCGCGTGCGCCTGCGCGCGGCCGCAGCGCGTGGACGAGGTTGGCATGCAACCGCGCGTGATAGATGCGCAGGAGCCGCTGGGCGCCGGGGTTTGTCTGGGCGAGGAGGTAGAATTGCAGCCACGCGGTGATGACATGCGGCTCGAAATGCTCGGGCGAAAACGAGGCGGCGAGGATCGCCACCAAGCGGTCGCGCGGCGAGACCGCCGTTTCCAGCGCACTGCGCACGCCGGCGCCATAGCCCGTGAGAATATGCCGCATCGCGGCGACAAGCAGGTCTTCCTTGCCGCCGAAGTAATGATGCGCGAGCCCCGAGGAGACACCGGCGCGCCGCGCGATCCGGCTCACGGTGACATCGAGCGAGCCCGCCGCCCCGACCTCTGCAATCGTGGCTTTAACCAGAGCGTCGCGCCGTATAGGCTCCATTCCAAGTTTCGGCATGGCGAGTCCTTTCGACGGGACAGCCTGCTGCAGCTTGATTGACTCGTCAATCAATAAAACCAACAGGGAGCGAAACATGACCTTCAAGACCACCCTAACCGCATTTGCCCTGCTGGCCGCCGCGCCCGCGATGGCCGGCAGCCATGGCGATTGCAGCACCGTGTCTTTCTCGGACGTGGGCTGGACGGATATCACCGCCACCACCGCGGCGACCACCACGGTGCTGGAAGCGCTGGGCTACGACACCGACGTGAAGGTGCTCTCGGTGCCGGTAACCTACACCTCGCTCGCCAAGGGCGACATCGACATCTTCCTCGGCAACTGGATGCCCACGATGGAAGCCGACATCGCGCCCTACCGCGAGGCCGGCACCGTCGACACCGTGCGCGAGAACCTTGAAGGTGCGAAATACACGCTGGCCACCAATGCCGCCGGTGCCGCGCTCGGGATCACCGATTTCGCCAATATCGCCGAACACGCCGAAGAGCTCGACAGCACGATCTACGGCATCGAGCCGGGCAATGACGGCAACCGGTTGATCATGGACATGATCGCCGCCGACGCGTTCGGCCTGTCCGGCTTCGAGGTGAAAGAAAGTTCCGAGCAGGGCATGCTCGCACAGGTCGCGCGGGCAAATGACCGCGACGAACCGATCATCTTCCTCGGCTGGGAACCGCACCCGATGAACGCCAATTTCGAGATGACCTATCTCACGGGTGGCGACGACTGGTTCGGCCCCGACCTCGGCGGTGCCACGGTCTATACCAACACCCGCGCGGGCTATGTCGATGCCTGCCCGAACGTCGGGGCCTTGCTCAAGAACCTCAAGTTCACGCTGGCGATGGAAAACGAGATCATGGGCGCGATCCTGAACGATGGCGAAGACCCCTCGGACGCGGCGAAAGCCTGGCTGGCGGCCCATCCCGATACCTGGATGGCCTGGCTCGACGGCGTGACCACCAAAGACGGCGGCGATGCCGTCGCTGCCGTGAAGGCGGCGCTCGGCATGTAGCGCCGAGGCGGGTGCGCGGGCCTGCCCCGCGCGCCCCTATTCACCATGCTGCCCGGCGCGCGGGGGCAGCGCCCGATTCACACTCAACCCAACGCAAATTGCAAGGCACCAAAATGAACCTGCCGCTGATCCCCCTCGCTGCAACTTCTGTCGTTCTTCTCGCGGGCCAAGCCCTGGCCGAGGGCCACGTCTGCCCCACCGGCGACGACATGGAAGAGGGCATCATCCTCGCCCAGAACGACCCCTTCTTCATGCGCGGGGATTTCAAATCCACCCCGGAGGGCTTCGTCGAAATGCGGATCGTCGACACCGGGGCGCAGGTGCAGGAAAGCATGTCGCTCTACCGGCACGGGCTGGTGATGACGGGGGAGCACACCGGGTCGGGCCATGTCGAGATCACCTATGTCGATGACATGTCGCCGCTGCTGTCGCTGCCCGATGAGGGCAAAGTGTCGATCTCGGGCATTGCCAAGGGGCCGCTCGGGGATGCCTATGTGGAGCTGGAACTGACCTTTGTCGGGGAAGGCACGGCAACGCTCGGCGA
>JANTFS010000210.1 GCA_024763335.1 Paracoccaceae bacterium | reverse complement strand
GCTTCGTTTGGCAGCATGTCGCGGTCGATCAGCGTTGTTCCGTTGAGGTGCTTGAGAACGAGCGAGAGGTTGAGGCCCGCCTTCTTCAGCGTGAGCGCCTCGATCTCGTGGTAGGGGATGGTGATGATTTCGCGCGACAGCATCCGCCGCGGCAGGCTGACCGCAAAGGCCCCCGCCTCGATGACCTGACTGCCGCGAAGGCCGAGCACCACACCGCGCAGGCCCAGGCCCGCGAGCAAGATCAGCACCGCCGTAAAGCCTGCAAAAAGCGCCGTTGCCGCCGGTGGCGAGAGGGGGATGCGACCGTTGATCAGGAGCCCTGAATCGTTGGTCCACGCCATGTAGCCCAGCCACGTTGCGACCCCCAGCATGGCGATCATCAGCAACGCCATACGCCCGACCTTCGGGCGATAGGGATAGGCCACGGTTTCCATCAGACCTCCCCGCCCATCAGCTCCCGGGCGATTTGCTCGACGATCGGGCGCGCCTCGGCCTCGGTCATGCCCGGCCGCAGGCGCGGGTCATAGAGCATTTTCAGCAGGTATTCATCATGCGTGGTGAGCAGGCCGAACTCTTCGTCGTCGTTGAAGATCGAGGGCCGCGCGAGCGGGGAATCGTTCGACAGGCCCATGCCTTGGGCGACCTCTTCGTGGATGCAGGAGGCGCGCAACAAATCGGGGTGCTCGGCGCGGATCACCGCGATCGCCTGATTGTAGGTGCCGTCGCCCTCCGGGTCGGTGGCGAAGGCGAGGCAATAGGTCGACCGCGGCAGGTTGACCACGGTGTTGAGCGCGGTGCTGGAGATATTCGGCATGATCCGCCTGAGCATCGGTCCAAGCGCGCGGCGTTCGTCCTCGTTGACCACGAAAACCCGGAAGTTGCCCTGCCCGGCGGGCACCCGGCGGATCGGGTGGCCGGTCACGCGCGCCAGGCGCGAGACGAACCCGGCCACCTCGTTGGTGTCGCGTGTCCGGGCGGATCGCGGCACCGAGGCGCCGAATTGCACCGAAAGCGTCACGGGCTTGGCCCAGCGGTGCATCCGGCTCGCGCTCTCGCGGGCGACCAGGCGTCCGCCGGCGTCGGCATATTCCTCATAGAAGGCGATCTTGAGGAAGTTGCGCACCAGATCACGCGCGCTGAACGGCACGTCCGGCCCGCCACCATCGGTGCGCAGCAAACCCTGGGCGAGGAGCCCGTTCTGCACGCGCGCATAGTAATCCGCGAGTTCGGCGCTCGTGCCGGAGGCCGGGGCCGAAATCGCGGTGGCCTCCGGGCGGGGAAGGGGCGCGACGTTCGCCACCTCCTGCGGCGCGGTTGCGTCGCATCCGGCAAGGAACGTGCTCACCGCCACTGCAAGGCCCAGTGCCGTCCGTGACTGCATTGCCTAGTTGCCCTCGACCGACTCGCCGATCTCGTGACCGAAGCTGGTGCCACGCGCCTTGGCCGAGGCCAGCGTGTCCTTGAGTTCCTCTTCCATCTTCTGAAGTTCCTCCTCTGCCGCCGCACGCCGAGCCTTGCCCTCGTCGGCAATCTGAAGGCTTTCCTGGATGGTGGCAATGAGATCGGCATTGGCCGACTTGATCGCCTCGATATCGAACACGCCGCGCTCCATTTCCTCGCGCACGGCCCGGTTGGCCTCGCGCAGGTTCGACGCGTTGGCCTGCAACAGCTCGTTGGTGAGGTCGGTCGCGGATTTCACCGCGGCCGCGGCCTCCGACGACCGCTGGATCGTCACGGCCTGCGCAAGCTGGGTTTCCCACAGCGGCACGGTGTTGACGAGCGTCGAGTTGATCTTGGTGACGAGGCTCTTGTCGTTCTCCTGCACCAGCCGGATCGACGGCAGGCTTTGCATCGTCACCTGCCGGGTGAGCTTGAGATCGTGCACCCGGCGTTCGAGGTCGTCGCGCGCCGCGCGCATGTCGCGCAGCTCCTGCGCCTTTATCACGCCCTCGTCCTCAGGCGCGGCCTCGACCTCTTTTTCCTTCGCCGGGATGGTCTCGTCGTCGAGCTCTTTCAGCTTCGCCTCCCCGGCGGCGATGTAGAGCGCCAGCTCGTCGTAGAAATCGAGCGTTTTTTCATAAAGCACGTCGAGCGACTTGATGTCTTTGAGCAGGATATGCTCGTGGCCCAAGAGGTTGTCGGTGATCTTGTCGATCTGCCCCTGCACGTCTTCATACCGCGCCATGAACTTGGCGGCAGGTGCGGCGCGCCCGAGCAGCTTTTCCCACCACGAGCGCTTGCGGCGCACGTCAAGCTCGGAAATCGAGAAGCCGCGGATCGTGGTGACGATGTCGCGCAAAGAGTCGCCGGCGGGGCCGACGTCCTTGTTGCGCACGCCTTGCAACATCTCCTGGCTGATCACCTGCAACTCGGCCTGCGCCGCCGAGCCGAACTCGATGATCGACTGGGTGTTGGACATGTCCAGCTCCGCCATCCGCTTCTCGATTTCGGGCTTGGCGGAGGCGTCGGCCTTTTCGAGCGGCACCAGCTCGGTGGAGGGTTCAGGCAGGAGCACGGCGGTCACCTCCTCGATGGCCTTGAGTTCGTCCTGCGCTTTCTGGCGGGTTTCGATGACAGACATGGGGGGCCTCGCTATTCTAATCCCTGTTGAGCTGCACGCCTTCGCGCGCCAGCCGTTCGCGCAGCACCTCGATCTCGATGTTAAGGTCGCTGCGATCGTCAATAAGCAGTTTTTGGGTCTTGCCGGTGAAATTGGCCTCGAGATCGTCGAGCAACTGCACGTAATCGGCCCGGGCCTGGGCGTTGCGCGAGCGGGCGTAGATGTCGGCGAACTTGGCCGTCGCGTCGCGCGCGCCCATCAGATAGACGGTGAGATACTTGCGCGAGGCGGTCAGATCGCGCGGATCGTCCTCGATGGTGCGGAACATCGCGCGGGCGGTGGACTGGAAGCGCTCGACGCGGGCCTCAAGCTCGCGGTCCTTGGCGCGCAGGATCGCATCCTTCATCGCGGCGAGATATTTCTCCGCCTCGTTCACGGCCCGCGCCACCCGGTCGGTCTGGAAGGTGTCGATCCCCTCCATGCCCTTGTCCTTCAGCGGGTCGAGCCCGAAGGCGAAACTGTGCAGCACCGCGCCCAGAACGGCGAAGATCGCCGCGCTCAAAACGCCGCCATCGGCAAAAGCGGCCAGCCCAAGCCCGGCGCCTGTGAGCAGCGAGGCAAAGATCTTGCGCGGAATCGCCGGCCGGCGCGCGATCTTGCGCGCGTCATAGGCCTCCTGCGCGAGGATGCCCTCACGGGTGAGCCATGCGGCGAGAATGAGCAGCCCGAAGGCGCCGAGCGTCATCGCCAGCCCGGTCGGGTCGAGGAAAAACGCCCGCACCGCCAAGGGTAGCGGCGCGAGAAACAGGAAATTCACCCGGCCGCCCGCCTTGGTGCGCACCTGCCCCGCAAAGGGCGGCGATGCGCCCGGGGTGGCATCGGATTGGGCCTCGGGGCTGAACTTGCCGCCATAACGCTGCGCCATCACACCCCTCCCGTCACCGAGACGTAAAGGATCAGGGCAACAAGCAGGAAAAACGCCAGTTTTTGCAGTCCGGTGTCAGACACGACATACCCCTTGCCGAAAATTTCGGCTGATCAAGATATAGGGCCTGCGGGGCGTCCTTGCCAGAATATTTCCGGGGAATTGCCCGGCTTAGCTCCCCTTTGCCGATCGGCGCGCGGGGTGTGGCGGGCGGCCCGGTTTGCGGGTGCGGCGCGGGGTCTGGCGCGGCTTGCCCGGCTGGCCGCCGGTGTCTTGCGTTCCAAGCTGGTCGCGCAGCACGCGGGCGCGCACTTCCTCGACCTCGCCGGGTTTCAGGTTGCCGAGCTGAAACGGGCCATAGCTCACCCGGATCAGCCGGTTCACCGTGAGGCCGATCGCCTCCATCGCCCGGCGTATCTCGCGGTTGCGGCCCTCACGCAGCCCCACCGTGAGCCAGGCATTGGCGCCCTGCTGACGGTCGAGCGTCACGCTCATCGGCTGGAACCGCTCACGGTCGATGACGATCCCCTCGCGCAACGGGGCGAGGTCGGTGTCTCTCGGCGTTCCCTTCACCCGCACGCGGTATTTGCGCAGCCAGCCGGTCGATGGCAATTCCAGCTTGCGTTTGAGCCCGCCGTCATTGGTGAGCAGCAAAAGCCCCTCGGAATTGAGATCGAGCCGCCCCACGCTCATCACCCGCGGCAGGGTGGCGGGCAACTTGTCGAACACCGTTTCGCGCCCCTTTTCGTCTTTGGCGGTGGTCACGAGGCCCACCGGCTTGTGGTAGAGCCACAGCCGCGCTGGTTCGGGCGCGCCGACCTCCTTGCCGTCGACGGCGATCGTATCGGAGGGCGTGACGTTCAGGGCCGGGCTCTCGATCGTCTTGCCGTTCACGGCGACCCGACCGGCCGCAATGAGGCGTTCGGCTTCGCGGCGCGAGGCGATCCCCGCGCGCGACAGGAACTTGGCGATGCGTTCGCCCTTGGGCGTTTCGGTGGTCATGCTCTCCGCTTAGGCGCGCAGCCCGCCCTTGTCCAGCAGGGCCTGACAGGGCAAGAGAGGGCATGAGCTTCACCTCGCATATGGAAATTGCCCTGGCCGAGGCCCGCGCCGCTGCGGAACGCGGCGAGGTGCCGGTGGGCGCCGTGGTGGTGAGCCCGGAGGGCAAGGTGGTGGCACGCGCGGGCAACCGGACACGGCAATTGCAGGACCCAACGGCGCATGCCGAGATGCTTGCCATCCGCGCCGCCTGTGCCGCGCTCGGCTCGGAACGTCTCACGGGTCACGACCTTTATGTCACTCTCGAACCCTGCCCGATGTGTGCCGCCGTCATCAGCTTTGCCCGGATCCGCCGGCTCTACTATGGCGCGCCCGACCCAAAGTCCGGTGGCACGGCGCATGGGGCCCGGGTGTTTTCGCACCCGCAATGCCACCACGCGCCGGAAGTCTATGACGGCATCGCGGCGGGCGAGGCGGAGCGTCTGCTCAAGGGCTTCTTTGGTGACAGGCGGTGACGTTGCCAAACGGTGCGCCTTGCAGGCGCGCAGGTTTGTTTGATTGGGGGCCAGCCCCCAAACCCCCGAGGTATTTCTGGACCA
>JANTFS010000209.1 GCA_024763335.1 Paracoccaceae bacterium | reverse complement strand
GGCGCGTGGCGACCTCGAAACGCCGGGCGATGAGCGCGGCATAGGGCCCCTCGCCGCGCATTCGGTGCCCCCAGTCGGCCGCATAATCGCGCCCGCCGTGCATGTCGCGCAGATGTGCCATCACCCGCGCCGCCCGGTCGGGGTAATGCTCCGCGAGCCAGTCACGGAACAGGGCCGAGACCTCGTGCGGCAGCCGCAGCATGATCCAGCTGGCCGCCCGCGCGCCCGCCTCGGCCGCCGCGCCGAGAATGGCCTCGAGCTCCGGATCGGTGAGCGCCGGGATCACCGGCGCCACCATCACCCGCACCGGCACGCCCGCGCCGCTGAGCGCGCCTATCGTGGCGAGGCGCCGCGCCGGCGCCGGCGCCCGCGGCTCCAGCCGGCGCGACAGCCCCCCGTCGAGCGTCGTGACCGACACGCCCACCTGCACCAGCCCCTGCCCCGCCATCTCGCCCAGAATATCGAGATCGCGCTCGATCAGCGTGCCTTTGGTGACGATCGTCACCGGGTGGCGGTGGGCCGCCAGCACCTCCAGCACCTCGCGCATCACCCGCGCTGTCTTTTCGACCGGCTGGTAGGGATCGGTGTTGGTGCCGATCGCCAGCACATCGGGGCGATAGGACCGCCGCCGCAGTTCGCGCGCCAGCACCGCGCCGATCCCTGGGCGCGCCACCAGCCTGGTCTCGAAGTCGAGCCCCGGCGACAGGCCCAGCCACGCATGTGTCGGGCGGGCAAAGCAATAGATGCAGCCGTGCTCGCAACCCCGGTACGGGTTGAGCGACCGGTCAAACGGCACATCGGGCGAGGCATTGCGCGTGATCGCCGCGCGCGGGCGCTCCTCGCGCAGCTCGGTGCGCAGCGCCGGCGCCGGCTCGTCGCGCGTCCAGCCGTCACACACCGCGACCCGGCGCGCCCGCTCATACCGCCCCGGGGCGTTGCTCGCCGCCGCCCGGCCCCGGCGTCGTGCCGGATCAATCTCGTCGGTCTCCCACATGAGAACATTCATAGAACATCTTCCCCGCCCACGCCAGCACCCGCTGCGCGAGGCCCACCGCGTCGCCAACCGCGCGCGCGAAGTCGCAAATCGCCAATATTGCCAGCCCCTCGCCCCGCATGTAGGAAGGGCGAAACGCCCTTGCCGCCGAACGGGAGCGAACACCCATGGCCGACGACGAAGACGACATCATCCTCGCGGAACTCGACGACGAGGAACTCGTGCTGCAGATGCACGACGATCTCTATGACGGGCTCAAGGACGAGATCGAGGAGGGCACCAACATCCTCCTCGAACGCGACTGGACGCCCTACAAGATCCTCACCGAGGCGCTGGTGTCGGGCATGAAGGTGGTCGGCGACGATTTCCGCGACGGCATCCTGTTCGTGCCCGAGGTGCTGCTCGCGGCCAACGCGATGAAGGCGGGCATGGCGATCCTCAAGCCGCTTCTGGCCGAGACCGGCGCGCCGACCATCGGCCGCATGGTGATCGGCACGGTGAAGGGCGATATCCACGACATCGGCCAGAACCTCGTCACCATGATGATGGAAGGCGCGGGCTTCGAGGTGAAGAACATCGGGATCAACAACCCGGTGGAAGATTACATCGCCGCGCTCGAGGAATTCGACGCCGATATCCTCGGCATGTCGGCCCTGCTGACCACCACCATGCCCTACATGAAGATCGTCATCGACACGCTGATCGAAGAGGGCAAGCGCGACAAATATACCGTGCTGGTGGGCGGCGCGCCGCTGAACGAGGAGTTCGGCAAGGCGATCGGGGCGGATGCCTATTGCCGCGACGCCGCCGTGGCGGTGGAAACGGCGAAGGATTTCATGGCCCGCAAGCACAACCAGATGGCCGGCTAGCCTTGCACGCGCCGCTGTTGCCCCCCATCTGAGCGGCACCCAGAACCGCCACCGGAGGCCCCATGTCACGCACGCGCTTTCTGTTCCTCCTCGCCCTTGCCATCGGCTCGGCGGGGCTTGCGGTCTTCGTCGTCGTCGACGCGGCGATCCACGAGGCCCTGACGCGGTCGGTCATCTATGCCGTTCTGCCCCTGATCATGCTCTTCGCCGTCGCCTTTTCGCGGCTGAAAGAGAAGGGCGACTGACCTTGCCGGGCGGCGGCGCGGCCCCCATCTGTGCCTGAAAGGGAGGCGCCCATGCCGCTGGACAAGTTCGTGCTCATCCTCGTCGTCGTGATCGGCGCCGCCGGGCTGACGGTCTGGCTTGCCTCGCTGATCGCGGCGGCGGTGCAATTCCCGCTTGGCTGGTTTGCCCTCGTGCCCGCGCTGCTCGTCGCCTACATCGCCTGGCGGGTGATCGAAGACCGGCTGAAGAACCGCGAAGACGACCATTACGACAGGATCGAGAAGTGATGCTCATCGTCACCACCGAAACCGTCCCCGGCCGCGACGCCACGCCGCTCGGCCTCGTGCGCGGCTCGACCGTGCGCGCCAAGCACATCGGCTCCGACATCGTCGCGGGCTTGCGCAACCTCGTCGGCGGCGAGATCAGGGAATACGCCTCGCTGCTCGCCGGCGCGCGCGAACAGGCGCTCGACCGGATGGTGGCCGAAGCCGAGGCGCTCGGGGCGGATGCGATCGTCGCGGTGCGGTTCGAGACCTCGCAGATCGCTCAGGCCGCCTCCGAAATCCTCGCCTACGGCACAGCGGTGAAACTCGCGTGACCCCCGACGACGCCACCCTCACCACCGACGGGCTTGCCGCCGCCCACGCGGGCCGCGTGCTGGTCATCGGCTGCGGCGCTCTGGCGCGCGAGATCTTCGCCGTGCTCGAGGCGGGTGGGCTCAGCCATGTCGACGTCACCTGCCTGCCCGCGATCCTCCACAACACCCCCGAGCGCATTCAACCAGCACTTGAAGATGCCATCCTAAAGCATCGGGATTCCTACGATAATATCTTCGTCGCCTATGCCGATTGCGGCTCCGGCGGCAAAATTGCCGAGACCTGCGCGCGCCACGGGATCGAGATGATCGACGGGCCCCATTGCTACAGCTTCTTCGAGGGCAACGCCCTGTTCGCCACCCGCGACGAAGCCACGACCTTCTACCTCACCGATTTCCTCGCCCGGCAATTCGACGCCTTCGTGATCCAGCCCCTCGGGCTCGACCGTCACCCCGAATTGCGCGACGCCTATTTCGGCAATTACGAAAAGCTCGTCTACCTCGCCCAGACCGACGATCCGGCGCTCGACGCCAAGGCCGAAGCCGCCGCCGCCTACCTCGGCCTCGCCTACGAGCGCCGCTTCACCGGCTACGGCGATCTCGCCCCGGCCCTGTCGGGGCTCTGATCCCGCCCTTCATCTTTCCACAAATATCCCGGGGGTTTGGGGGCTGGCCCCCAATCAAGCAAACCTGCGCGCCGCAGGCGCACCGCTTGGCAAATCCTCAGCCCTGGCAGTAATCCTGCGCGCGCATCCAGCCGATCATGTCGTTGCGCTTCTTCGACGAGTGAAACGGCCCCCAGTCGGCGGCCACGCCGCGCATGCCCTGGCTGACCACGCCATCGCGCGGCACGGTGACGTTCATGATCCGCACCGCACACGACAGGTTCAGATCCCCATCCTTCAGCGCCTCGCCCGACCGCGCCTCGCAACCGTAATGGCGCGCGGTTGCCGGGGCGATCTGCACAAGGCCGAACCACTTGCCGCCGCCGCCCACGGCGCGCGGGTTCCAGGTGCTTTCATGCTTGGCCAGCGTCGACAAAAGCCCCGTCCAGAACGCCTTGCGGCCCTCCAGATCGGCCTCGCGGTAGGCCGGGCACCAGGTGTCGATATCGGCGGGCATGGTGCCCACCAGCGCCTGCCCGTGGCTGTCGAGCGCCGCCAGCGTGGTGCCGGTCCAGCTCTCGGCCTGCGGCTTGTGATCCCAGCGCATCGCCTGCTCTGCCGCCGGCCCGTTCATGGTTGAATAGGTGGTGTCGGGCTCGAGACCGGCCGTCGAGCAACCGGCGACCGTCAGGGCGGCAAGGGCAAAGAGGCCGGATTTGAAAACCATGGTGCATCCATCGCGGTCATTGCAGAAATCCGGCCCGATTCACCGCAAATCCCCCCGCAAGGCAACGCGACACGAAATCACCCCCGTGTTTGAGCCGAAATCTGCCCATCCGCGCCGTTGACAGGTGCCGCAAGGAGGCCAAAAATCTCCCCCAGAATTTATTTCGAGGCCCGCTGATGTTTTTCCGTCTCTTTTCCACATGTCTCCTTTTCATCACCTCCGCGGCCCTCCCCGCCCGCGCCGAGACCTTCTTCGAAGACAGCTCCCTGTTCAGCCCGCTCGTCACCCCCGCCGAATGCGCCGCGGGCTATGCCCTGATGGCCGCCGTTGTCGGACAGACCGATTTCTTCGAGCCGCGGGAGGGGAACGCCGAGCGGCCAACCGCCGAAGATTACACGACCCGAAAGAACATTCTCGGTCAGGTCGTCGCCGAGAAGGAAGGCACGCTGGAAGCCGCCGAGCAGATCGTCCGGCAGAGCTACCAGACCATGGGCCATTTCCTGTCGATCATGATCGGCACCCATGCCGCGCTCGAACTTGACGGGTTTGCCCGCTTCGTCACGGAATGCGACACCGCCTTCGGCTTCGAACCGAAATCGGAGGCTTACGTGCATTTCAGCGCCGGCTCGCAAGACGAAAACGAACTGGAGAGCCCGTTCAACCCTGCGCTTTACGAGACCGAAGCCAGCTGCGCCGCCGGCTACCAGTATCTCGCCGACCTTCTCGCACAGGCGGGCGAGATCGGGGTTGAGGATCCGAACCATGTCGGCGAATTCGCCGACAACCGGCTCACCATCACCAAACCCTGGGCGCGCGCCGAAAACCTGCGAACCGGCGCCGACCCTGCGGCTTACGACGCGGCCAACGAAATCTTCGGCCGCCAATACGCCTACCTGTTTCTCACCGGGCCGAACAAATGGGAGTTCGCCGCGCTGGCCGATGGCCTCACCCGCTGCGACCGCAGCTATGGCTTCGCCCCCCTCACCCGCCGGATGCTGACCGCGGCCTCGAACGATCTGGTACGCCAGATGGGCAATTGCCTCGCCGGCTTCGATCTTGCCTACGAAACGAACCCCGACGGCGCCATCACCGCAGGCCGCACGCCGCTGCAGTTCCGCGAGTCCCTCTATCAACGCACCGGTGCAAGCTA
>JANTFS010000208.1 GCA_024763335.1 Paracoccaceae bacterium | reverse complement strand
CGCAACGCCGGGAAAACGGCGAAGAGCTCCTCGCGGCTGCGCGGATCGAGCGTGCCCAGCCCTTGCGCGCCGGGGTGAAAGCTTTCGGACCACACCTCGTCGGCCCGCACGATCTCGTGGGTGTCGAACATCAGGTGGTAATAGGTGACCGTGGCACGTTCGGCGCGGCAAATCGTGGTGCCGTTGACCAGGTGCTTGGCCGGCACCATCACTTCGGAGTGGGCAAAGTGGAGCGTCGCGTCGCTGCCGACATAGAGCATCCGGTGTTGCGGGCTGACGAGGAAGGGGCGCGGGTTGCCGAAAGCGTGGCGCGCAAAGCGGATCGGCGCGGCCCGGCCTGTGCCGGGGATGGTGCTTGCTCCGATCCAGCGCAGCGCCTGGGGGCCGTGGTCGCGGGTGAGAACCAGGTCGCCGATGGCGAGCGTTTCGATCGCGCGGGGGCCATGTGGCGTGGCAATCCGGGCACCTTCGGTGAAGCAGATGAAGATGTTCTCGATATTGGAGAAATTGACGACCGTGCCGTCCGAAAGGGTGGCCGACCCGCTTTCCGGGGTCGTGTAGGTGATGTTGGCAGCATCGACCAGGTTCGAAAAATTCAGTGAATCGCCGATCCCGTCTTCGCCGGTCTCGTTGCCGTCGATGGTGATCGTCGCGCCCGGGCCGCCGAGCGCACCGGTCGGGTCGAGGATGAAGACGTCGTCGCCCGCGCCGCCGGTCGCGGTGTCGCCGGCTCCGACGGTGAGGCTGTCGTCGCCGGCGCCGCCATCGAGGCTGTTTGCGCCCGCGCCGCCGTCGATCACGTCGGCGCCGCCTTCGCCGTAGATGACATCGTCGCCCGCGCCGCCCAGGATCGTGTCGCCGGTGTCGAGCGCGGGGTCGGGCACGGCATCGAAATGCAGGTTCGAGACCCAGACCGCCTGGGTGCCGCCCTGGCCGTTTTCGTAGATCACCTCGACCTGAGCGACGGGCCCGGCGATCTCGATCAGCACCGAGCCGTCGGCCTGGGCCTGGGTGTTCGCGACGTTGTTGGCGGTGATCGTGTTGCCCGAGACGGTATCGCCGCCGTCGGGGGTGATGGTGACGGTGACCGGGTTGCCCGACGCGTCATAGGCGTTGACGGTGATCGTGTCGGTGTGGTTGCCGGAGCCCCAGTCGACGTCGTTGAGCCGGAAGGTGACGTTTTCGACCTCGTCGAGATAGTCGGACCCGGTCGCGGCGGCGAAGTCTATGGTGGTCGTCGAGGTCGCGCCGTCGCCGTTGCCGAAAAGGTAGAGCGAGGAGTTCGGGTCGAAGCTCTCGCCCGGGCCGACATAGGTCGTATCGGTGCTTTCGACCCGGAAGACCGGATTGTTGTTGCCGTCGTCGGTGAAGCTGACCGAGACCTCGATCCCGCCGGTGTCCTGGGTGAAACCCGCAGCGAGCGACGTGTTGTCGGGCCCTTGCGCCGACCAGTCGAGCACCATCGGGTCGGTGAAATCGCCGTCGCCACCGTAGATCGTGTCGGCCCCGGCGCCGCCGTCGATGGAATCGGCCCCGCCGCCGCCGTAGACCAGATCGGCCCCGTCACCGGCCGCAATCGTGTCGTCGCCGCCGCGTCCGGCGATGATGTCCTCGTTTCCGGCCGGGCCCGTGCCATCGCCGCCATCGACCACGTCGCCGTCGGCGTCGGTGTAGCTTGCATCGATCAGATCGGCGCCGGACGTGCCGTCGACCACCCCGTCGAGCACGGTGAAGCCACCGCCGGAGAAATTGAAACTGGCCGCGCCGGCGTTGTCTCCGTTGCCGAATACGGTGTTCTCGTAGTCGGCCATCTGGGTGGCATCGCCCGAGCCCTGGAGTTCGTAGTCATTGCCGCCGCCGTCGGTGATCCCTGCTTGGGCGACCTGGCTGTAACCGGTTGTCCATTCGATGTTTTCGTAAATGAACTCGACGTTGAAATCGGTGCCGCCGGTCGAGGAGATGACCACCTGGAAGGAGTTGGCACCGGTGCCGTTGTAAGGCGCGACGCCGTCCCAGGTGATGGTGACCGTGCCGGCGGTCGGGTCGAGATCCCAGTAGATTTCACCGCCCGAATTGATGTTCACGTCACCGAGGAAAGGGGCGATGAGCGGCGTCGTCTCGGCCGAAAGATCGGCGGATTGGTAATCGGTGAAGGCGGACCCGAACGAGATGTTGCCGTTCGAGTTGACGTAGAGCCCGGTGTAGGTGGTGCCGAAGAAATCGAGCCCCGAGCCGAAAACGGAGGAGATGTCGACAAAGACGGAGCCGTCATCGTCGTTGCCGGCGTCCTTGGGCGTGGTCGAGAAGACATTTTCGCCGTAACCGGCGGGGCCGCCCAGCCCGGTATTCATCGTCGCCATCTGCCTGCCTCCTGGCCTACGGCCGCGTCATATGCGCAAGCTGCCCGGGGCGACGGCTGGTCGCCGGCCGGTCCGATCTCCGCACGCCGCGTCGAATCCGCTGTCCTGAACACTGCTCGTCCTCTGTGCCGCCGGTTTTCGTCCGGGCGCGCATTTCGTTAACCATAACAGGCGAACGCGTGGATTTCGAGCCTGAAACGCGGGGGGCGGGGCCTCGCCTGTGCGTCGAGGTCACAGGGGGGGCGGAGGGGGGAGGTCACAGCAGGGACGGAGGGGGAGGTCACAGGAGGGGCCGGTCAGGCGGGAGGCGTCAGGCGGGCGGCGGGCGGTGGGCGGTAGCGCCACGCCGACGCCGGTCGCGAGGCTGCGATACAGCCCCCCGCGTGAGGCTGCCGGGCATGCCGGCCGGGATGCGCGCCATTGCTTCGAAACACGCTTCGCGCTACATGGATCGTTCGAGAAATCTCTTTGCGCGACGGATCATGGGCCTCCTCAAATGGATCGATCTTCCGCCGGTCTGGCTGATCGGCGCGCTGGCGGCCGCATTCGGGTTCGACCGGATACTGCCGGGGATGGGCCTTGGCTTTGCGCCCCTGCGCTGGCTGGGCGACGCCCTTGTCGTGGCGGGGCTCGCGGCCATGGGGCTCGGCGCCTTCGAGCTTGTGCGCCACCACACCACTTTCATTCCGCGCCGCAAACCGAGCGCCTTCGTGCGCCAGGGGATCTTCCGGTTCAGCCGCAACCCGATCTATCTCGGCGACGCCCTCGTGCTCACCGGCGCCATCCTGCATTGGGACGTGTTGCCCGCGCTTGTGCTCGTGCCGGCCTTCATGGCGCTCATCACGCGGCGGTTCATCCTGGGCGAGGAGGCGGGGCTCGTCGAGGCCTTCGGGCGGGCGGCGCAGGCCTGGTTCGCGAAGGTGCGGCGGTGGCTTTGAAAAAGGCGCGAAAAAATGGTCGCGCAGGGGCGGTTTCGGTCGAAATCCGGTTTTGCTTGGCGTAAACACTCAACCAAATCCGGGGGCGAGCCTGCGTCCGGGGAAAGTGGAAGAAGGAGACCAACGTGAAAATCGGGGTTCCGAAGGAAGTGATTGCCGGTGAGAACCGGGTAGCGATGACGCCCGAGAGCGCTGTCGCCTTGCAAAAACTCGGCCACGAGTGCCTGATCGAAAAGGGGGCCGGGGCCGCGGCCGGGTTCTCGGACGAAGCCTATGAGGCGGTCGGCGTGCGGGTCGTGAAGACCGCGGCGGCACTCTGGAAAGAGGCCGATGTCATCGCCAAGGTCCGGGTGCCCACTGAGGCCGAGCTGAAGCGGCTCACCAAGGACAAGACGCTGATTTCCTTCTTCAATCCCGGTGGAAACGAGGAAGGGTTGGAGCTTGCCAAGGCGAAGGGCGCCAATGTCATCGCGATGGAGATGGTGCCGCGCATCAGCCGCGCCCAGAAGATGGACGCGCTCTCGTCGATGGCCAATATCGCCGGCTACCGGGCCGTCATCGAGGCGGGTAACAACTTCGGCCGGTTCTTCACCGGCCAGGTGACGGCCGCCGGCAAGGTGCCCCCCGCCAAGGTGCTGGTGGTCGGCGCCGGTGTCGCCGGGCTTGCCGCAATCGGCACCTCCGTGAGCCTCGGCGCCATCACCTACGCCTTCGACGTGCGCCCCGAAGTGGCCGAACAGGTCGAATCGATGGGCGCCGAATTCGTCTATCTCGACTTCGAAGACGAGCTTCAGGACGGCTCCGCCACCGGCGGTTACGCGAGCGTCCAGTCCGAGGAGTTCCGCCAGGCCCAGCTCGCCAAGTTCCGCGAGATCGCGCCGGAGATGGACATCGTCATCACCACCGCGCTGATCCCGAACCGGCCCGCGCCGAAGCTCTGGACCGAGGACATGGTGGCCGCGATGAAGCCCGGCTCGGTCATCGTCGATCTCGCTGCCGAACGCGGCGGCAACGTCGAGGGCACGGTGCCCGACGAAAAGGTCGTCACCAAGAACGGCGTGACCATCATCGGCTACACCGACTTCCCGAGCCGGATGGCCGCGCAGGCCTCGACGCTCTACTCGAACAACGTCCGCCACATGATTGCGGACCTCACGCCGGGCAAGGATGGCAAGATCGTCCATAACATGGACGACGACGTGATCCGCGGCGCGACCGTGACCTACCAGGGCGAGATCACCTTCCCGCCGCCGCCGCCAAAGGTGCAGGCGATCGCGGCCAAGCCGAAGCCGGCCCCGGTGCCGGAATTGACGCCGGAAGAGAAGCGCGCCCGCGAGATCGCCGAATTCCGCAAGCAGACGAAGCAGCAGGCGGTGCTGATCGGCACCGGCGCGGTGTTGCTGCTCGGCCTCGGGGTCGTCGCGCCGCCGAGCTTCATGCAGCACTTCATCGTCTTCGTGCTCGCGGTCTTCGTCGGCTTCCAGGTGATCTGGAACGTCAGCCACGCGCTGCACACCCCGCTGATGGCGATCACCAACGCGATCTCGTCGATCATCATCCTGGGCGCATTGCTCCAGATCGGGTCGGGCTCGTTCCTGGTGATCCTGCTTGCCGCCATTTCGGTCTTCATGGCCGGGATCAACATTTTCGGTGGCTTCCTCGTCACCCGGCGCATGCTCGCCATGTTCCAGAAATCATAAAGGATCAGGGGAATGGAACTCGGATTCACCACTGCCGCCTACATTGTCGCGGCTGTCCTCTTCATCCTCGCGCTGGGCGGTCTTTCGGGCCAGGAAAGCGCGAAGCGCGCCGTCTGGTACGGCATCGTCGGCATGGCGCTGGCGGTCTTCGCCACGTTGATCGGCCCGGGCTCGGGGCT
>JANTFS010000207.1 GCA_024763335.1 Paracoccaceae bacterium | reverse complement strand
CCGATCATCTCGAACTTCAAGGAAGGCCTCACCGTGCTCGAGTATTTCAACTCGACCCACGGCGCGCGCAAGGGCCTTGCCGACACCGCGCTCAAGACCGCGAACTCGGGCTACCTGACCCGCCGCCTCGTCGACGTGGCGCAGGACTCGATCGTGCGCTCGCATGATTGCGGCACCGAGAACGCGATCACCGCGAAACCGGCGATCAACGACGGCGAGATCGTCGCCTCGCTCAGCGAACGCATCCTCGGCCGCGTTGCGGCGGATGATGTGATCCACCCGGGCACCGGTGAAGTGGTCGTGGCCAAGAATGAGCTGATCGACGAACGCAAGGCCGACGCGGTGGAAGAGGCGGGGCTTGCCTCGATCCGCATCCGCAGTCCGCTCACCTGTGAGGCCGAAGAGGGTGTCTGCGCCATGTGCTACGGGCGCGATCTCGCCCGCGGCACGATGGTGAACGTCGGCGAAGCCGTCGGCATCATCGCCGCGCAGTCGATCGGCGAGCCGGGCACGCAGCTGACGATGCGGACCTTCCACATCGGCGGCATCGCTCAGGGTGGTCAGCAGTCGTTCCAGGAAGCCAACCAGGACGGCAAAATCGAGTTCCGCAATGCGAACACGCTCGAAAACGCCGCTGGCGAGCAGATCATCATGGGCCGCAACATGGTCGTGGCGCTGATGGACGAAAACGGCGTCGAGCGCGCCGCGTTCAAGCCGGGCTACGGTGCCAAGCTGTTCGTCAAGGACGGCGCCAAGGTGGCGCGCGGCGACAAGCTGTTCGAATGGGATCCCTACACCCTGCCGATCATCGCCGAGGCCGGCGGAACGGTGCGGTTCGTCGACCTGATCTCCGGTGTCTCCGTGCGCGAAGATACCGACGATGCCACCGGAATGACCCAGAAGATCGTGTCGGACTGGCGTTCGGCGCCCAAGGGCTCCGATCTCAAGCCGGAAATCATCCTCGTGGGCGAAGACGGCGAGCCGGTGCGCAATGAGGCCGGCAACCCGATCACCTACCCGATGTCGGTGGACGCGATCCTCTCGGTCGAAGATGGCGCCAAGGTCGAGGCTGGTGACGTCGTTGCGCGGATCCCGCGCGAAGGCGCGAAGACGAAGGACATCACCGGCGGTCTGCCGCGTGTGGCCGAACTCTTCGAGGCGCGTCGTCCGAAGGACCACGCGATCATCGCCGAAATCGACGGCTACGTGCGCTTCGGCAAGGACTACAAGAACAAGCGCCGCATCGCCATCGACCCGGCAGACGAGAGCCTGGAGCCCGTGGAATACATGGTGCCGAAGGGCAAGCACATCCCGGTTGTCGAGGGCGACTTTGTCCAGAAGGGCGACTACATCATGGACGGCAACCCGGCGCCGCATGACATTCTCGCCATCATGGGTGTCGAGGCGCTGGCCGATTACATGATCGACGAGGTGCAGGACGTCTACCGGCTGCAGGGCGTGAAGATCAACGACAAGCACATCGAGGTGATCGTTCGCCAGATGCTGCAGAAGTGGGAGATCATGGATTCGGGCGAAACGACGCTGCTCAAGGGCGAGCATGTCGACAAGGCCGAGTTCGACGCGGCCAACGAGAAGGCGCTGGCCGAGGGCCGGCGCCCGGCCGAGGGCCAGCCGATCCTGCTCGGGATCACCAAGGCCTCGTTGCAGACCCGGTCGTTCATCTCCGCGGCTTCGTTCCAGGAGACGACGCGCGTGCTCACCGAAGCGAGCGTTCAGGGCAAGCGCGACAAGCTCGTGGGCCTCAAGGAGAACGTTATCGTTGGCCGGTTGATCCCGGCGGGCACCGGCGGCGCGACCCAGAAGGTGCGCCACATCGCCCAGGAACGTGACCGCAAGGTGATCGAAGCGGCCCGCGCCGAGGCCGAAGCCGCCGCTGCGCTGGCAGCTCCGGCCGACGCGACGGACATCTCTGCCGACGACATCTTCGGCGGTGGCGATTCCGGCATCGTCGACACGCCCGAGGCGGATAGCGACGAGCAGCCCTGATCGGGCCCGCTTTTGAAACTACCGACAAGCCCCGCCCCCGTGGCGGGGCTTCGTCATTTTGAGCGATCCTCCCCTTTGCGCAGGCCGGGGCATCTGACATAGTCCGGCCATGGCAGAGGCGGCAAACAGCACGGTCAAAGGGGTCCAGGTTCTGGGGCTGTGTCGCTTTTCGGTGCCCTCGAAGGGCGCCTTCAAGGTGCATCATGCCAAGGTCGCGAACCGGCGCGCCTTTCTCTATGACCCCAAGCGCCTCGCTTTGCGCTTCACCTGGTTCGAGCACATGGTCCTGCCCGGGATCGCGGGCCAGAAAGATCCGAACTTCAAGCTCATCATCATGCTCGGGGAAGACCTGCCGGAGCCGTGGCGCAGCCGGATGATGGCCCATGTCGAGGCGATCCCGCAGCTCGTTGCCGAGTTCGTTCCCCCGGAGGATCACCGCAAGGTTTGCGCCGATGCGATCGAGCGTCATATCGACCCGGACGCCGAGGCGGTGCTGCAGTTCCGCCATGATGACGACGACGCGGTGTCGGTCGATTTCGTCAGGCGCCTGCGCCGGGATTTTGGCAAAACCCGGCGGCTGTTCAACGAAACCGGGCTGATGGCAATCGACTATTCGCGCGGGCTGAACCTGTTTGGCGGGGGCGACGGCATAGAGATCTTCCCGCGTTTCGAGGCGTTCCTCGGCATCGCCTTCGCGATCTGCACCCGGCCGGGCGATGGCAATTACGTGCTCAATTTCATGCACCACGTGATCTGGCAAAAGATGCCCGCCGTGACCCGGAGCGAACATTTCATGTGGGTGCGCGGGGTGCACGGCACCAATGACAGCGGCGGCCCGATGCCGAAGGCCCATTTCAAGGCAGAACCGGCCGAGCTGCGCCGCGTGCTGCGGCAGCGGTTTCGCGTCGACCTGCCCGCCTTCAAGGAGGCCTTGCAGGATTACCGCAGGGAATTCGGCGAGGCGGCCGAGTGACGGCGCGCCCGGCTTTGTCCGACAATCTGCGCGGCGCGGGGCTGATGATGCTCTCGATGGCCGCGTTCACCTTCAACGATACGGCCATCAAGTCGCTCGGCGACAGCTTGCCGGTGGCGCAGGTGATCTTTCTGCGTGGCCTGATCACGACGCTCCTGCTCTACCTTGCCGGCCGTGCCATGGGGGCCATCCGCTTCAAGCTGCCGCGCCGGGATTGGGCCCTCGTCGTCTTGCGCGGCCTCGCCGATCTGGGCGCGACCTTCCTGTTCCTGAACGCGCTGCTGCATATGCCGCTCGCCAACCTCACGGCGATCTTGCAGGCCCTGCCACTGACCGTGGCGCTGGGGGCCGCGATGGTGTTTCGCGAACCGCTTGGCTGGCGCCGGCTCCTCGCCATTGCCGTTGGCTTTTTCGGGGTGATGCTGATCGTCCGTCCCGGGCCGGAGGGGTTCACCATCTATTCCCTCTATGCGCTGGGGGCGGTCGTGCTCGTCACCATGCGCGATCTGGCCGCGCGCCGGCTTTCGCCCGGAACGCCGTCGATCACCGTCGCGTTGGTCGGCGCGACACTGGTCATGGCGCCCGCCGGCGTCGTAACACTGATGACCGGCTGGGGCCCGGTCTCGGGCCGGGAATTTGGTCTCTTGAGTCTCGCCGCGACATTTATCCTCGTCGGGTATCTGGCGTCGGTGATGACCATGCGGGTGGGCGAGATCGGATTCATCGCGCCATTTCGCTACACCGGGCTTCTCTGGGCGCTTCTGCTCGGGTGGATCGTCTTTGGCGACTGGCCCGAGCCGGTGACGCTGCTGGGCGCGACGCTGGTCGTGGCGATGGGGTTGTTCACCCTCTATCGCGCCCGCCGTCTGGCGCGGCGGGCGCGTCGGGGATATTGACCCCGCGCGGCGAAAACCCCTTGTTGACAACCCCCCCGACTCCCCATATACGCCGCCTCATCTGGGCAACCGGGGCAATCCCCGTGCGCCTGCATCAGAGTTGAAGTGGACACGATCCGGGCATAAGCCCCGATCCTCTGGAAACCCACCGCGTCGCCCCAAGGGAATGGGGCGGGTGCGGCAGCTTGCGTTTTACGGACGCGTGAAGCGCGAAATCGAGAACCGGGGCGCGCGCCCCATGAACATAGTGTTGCAACGAAGGGTGGAGACCCCATGCCAACGATCCAGCAGCTGATCCGCAAGCCGCGGCAGCCCAAAGTTAAACGCTCCAAGTCGATGCACCTGGAGTCCTGCCCGCAGAAGCGCGGCGTGTGCACGCGCGTCTACACCACGACGCCGAAGAAGCCGAACTCGGCCATGCGGAAGGTTGCCAAGGTGCGCCTTTCGAACGGCTACGAGGTGATCAGCTACATCCCCGGTGAGAGCCACAACCTGCAAGAGCACTCGGTCGTGCTCATCCGCGGCGGCCGTGTGAAAGACCTTCCCGGCGTGCGCTATCACATCCTGCGCGGTGTGCTCGACACCCAGGGCGTCAAAGACCGTCGCCAGCGTCGTTCGAAATACGGCGCCAAGCGTCCGAAGTAAGGAGAGACCGAGATGTCCCGTCGTCACGCTGCCGAGAAGCGCGAAGTCCTGCCCGACGCCAAGTATGGCGATCGGGTTCTGACGAAGTTCATGAACAACCTGATGATCGACGGCAAGAAGTCGACTGCCGAAAAGATCGTCTACAACGCCCTTGACCGCGTCGAAGACAAGGTCAAGCGGGCGCCGGTGGAAATCTTCCACGAGGCTCTCGACAACATCAAGCCGTCGGTCGAGGTTCGTTCGCGCCGGGTTGGTGGCGCCACCTACCAGGTTCCGGTCGAAGTTCGCCCCGAGCGCCGCGAGGCGCTGGCGATCCGCTGGCTGATCAACGCCTGCCGCGCGCGCAACGAAAACACGATGGAAGAACGCCTCGCCGGCGAGCTGCTCGATGCCGTCAACGGCCGCGGTTCGGCCGTGAAGAAGCGCGAAGACACCCACAAGATGGCCGACGCCAACAAAGCGTTCAGCCATTACCGCTGGTAACCCCCTAAGAGGCCTCCTCCCATGGCACGCGAATATCCCCTCGAGCGCTACCGCAACTTCGGTATCATGGCGCATATCGACGCCGGCAAGACGACGACAACCGAGCGCATCCTCTACTACACCGGCAAGTCCCACAAGATCGGCGAAGTCCATGACGGCGCCGCGACGATGGACTGGATGGAGCAGGAGCAGGAGCGCGGCAT
>JANTFS010000206.1 GCA_024763335.1 Paracoccaceae bacterium | reverse complement strand
GTAACCCATGGAAATCATAAATGTTCTCGTTGCCGCAGCCGGAAGCTGGGTGTTTGGCGCCATTTGGTACATGGCGTTGGCAAAGCCATGGGTCGAGGCCGTCGGGGTTGAGGTTGACGAGACCGGCAGGCCGAAGGATGGCAGCGCGTTGCCGTTCATCCTGTCGGCCATCGCCATGGTGCTGGTAGCCGGCATGATGCGCCACATCATCGCGCAAGCCGGGATCGACACGCCGTTCAAGGGCTTGATGACGGGCGGCGGCATCGGGCTGTTCATGATTTCGCCGTGGATCATGATCAACAATGCCTACGGCATGCGGCCTTTCAAGTTGACCCTGATCGACGGCGGCTATGCGACGATCGGCTGCGCGATCATCGGGGTTATCCTGGTTCTGTTCTGATCGAAAAAGGAGGGCCCGACCCCTCGGACCCTCCTTCCACCCCACGTGCTCCCTCAGCACCACACGTGTCTCTGAATTCAGGTCCGACCATCCTGGCCTTGCCAAGGACACTAGGAAAAGCACGGCTGGCGCGCAAGTTTCGTTTCGTTACAAATTCCCTCAATTTCAATACGTTGGGAACGAAAAAAGGGCGGCCAAACCGGGCCGCCCGAAAAAATCGAGGGAAACGGGTTCAGCCGTAGACGGCCTCTTTCCCGAAATGCTTGGTCAGCATGTAGTAGACAACCGCGCGATACTTGTTGCGCTCCGAGCGGCCATAGGTCTCGATCACGGAGTTGATGGCATCCATCAGTTCCGGGCCATCGGAAAGGCCGAGCTTCTTGATCAGGAAGTTCTTCTTGACCGTCTCAAGCTCGCTTTCCTGTGTCGCGGCCACGGTTTCGGCGTCGGCATTGTAGATCGCCGGGCCACAGCCAATCGTGACCTTCGTCAACAGGTCCATGTCCGGCGTCATGCCGCATTTGTTCTGAAGGTCATCCGCATATTTTGCGATGAGGTCGTCGCGTCTTCCCATAATACACTCCCACTTCGAATTTGGGCATCGGCCCATCGCAGATGAGGGTAAGAGGAAACCAGCCGAAACCAAAGGGAAATTTCCCCAGGTTTTCCCCCCGAACAGTGCAACCGGAGACAGGATCGCGGCGGGATCGGGAGGAAAGACCCCGCCGCGAAGGTGCAAATCAATACCGGTAATGCTCGGGCTTGTAGGGCCCATCGACGGTGACGCCGATGTAGTCGGCCTGCTCGGCGCTCAGGGTCGAAAGCTTCACGCCGATGCGGTCGAGGTGCAGGCGGGCGACCTTTTCGTCGAGGTGCTTGGGCAGGATGTAGACCTCGTTCTTGTAGTCTTCGCCCTTGGTCCAAAGCTCGATCTGCGCCAGCACCTGGTTGGTGAAGCTCGCGCTCATCACGAAGCTCGGGTGCCCGGTGGCGTTGCCGAGGTTCAGCAGACGGCCTTCGGAGAGCAGGATGATCCGGTTGCCCGAGGGCATCTCGATCATGTCCACCTGCTCCTTGATATTGGTCCACTTGTGGTTCTTCAGCGCCGCGACCTGGATCTCGTTGTCGAAGTGGCCGATGTTGCCGACGATCGCCATGTCCTTCATCTCGCGCATGTGCTCGATGCGGATGACATCCTTGTTGCCGGTGGTGGTGATGAAGATGTCGGCATGCGGGGCCTCGTCTTCGAGCGTGACCACCTCGAACCCGTCCATCGCCGCCTGAAGCGCGCAGATCGGGTCGATCTCGGTGACCTTCACCCGCGCGCCAGCGCCGCGCAGGGACGCCGCCGAGCCCTTGCCGACGTCGCCGTAGCCGCAGACCACGGCCACCTTGCCGGCCATCATCGTATCGGTCGCGCGGCGGATGCCGTCAACGAGGCTTTCCTTGCAGCCATACTTGTTGTCGAACTTCGACTTGGTGACAGAATCGTTCACGTTGATCGCCGGGAAGGGCAGAAGCCCCTGCTTGACCAGCTCATAAAGCCGGTGCACGCCGGTGGTGGTTTCTTCCGAGACGCCCTGGATCATGTCGCGCTGCTTGGTGAACCAGCCGGGGCTCTCTTTCATCCGCTTGCGGATCTGGGCAAACAGCGCCTCTTCCTCTTCCGATGTCGGCACGGCGATGAGCTCTTCCTCGCCGTTCTCCACCCGTGCGCCGAGCAGGATGTAGAGCGTCGCGTCGCCGCCATCGTCGAGGATCATGTTGGCCCCGCCCTCGGGGAACATGAAGATCCGGTCGGCGTAGTCCCAGTATTCCTCCAGCGTCTCGCCCTTGATCGCAAACACCGGCACGCCCGCCGCCGCGATCGCCGCCGCGGCGTGGTCCTGCGTCGAGAAGATGTTGCAGCTGGCCCAGCGCACATCCGCGCCCAGCGCCACCAGCGTCTCGATCAACACCGCCGTCTGGATCGTCATGTGCAGGCTACCGGCAATCCGTGCGCCCTTCAGCGGCTTCGACGCGCCATATTCCTCGCGCAGCGCCATCAGCCCCGGCATCTCCGTCTCGGCAATATCCAGCTCCTTGCGGCCAAACTCCGCAAGCGAAATGTCCTTCACGATGTAGTCCTGGGTCACGTCCGCGTGCCTCCATCCAATATCTCTTTGCGCGCGAGGTATCACCCGGCGCCGTCGCAGGCAATGCACCTGCATTGACATGAGCCATACGCGCGCCATTGTGACGCCGATCACGGAGGACCCTCATGGCACCACCCCGCGCATGGCAACGGATGCTGTCGGGCCGCAGGCTTGATCTGCTCGACCCGACGCCAATGGATGTCGAGATCGAAGACATCGCCCACGGTCTGGCCTTCGTGGCGCGCTGGAACGGGCAGACCTTCGGCGACTGGCCCTATTCGGTGGCCGAGCATTCGCTGCTCGTCGAGGCGCTCTACGGGCGCATGAACCCCGCCGCTCCGGCCAAATGGCGGCTTGCCGCGCTCCTGCATGACGCCCCGGAATATGTGATCGGCGACATGATCTCGCCGGTGAAGGCTGCCGTTGGCCCGGCCTATGGCGAGCTCGATGACCGGCTTCAGGCGGCGATCAACATCCGCTTCGGCCTGCCCGCGCAGGTTCCGGCGGCGGTGAAGAAGGCAATCAAGAAGGCCGACCGTATCTCTGCCTGGCTGGAGGCGACCCAGATCGCCGGGTTTTCGGTGGCGGAAAGCAACAAGTTCTTCGGCAAGCCCGACCCGGACATCATCGCCGGAATGGACCTGCATCTAAGGCCGCCCAAGGCAGTGCGCGAAGCGTTCGTGGCCCGGCACGAGTATTTGTTGAAAGCGGTGAAATAGTGTCTGTTTTGGTGCGTCCTGCAAGCCTCGCGGACCGACGCGGCATGGCGGATGTCATGGGCGTCGCCGCCGATGCGCTTGGCGCCTGGATGGACGACAATTCCGCCGCCTCCGCCTGGAACCTGGCCGAAACGGCGGATGGCGAGGTGGTGGCGGTGCAGCGCGTCGGGCCTGGCGAAGCGGTCGATCCCGACATTTGCGAAATCGCCACCTTCATCGGCAAGTCCGGCGATGCGCTGACGATCGGCTCGCGGCTCTTTGCCGTCACCGAACCCACAGCCCGCCGGCTCGGGTTTCGCTTCATCGACGCACGGTTCTCCCCGGGGAACGACGCCGCCCGAATCTACTACCAGAGCCGGGGCTTTCGATGGCTGCACAGCACGCGCGAGCAGACGACGATGCGCTATGAGATTGATTGAAACGTGGTGAAACAGAGACTGTTTGCGTCCCCCTCACCCGTGCAGACGAGGCCCGCGCCGGGCCTTCGGCCAGGTTTGCCCGGCGGCACCGAGACCGACCCGATCCGCAACAAGCGCTAGGGGCTGACCGAGCAGCTTTGGCCGACGGTCTGCGCGCCCTTGCGCCAGCCGACAAACCGCTCGGCGGAGAAGGTGAGCACAAGCGCGCCCCAGCTGCGCTGGCTGACGATACCGGCCGGGCAGCCCGCAAGGCTCAGCTCCGTGCTCCGCCCCAGATCGCGGTCGAGCGCGGCGATCACCCCCGCCGGCGCGCGGCCGAAATCGATCCGCATCCCGGTGCCATCCACGGAGAGCCCGCCATCGTCGGGCGTGATGATGATCCCGGCCCCGGCGGTGTCCGACACCCTGCCACCCGGTGGCGCAGCACAGGCCGCCATCAGCAAAACCGCCGACAACAGGCCATGCGGTTTGCCGACTGTTCGCAAGTGCGCCGTCGCCGTCACTTCGGACTGCGTTTGGCCAGGATTCTTTGCAAGGTCCGGCGATGCATGTTGAGCCGCCGTGCCGTCTCCGAAACGTTTCGATCACACAGCTCGTAGACCCGTTGGATGTGCTCCCAGCGCACCCGGTCCGCACTCATCGGGTTTTCGGGCGGTGGCGGAAGCTCATCGCTCTTCGCCAGAAGCGCGTTGATGATATCGTCGGCATCGGCAGGTTTCGAAAGGTAGTCGGTGGCCCCGACCTTCACGGCAGCAACCGCGGTCGCGATCGCGCCATAGCCCGTGAGCACGACAACCCTCGACTCCGGCCGCTTCTCGCGAATGGCCTCCACGACATCGAGCCCGCTGCCGTCTTCAAGCCGCAGATCGACCACCGCGAAAGCCGGGGGCCGTGCGCTGACGCGCGCCTTGCCGGCAGCCACGGATTCAGCCGTTTCGGTTTCAAAACCGCGTTTCTCCATCGCCCGGGAGAGCCGCCGCAGGAATGGTTCATCATCATCGACGAGCAGGAGAGTCCTGTCATCGCCGAGATCCTGCAACTGGTTGTCCGACATCGCAATACCTTACCGCAGTTCGCACGTTTCGGGCACACTATGCGGAAGATCGCCGCAGGTCAATTTAACGCGGGTGAATCTGTCTTGCCGTCACTTCATCGCGTCGATGAAGCACGCCACCCGCTCGGCCATCGCCTCGGGGGTTTCGTCGCGTTTGAAGAACTCGACAAAGCCGGTTTCGGGCAGCACCAGATAGGTGAAGGTCGAATGATCGATCAGGTAGTAATCCGGATCGGGGTCTTCTTCCTTCTTGAAATAGGTCTTGTAAGCCTGGCTCGCGGCCCGGATCTGCTCCATCGTTCCGGTGTAACCATAGGCTTCCGGATGCAGATAGTCGGTGAAATCGCGCAGCCGGGCCGGGTCGTCGCGTTCCGGATCGATCGAGATGAAGGCCATCTGCGCATCATAGCCGCGCGCAAGAAGCAAATCGAGCGCCTCGGCATTGCGGGCATTGTCGAGCGGGCATACATCCGGGCAGAAGGTATAGCCGAAATAGAGAAGCGTCGGCTTGGTGAACATCTCCGCATCCGTCACCGGCTT
>JANTFS010000205.1 GCA_024763335.1 Paracoccaceae bacterium | reverse complement strand
GTTTTACAAGGACACCGATATGCCACAGATCAAGTTCAAGGATTCGACGCTCAAGACGTTGTCGGCAGACAAAACCACGTGGTTCACCGATCCCGGCGTGAAGGGCCTGCGCCTTTGCGTGACCAAGAACGGCGTCAAAACCTGGTGGGTCAACAAATGGGATCCGAAGTCACAAAAGACACGGGCTGTGAAACTCGGCCAGTGGGCAAACAAGGGCACGCATTGCGCCTGGGCCAAGAAACAGATGGGCGCCGCCCTTCTCGATATTCAAGAAGGTAACGTTCACACCCGCGACGAGCGCGAACTGGAAAAGACGCGCCTCGGCATCCCGACATTCGCGCAGGCTCTGGATCAATACATCGAACACCGCACGAGTGAACGAGCGTCCGGCAAGGCTCCGATGGTCGAGAAGACAGCGCGGGACTACCGCAATTCCTTCAACCTGCACTTCACCCACTGGGCCGATACTTATGTGGATGAACTGCCGATCCTTGAGATCAATCAATACCTGAACGCATTGCAGCTCAAGCGCCCGCACGGTGCCCGAACGGCATCGGTTGTTGCGGGCGCGGTTGTCCGGTTCATCAATCGCCTCTGCGCCCTCGCTCTGCCGATCCCATCGCTGCTGGACAACACCACGATCAAGAGCCGGGTCGAGACCGGCAAGCTCGACATGTCCGTCCAGTGGGCTGATCGCTGGGCCGAAATCGAGCAGGTCGGCAATGAGCACATTCGCCTGTGGTGGATGTTGACTTGGTACACAGGTTTTCGTCAGGAGACGTTTCGCACGCTGACTTGGGATCAGGTCGATCTCAAAACCAGTACGGTCACATTCCGCCGCAGCAAGCATACATACGACCGCGAGATTGCGATTTCGGACGACGCGGTCAGACTGTTTAAACGCCTACGCAAGATCAGATATGACGACTGCGACTGGGTGTTTCCATCGCGCCGCGTTGTCGGTGAACGCCGTGGGCACCTCGGTCAGATGGATTCGCTGAAACTGACGAAGCCGGGCGATCTGCGCCATTTCTGGATGACCGCCGCCCGTGAAGTCGCCCCGCGCCACGTTCATCGCTGGCTTGCGCAGCAGACGATGACCGACAATGACCTTCGAATGCTGGGCCACTACGGTGAGCCAACCCGGGAGGAGCAGAAGGCGGCGGCAAATGCCATCGCCTCAAAGATCAACCAAGAGCTTGGTCGCGGGCCGTCAAATGTGTTCGCGCTCGGAAAGGCAAACGCCTGACGAAACGAATTGTTTCTGCCAAGACCCGCATCTCTCGTTGTAAATAGGCGAAACACCACTATTTTACGACGTATCAACGGAAGGCGGTGCGGCCAGCCGATCTGACGTCCGAGGACGCAGGAAAGCTGGCGACTAGGCAACGCGGAAAAGATGAGCCGCCCTCGTGTAGGGCATCCGCCAAATTCCCGTTGGAGTACCATCAATGGAAAACCTAGAGATCAGTCAGCAGATCGCTGACTTGCGCGCCGTGATTGTGCGCGCGAACCCGCCCGAAGTGATGACCCCTCAAGAAGCCGCTGCGTTCCTCGGCGTCACGGACGAAACGTTGTTCCGCTGGCGCAAGGATGGCTTTGGACCGGCCTATTCGCAGCCGAATTCCCGCATTGTGCGATACCTGCGCGACGACCTCATTTCATGGCTTGAGGAGCATCGGTGATGGCGACCAAAGCAGATAGTCTCGTGTTCCAAGAGGCGGATGCGATCAAGCAATTCCTCCTGGGCAATAAGCGCGTCGTCGCCTGGATAGCCGACAATTGGGAACGTTTGGAGGGCATTACCGGACCAGTCCACAAAAGCACGGTCTCGAAGGCTTTGAGTGGTATGGCGGTCGTGGCCCCCGTCGCAAACGCCTTGGACGTGCTGTTCGACGAAATCCGTGCCGACCCCTGGGAATGGTGCAAACCGCCAGAGAGCATCGACGCATTGACCGACTATGCGCCCCTGACGTGGTGGTTCAAGACTCTCGACTTAAAGGGTTCGATCCACTGGTCTCGCTTCGAGCGCATGGCGAAACAGCCCCTCAAGGCAGAGGATGTCGAGTTCGTCCAAGAACGCCTCAATGACTGGCGTGGCCGACTACGCGCGGCCTGCGAACAATTCCAGAGCGACGAGGCTCTTGTCCGCGCTTTGCACTCCGACGAGTTCCCGGAATATCAATGCTGGGTCCAAGACGGGGATGAGATCCGAATGGGGCATGGCGGGTTCCGCCGCCGCGTCGGCAATCCCGGTCTGCACGGTCGTTCGGACGAGGAAATCGGTCTGGCATGGGCGCTTGCCGACGCGACGTTGACACTCCCGAATATTGAGAAGGCGGTGTTGACCTACTCGAAGCCCCGCGCGGTGCCCAACGCACTGCACCCATCGGAGCCGGTCGAACCCTGGAACGGCGACGAGTTCGAGGGCGTTGAGATCGACGAGGTGGCGGGAATGCAGGTAAAGCATCGCGTGTGCTTTTACTGGGACGGTCAGAGATATCTCGTTGAGGATGTCGAGCCGTTCGCCTTTGTCTGGGACGATGGGTGGCGCGCACCAACCCAGGACGAACGCGACCTCCTGGAAACTGGTATGACCGTAGAAAGCACGACCAAGGCGCAGTTCGAGGCCAAGCGAGAGCAGTGGATTGAATCCGCTTGGGCATCACGCAATGCCAATATGGGGCTGATGGAGCGAGTTCAGTTCCCCGACGGCATTCCACGGTCGGAAATTGAAGCTGACTTTCAGG
This sequence comes from Paracoccaceae bacterium, assembly GCA_024763335.1. Lineage (GTDB taxonomy): Bacteria > Pseudomonadota > Alphaproteobacteria > Rhodobacterales > Rhodobacteraceae > Sinisalibacter. The sequence goes on along the minus strand of JANTFS010000205.1, from coordinate 2,533 downwards.
CGCGGTTAGACCTGATCAACGACGAGGCGGCGGCCGACGAACAAAGAGAAATTGCCCGTCGACGAATTGCGTTTATGCGGCGACTGCGGCGACGGAAATAGGGAACAGATCGTCCATAAGCTGGAGCCGTTGGGCTCGGTCAACACGACTCCGCAGCCATTGGGAACAGGTTGCGGGGTCGTTCAATACGCCTGCACGGGCCAGGCGGGCGATCAGGCGGGCGTTTGTATCGGGCGGAAAGTCAAAGGGCATCGGGCCGTGTCCTTTTGGTTGGTGACGTAGTTGGTGTCACGTTTGTAACACCCAGGGCCTTGGCGGAACGACCGAAATGGCGGGTGACAATAAGCGATTTATAGGTGTGAGTTATCTTGCATTGCGCGCGTGTGCGCGCGTGCGCGTAAAACGACAACGGTGGTGGAAATTTACACTGTTGTTGTTTCAAGCGGCGTTCTTAGGCGAAAACTGTGATCCGGGTGCAGGGTGTGCATCATTGCCAATAAAGCAAGTGGTTTACGCATGTTTTGGCGTGCATCAGGGTGTGCATCACCAAGGGCGAATGTCCAAGAATTGTTGGGTTTCAGGGTGCATCATGGAGCGCAGCACTTCCAGGGTCGCCTCATGATCTAATCGGTGTTTTTGGTTTCAAGCTCGCGCACGCGCACGCGTAGTACGGCGTTATCCTGCCCTGTCTCCTGGCAGAAGAACGTCCCCTACGGGCCTTCACTTGGGCTAACTCATTCGCAATCAGTGCGTCGAGCCCATCAACGCCTTGAACTTGCAGCACAATGCCGCGCCCGATCCTTGTAACGCACCACGGCTTTGTTGCACAAATCCACTGAGGGGCGGAGTTCCCCTTTCCCCGGACGGACTTATCCTACGGCCTCTGTGTTGGGTATGCCAAGAGCGGTGTAGCGGTTGAGGACGGCGATGCGGACTTGGATTTCCGCGACCTGCCGGTCGAAGTCCCTCGCCATGAGGCTCTGCCCCATCAGTTTCACGCAATGCATCTTCGTTTCGACACGGCTTCGGCGGTGGTATCCGCTCCATCGTCGCCAAATGGCACGGCCCAGGTATCGCGAAGCACTGACCGCTTCGTTTCTGGCGATGGCCCCGGCGCTCGTGGGCTTCCATGGCTTGGCATTTTTGCGGGGTGGGATGACGGCATGAGCGCCACGGGCAGCAATCGCGTCGTGGCATTTGCGGGTATCATAGGCACCATCGGCTGTGACCGAACCGATGTTCTGATCGGGCGGGACCTGGTTCAGCAACTCGGGCAACATGGGAGCATCACCAACATTGCTGGTGGTAACCTCAACGGCTCGGACCTCCAGTGTTTCCTCGTCGATCCCTATGTGTATCTTGCGCCAAACCCGGCGTTTCGGCCCGCCATGCTTGCGGGCGTTCCACTCACCTTCACCCTCGGCCTTGATGCCGGTGCTGTCGATGAGGAGGTTCAGCGGGCCAGTTCCGCTACGATACGGAAGGCGCACGTTCAGCGTTCTCTGACGGCGGCAAAGGGTGCTGTAGTCCGGTACCGCCCAATCAAGGCCAGCCAGCCGTAGCAGGCTTTCCACGAAGCCCGTGGTTTGCCGCAACGGCAGTCCAAACAGGACTTTCACGGTCAGACAGGTCTGGATCGCGGCGTCACTGAAGCTCGGTTGGCGACCACGCCTGCCGGTCGGTGGTGGCCGCCACGTCATCTCGGGATCGAACCAAATCGAAAGCGATCCGCGGCGCTTCAACGCTTCATTGTAAGCCGACCAGTTCGTGGTCTTGTACTTCGTAGGGGCCCAACTGCTCATGCACTCCAGCTATCATGCTGGATTCACACAGTGAATCCTTCACGTGATTTATGCAACAAAGCCGCATCGATATCGTCGGGAAGATCAGGGGCACATAGGCAGCTGCCGATGCCTCCCGCGTCGCCTTCGACCAACTGGCCGCATAGCGGCGTACCGCATCATAGCTGCCGTCATAGCCTCGATTACGCAGTTCCTCATAAATCCGAACCAGCGTCAGGCGTTGGCGTTTGGACTGCCGGGCATTCTCGGCCAGCATCTCATCCAGCTCAGACCGCCAGGGGTCAATCTTGGGGCGGGGCTGGCTGGACCGGTCATAACTGAACTCCGTCACGCCTGACCGCACCACCTTGCGCACCGTATTCCGCGACACGTAGAGATCCCGGCAGATCTGCTTGATCGACTTCCCTTGGATAAAATACGCCCGCCGGATCTTCGCAATCGTCTCCACAACCAACATCCCCAACGCGCTCCCTCAATCTGTCAAGGAAGCTTCTGAACAGAAATATCAGGGGGGTCACTTTTGGACGCCGATTACCCCAATACAGGGGTCAATTTTGCATGCCGTTCCACAGTTGAGCGCTCCATGGAGAAAATCCCTGCATAACTACACCACGCAGGGACTCGCAGATCACGGCCTCATAAGGAAGGTGGGGTCAGAAAAACGGTTACGGTGGGGTCAGAAAAACGGTTACGGTGGGGTCAGAAAAACGGTTACAATGCGCCTTGGAACG
>JANTFS010000204.1 GCA_024763335.1 Paracoccaceae bacterium | reverse complement strand
GCCTACCGGGCCAAGCACGAACAGATTGAAATCGCGGTGCGCGATGGTGGATGACAGGCGGATCGCGTCGAGCGCCCGATCCTGCCCGATGAACTCATCGAACTCGGCGAGGTCGGCCGTCGTCTGGAACGGCAGTTTGCTCGGATCGCAGGACTGGCAGAGATCCTCTGCCTTCAGGCCATTCATCGCATTCTTCCCGGTCGATGGCCCCTGCGCCGCATCCCGCCGAACTGCGCGGTCTTCCATGCAACTCGCGCGGGTGCGGTGCCGGGTCGTGGTTCACTCATTTCTGGCTCACTTGTGCATATCGTCCGGCAAGGTGTCCAGCGCTGGCGCGGCGTTTCACCCGGCCCGGAGCTGGCCACGAGCTTCCCGCAGGATCGGCACGCGGGCTTTGACGGACATCAAGGCGGTGCGCCCCGGCCGGTGCGATGATGGGGGTCTGTTGAACCGAACAAGGCGTTCATGCGCGGTTGGGCCATGTGGTCTTGCCGGCGCCGCTTTCGGGCAACGCCAAGGACGATTGTCATGGGAAAGAGACAGACACGCACGCCGGCAAAACGCGATGCCGGCACGCGGGAAGAACCGGGGCTGCCAGCGCCGCAGGCCAAACCGGCGCCGCAGGCCAAACCGGCGCCGCCGGCCAAACCGGAGCCGCAGGCCAAACCGGCGCCGCCGAAACAGACGGCCCGGCGCGCGTCAAACGCCGACGAGATGCATTATTTCGAGGTCATCGACCGGGCCTTGAGCGCGACCCAGGCGCAGATGACATTCGGCGTTTCGCCCTACTCGGCCATGGCGGCGTGGTCTGACTGGGCCTTTGCCTTTGGCCGCGCGCCCGGCCGTCAGGCGGAACTCGGCGCGAGATACTGGCGCAACCTCTGGCGCGCGTCGCTTGGCCTGACCGATGACGAACTCGCCTTCGCGCCCGAGCCCGACGACCACCGCTTCACCAGCGAGGACTGGGACAAGCTGCCCTACAAGGCGTGGAAACAGGGTTTCCTCGCGGCCGAGGATTGGTGGGCCGCCGCCACCGCGGAGCAGCGCGGCATGCGTCAGCGCAGTGCCGACCGCGTCGCCTTTGCCGCCCGCCAGATGCTCGATGCGGTGTCGCCCGCCAATTCGCCGCTGCTCAATCCGGAGGTGGTGAAACGGACCATCGAAACCGGCGGGCAGAACTTCGTGCGCGGCGCGGGCTTTCTGGCCCGCGACATGGCGCACGCGTTCAGTGGCAAGCCGAAACGGTCGCACGCATTCGAGGTCGGGCGCAACATCGCCTGCACGCCCGGCGAGGTCGTGTTCAGGAACGACCTGTTCGAGCTGATCCAGTATGCGCCGACCACCGACAAGGTTCACGCCGAGCCGATCCTGATCGTGCCGGCATGGATCATGAAATACTACATCCTCGATCTCAGCCCCGAGAACTCGCTGGTGCGCTACCTCGTCGGGCAGGGTTTCACCGTGTTTGCGATTTCATGGGTCAATCCAACCGCAGAGCAGCGCGACCTCTCGCTCGACGACTACCGCCGAAGAGGCGTTCTGGCCGCGCTCGACGCGGTGTCGCAGGTGTGTCCGAACCAGAAGATCCACGCCTGCGGCTACTGCCTTGGCGGCACCATCCTTGCGATCACCGCCGCCGCGCTGGCCCGCGATGGCGACGATCGTCTGGCCTCGCTCACCCTGCTCGCCGCCCAGACGGACTTCTCCGAGGCGGGCGAACTCATGCTCTTCGTCGACGAAAACCAGGTTGCCTACCTTGAAGACCTGATGTGGGCGCGCGGTTTTCTCGATCAGGCCCAGATGGCCGGCACATTTCAGGTTCTCAAGGCCCGCGACCTGATCTGGTCGCGCAATGTTCGGCGCTTCCTGATGGGCGAGGAGGAGCCCGAATTCGACATCGGGGCATGGAGCATCGACACCACCCGGATGCCCTACCGGATGCATGCCGAATACCTGCGCGGGCTGTTCTTGGAAAACCGCCTCACCGCCGGTCGGTTCGCGGTCGAGGGGCGGGTCGTCGCGCTGTCCGACATCTCCGCGCCCTTCTTCCTTCTGGCCACGGAAAAGGATCACATCGCGCCTTGGCGATCGGTCTACAAGGCGTCGCTGTTCACCGACAATGACCTGACCTTCGTGCTGACCAGCGGCGGGCACAACGGCGGCATCCTGTCGGAGCCCGGCCATCATGGGCGCAGCTACCGCATGGGCCACCGACAGCCGGAGGCGACCTATCAGGATCCGGACAGCTGGTATCAGAAACACGGGCCCACCGCCGGGTCGTGGTGGCCGGTCTGGGCCGACTGGCTGCGCGACCACGGCACGCCCAAGCTGGTGGACCCGCCGCGGATGGGCGCGCCGGAGGCCGGGCTCGAGCCGCTCGACCCGGCGCCGGGCCGCTACGTTCTCCAGCACTAGGGGGGTCATCGGGCCGAGGGGCAGCAACGCGGCGCGAAGTCGGGAGGGGGAACGCGAATGACCGGCGGCGAAGGTCTGTTCCAGGGCGCCAACCAGCCGCTCTACCGCGACTTCGCGATCGAGGCGGTGGGGCGCGGCGGCGCGCGCCGGACGGTCGTGACCGAGGCCCTCGAGCGCCACCCATTCTACACGCTGCGCCAGTTCCGCACCGACGACACCGGGAATTGCGCACGCGATTTTCTCCTCGTCCCGCCGCTCTCGGGGCATTTCCCGATCTTCCTGCGCGATGTCGTGCTCAGCCTGCTGGCCGAGTTCCGGGTGACCGTCCTCGATTGGGCGAATGTCCGTCACGTGCCGGTCGCGCACGGCGTTTTCGGCTTCGACGACAACATCCGCGCGATCCGCGATGCGATCCTCCGGCTTGGCCCCGACACCGCGGTCATGGCCTTGTGCCAAGGCGGCGTGCCGGCGCTTGCGGCGGTGGCCGATCTGGCGCGCGGCGCAGCGGGGGCCGAGCCCGCCGCGCTGGTTCTCATGGCCGCGCCGATCGACCCGCTTGCCAACCCGACGGCGGTGGTCCGCCTCATCCGCAGCCTGCCGCAATCGTGGTATGACGCCATTGCCCTGAGCCTTGTTCCGTCGCGCTACGCCGGCCGGGGGCGCCGGGTCTACCCGGCCGAAACCCAACTGGCGGGGCTCGAATCCTACCGCGCCCGACGGATCCACGAAAACGGCGAACTGAGCCGGAAATTCGCCCGCGACGACGGCTTTGACCCGGTGCATTTTCCATTCGCCGATCTCTATTCCTCGGTGATGGACCTCGACGCCAAGGTTTTCACCGAGACCATCGGGCGGGTCTTTCTCCGGCGTGATCTGGCGCGGGGGCGTCTCGAGTTCGACGGGCGGGAGATTGACCCGGGGCGCATCCGCGAGACCACGCTGCTGACCGTCGAGGGCGCCTTCGACGACATCGCGGCCCCAGGGCAGACGGCCGCCGCGCATGAGCTTTGCCGGGCGCTGCCACCAGCCCGGCGGTCCCGCCTCGTGGTTGCGGATGCCGGGCATTTCTCGCTGTTTCACGGACATATCTGGCGCGAGACGATCCACCCGGTCGTGCGCGCCGTGGCGGGTGCGCCGCGCGGCTGACAGCGGCGGTGGCGCCGCCTAGCCGGTGGCCGGCGTTTCCGGTTGCCCCGGCACCGCGACCCCTTCGGTGCGCGAGATCCGAACCAGGTAGACCCGGATCAGGGCTGGCAGGAAGATCAGATCCCCGATCAGGGCGGCGATGAAGATGACGATGGTCAGCATGCCGTAATCCCGGTTCATCGGCATTTCGCTGAGCAGCAGCACGCTGATGCCGGCGATGAGAACGAGGGTCGACATCACGATCACCGGGCCGACCCGGGCCACCGTGCGCTCCAGCGCCAGCTCGGAATTGCCAAGCCGCTTCTGTTCCCGTCGGAACCGGTAGAGCATGTGAATCGTGTCATCGACGGCGATGCCGAAGGCGACGGTCATGGCAATCGCGCCGGCAAAGTTGATCTCGCCGCCGCGCGCCGCAAGGAACGCCGCGCCGGCAACCAGCGGGAAGATGTTGGGAAGCACGCTGATCGTGGCGGGCCAGATGTGGCCGAAGGTGAACCCGATCAGCGTGATGATCAGAAGGATCGCGACCAGCAGCCCGACCTGAAGCGATTCGATGATCCGCCCGGTCTCGACAGCGGTGAGCGCGACGGTGCCGGTCACGTCGAAAGACATCCCCGGCGCCTCGGCGGCGATGTCGTCGAGGATGGCGGTGACCTCACTCACCAGCTGCCGGCTCTGCTCGGTGGTCTGGTCGGGCACCATGGCGTTGACCAGCGCCGCGCCTGCCTCGCGGTCGATCAGATGCTTGTGCAGCGACTCGGGGAGCGCCTTCAGCAGCGTGTCGAGATCGCCGGCCGTGGCGGGGGCTTGCGCGGCAACCCAGTCGCGCAGGGTTGCAACCGACAACACCGAGCCGATCTCCGGATGCGCGGCCAGCCGGGTTTCCAGCTCGGCCAGATGCCCGACCACGGCCGCCTCCGCCGCGGCATCTCCCGCAGGCCAGCGGACGAGCACGCGCAACGGCTGCGAGCCGCCAAAGGCATCGTCGATCGCGGCCAGCGCCGCCCGGGTTTCGGAGGCAAGCGGAACGTTGTCGACGAAGCGGTAGTTCGGGGTCAGGGTCGTCTGGGCGTAGGCAAACAGCGCAAACAGGATCACCGCCGATGCCATGATGATCCGCGGCCGCCGCCGGGCGCCGGTGTCGATCCGGGTGCAAAGCACCGAGAGCGCCTCGCTGCGGTCCTGTGTTGCGGCCTGTTTCCGGCCGTCGAGGATCCGGGGCACAAGAACCACCAGCGCCGGGATGAGGGTGATCACCGCGAGGAACGCGGCAAGGGTGCCCAGCGCGGCGAAGGCACCGAAGGTGCGGATCACCTCGGACTCGGTGAAGGTCAGGGCGCTGAAGGCAATGGCCGATGTCAGGCTGGTCATCAGGCTGGCCGGTCCGACATGCCCGACCGCGTCGATCACCGGCGTCGCGGCGGCGTGCGGGTCTGCCCGGCTGTGCAGCATGGCAAACAGCAGGTGCATCGCATTGTTGAAAGCGATGACGATGATCAGCGGCGCGACGATCTGCAGCGCGATGGAGCGGGGGATATCGAGCCAACCCAGCAGCCCGAATGTGACGATGATCGACGCGGCCGGGACGGTTCCGGCCAATATCGCGAAGGACAGGCGGCGGAAGAACAGGAAGATGACAAGGCCGCCGATGACAAGCCCGGCAACGCTCAGGAAGATTTCTTCGCGCGCGTTGATGGCATCCATTTCCGCCCGCATCACCGGGGCACCAGTCAGAAGAGGGGTGATGTCATACGGCGCCAGCGCCGCCTCGACGGTCGTGCGCAGCCCGGCGACGATTTTCTTGATCT
>JANTFS010000203.1 GCA_024763335.1 Paracoccaceae bacterium | reverse complement strand
ACCAGACGCCCGGCGGCATCGTCGCCCGCGAAGTCATTGCCAACGCCGATGACCAATGGGTTCACCCCGTCCCCTTTCATCTTTCCATAAATATCCCGGGGGGTCCGGGGGGCTGGCCCCCCGGCCGGTCGGATTGCGTCAGCAATTCGACCCCCTATCCCCGATCAATCGTAAGATCGAGGAAATGCGTCGCACAGGAGATGCAAGGGTCGTAATTTCGGATCGTCTGTTCGCACAACCACTGGATTTCCTCATCCGGCCTGTCCAGCACATCCCCAATGAAGCTCTCGAGGTCCTCCTCGATCGACGGCTGGTTCTGCGCCGTCGGCGGCACGATCTGCGCCTTGGCGATGCTGCCGTCGTCTTCCAGCGTGTATTGGTGAAACAGCATGCCCCGCGGCGCTTCCGAGGCCCCCATGCCGGTGCCCGCGCGCGGCGTGATCTCCAGCGCCGCCGGGTCAAACTCCTCGTAGGCGTCGATCAGCCGGATCGCTTCCTCGACGGCATAAAGGCTCTCCACCGCCCGCACCACGATGCTCCGGTAGGGGTTCTTCACCTCGCGGCCCAGCCCCGCCCGCGTCGCCGCCGCCTTGGCGCGCTCGGAGAGCTTGTCGAAGGCGAGGTTCCAGCGTGCCAGCGGCCCGGTGAGATAGGCGCCGCCATCCGTGCTGCGCGAATGCAGCGCGTTCGATTGCTTCACGTGCAGCTCCTCGAAATGGTCGTTGTATTCCGCCACCCCGATGTCGATCCCACGGTTCGAAATCAGACGCGTGCCTTCATACATCGGGTAGCGGCCGTTCGGCTCCTCGATGCAGACCATGTGATAGTCGCGCGCCTTGTCGGGGTAGGGCAGCGCGGCGGTGAAATCCACGAAAGCCTCCGCCATGTCCAGCGCGCGCTTGAGGTTCTCCTGAACCACCAGCAGGTCTTTCCGGCGCGGCGCTTTCCACCAGCCGCCGACCTTGACGTTGATCGGGTGGATCTCGCGCCCGCCCACGGCCGAGACGATCGAATTGCCGATCTTCTTGTAGTCGAGCGCCAGTTTCACCGTGTCGGCGTGCCCGTCATTGGCCATGTCGATCGCGCTGGCATAGCCGAGAAAGTCCGGCGCATGCAGCATCGCGGCGTGCAGAATGTGGCTTTCGATCCATTCGCCGCAATAGAGCAGCCGGCGCAGGTCCTTGATCGGCTGGCTCACCTCCACCCCCAGCGCCATCTCCATGGCCTGGACCGAAGACATCTGGTAGGCGACCGGGCAGATCCCGCAGATCCGCGCGGTGATGTCGGGGGCCTCGGAATGGTCGCGGCCCCGCAGGAAAGCCTCGAAAAAGCGCGGCGGCTCGAAGATGCGAAACTCTGTGCCGACAATCTCGCCATCGCGCACCACCACCTTGAACGCGCCTTCGCCCTCGACGCGGGCGAGCATGTCGACCTTGATCGTCTTGTCACTCATGGGCCTTGGCCTCCTCGCGGAACGCGGGCGCGTTGGTGTTGTAGGTGGAGAACAGCCGCCGGATCGCGCGCTTGTCCGCGCCATTCGCGGCCAGTTGCGCCGCGAGCGCGGCGGTGTTGGGCGTCTCCTTCGGGCCGAAGCAGCCGTAGCAGCCGCGGGCAAAGCCCGGGCAGAGCGCGCCGCAGCCGGCATGGGTCACCGGCCCGAGGCAGGGCTTGCCCTCGGCCACCATCACGCAGACATGGCCCGCGAGCTTGCACTCGATGCAAGCGGCATGGGCCGGCGTCTGCGGCGTGCGGCCCGCGAGGGTGGCAGAAATCAGCTCGATCAGGTCTTTCTTCGAGATCGGGCAGCCGCGCAGCTCGAAATCGACCTTGACGTGGTCGGAGATCGGCGTGGCCGTGTCGAGCGTGGTGATGAACTCGGGATGGGCATAGACCGCGTCGATGAAGCCGCCCACATCGGCGCCGTTCTTCAGCGCCTGAATGCCGCCCGAAGTGGCGCAGGCGCCCAGCGTGATCAGCGTGGTGGAACGGGCGCGGATGTCCTTGATCATCTCCGCCTCGTGCGGCGTGGTCACGCTGCCCTCGACGAAGGAAATGTCGTAGTGCCCGCCGTCATCGTCGCGCCGGGTGGCCTCGGGGAAATAGGCGATCTCGATCGCGTTCGCGACCGCGAGCACCTCGTCTTCGCAATCGAGCAGCGACAGCTGGCAGCCGTCGCAGGACGAGAACTTCCACACCGCGAGCCTTGGTCGTGCGCTCATCTCACAGCTCCTTCACCCGCATCAGCGGCTTGATCACCGCCCAGTCGAACACCGGCCCGTCCTTGCAGACGAAATGCGGGCCGAGCTGGCAATGGCCGCACAGCCCGATGCCGCATTGCATGTTGCGCTCCATCGAGAGGTGGATGTCGCCCGGCGCCACCCCCAGATCGACCAGTCCGTTCGCGGTGAAGCGCATCATGATCTCGGGGCCGCAGATGAAGGCGGTTGTAGCCTTGGGGTCGAAATCGGCGCCGCGCAGATGCGCGGTGACAACGCCAACATGGCCGTGCCAGCTCGGATCGGCGCGGTCGACGGTCACCTCGACGCCCATGTCGAGCCGCGAGCGCCATTGCCTGAGCTCTTCGGCAAACAGGATGTCGCCGGGGCTGCGGGCGCCGTAGAGCAGTGTGACCTTGCCGTAATCGCCGCGGTTTTCCATCAGTTCGTAGAGGATCGGGCGCACCGGCGCGAGGCCGAGGCCGCCGGCGACCACGACCACATCGCGGCCCTTGGCGGCCTCGACCGGCCAGGGCGTGCCATAGGGGCCCCGCAAGCCAAGAACGGCGCCCGTGCGCAAGGACGCGAGCGCGTGGGATACGGGGCCGACATCGCGAATGGTGTGGATGATCTTCGAGCTGTCCGATTGGGGCCCCGAGATCGAGATCGGGATCTCGCCCACCCCGAAGACGGAAAGCATGTTGAACTGGCCCGGCGCAAAGCCGCGCCAGCCCTCCGCTTCCATCTCGAAGGTGACGACATCGGACAGGTCTCGGGTCACGCGGGTGACCTTTGCGATCACCGGCACCATCGGGTCGGTATGGGAATCAATTGCCTGCACTGTAGAGGTCCAACATCTGCACCCGCGTGTCGTGGAGCCGTTCCACGAGCACCGGCATGATCTGTTTCAACACCGCGTAGCCGAGCACCGGATCGGCATCGCACTTGCCCCGGACGCACCGGGCATCGAACTCGATGACCCGCAGATCGCTGCGGGCATGGGCATCGAATCGCCAGCGGTAGGGCGGCACGATCCACGACAACCCGATCACGCTGCCGCTGGCGACGGTCTGGAATACCATGCTGCCCCGTCCGGGCGCGGAGATTTCCAGCGAGACCTGGCCCTCGCGGATCAGGTAGATGTGATCGGCGTCATCCCCCTCGTGAAACAGGTAATCGCCGGCAGCGAAGCGAACGTTCTTGGCGCAGCCCGCGAGGGTGTCGAGAAATTCCGGCGCCATGTTGGCAAACAGCGGGTGGCCCGCGAGGATCCGTTCAAGCCCTTCGATCGCCATCTCAGCCCTCCTCCCGGCGCAGCGCTGCGGCTTCCTCGGTGATATCGATGCCCACCGGGCACCAGCTGATACACCGTCCGCAGCCCACGCAGCCCAGCTCGCCGAACTGGTCGACCCAGGTGCCGAGCTTGTGGGTCAGCCATTGGCGATACCGCGATTTCGCGCCCGCGCGCACCGCGCCGCCGTGGATATGGCTGAAATCGACGGTGAAACATGAGGCCCAGCGGGCGACCCGCTCGGTCTCTGGCCCTTCGAGCGAAGAGACCTCCTCGACCGTGGTGCAGAAGCAGGTGGGGCAGACCATCGTGCAATTCGCGCAATTGAGGCAGCGGCTAGCCACCTCCGACCAGCGCGGGTGATCGGGGCGCGTTTTCAGGATCTGAGGGAGCCCGTCGGTGTCGATCCGCCGCTGCTGGTCGCGCGCGCCCTCGATGGCCTCCTCGGCTTGCGCCTCCTCGGCCGCGCTGGCGGGGGCCGAGGGCAGGCCGGAGAGCATCGCCGCGCCCGCATCGCTGCCGGAGACCGCGAGAAACCGCCCGCCTTCCAGCTCGGTCAGCGCGATGTCGTAACCCGCCGTTGCCTTTGGCCCGGTGTTCATCGAGGCGCAAAAACAGGTGTCGGCCGCGCGGGTGCAGTTCACCGCGACCACGAAGAGGCTGCCACGCCGCGCCGCATAGTGCGGATCGCCGTAAGTGCCCTCCATCAGCACCCTGTCCTGCACCGCCATCGCGGCAAGGTCGCAGGCCCGTGCGCCGATCACCGCGCGCCGTGTATCGTCCAGCGGTTCGGGGATGATCTCGGTGGCATCGCCACTGCCTTCGGTGCGCCACAGCCGCTGGTGCGGCGTGTGCAGGATGCGCTTGATCCCCTGCGGGCCGTTCGTGGCACCGAAAAAGGCCGTGCCCTCCTTTTTCAGGCGGTAGTGCCCGCCGGACTGTTCGTCGACCCAGCCGCGCGGCAGCTCGCCCGCCGCGCCGATCGGCTCGAAGACAAGCGCGCCGTCGCGCCTCACCGGGCCCAGAACCTCGCGCCCCTCGGCCGCAAGCGCCGCGATCAGCGCGTCCAGCCCATCCACATCGATCATGACAGGAATTGGCGTGCCTGCCCCGGTCATGACGAAATCCAGATCATACCTGCCTCCTGCCCATCGGGCCCTGCCTGCCGCGCATCGGGATTCGGCGTGACTTGATCATGATTGCGCAGAGGTTTCCCTGATCCTAATCAATTCATAAGGTTGCATATTTTCCCCTGCCGACGGTCCCCGCGCTGGCCCAAAGCCTATTGAAACGGATCTTGTTTCGAGCCGCTGAACGGGTCTTTTCCGCCCCCCGCGTCACCCGATCCGAGATGGACCTCGGTGCATTCCAGCGTTGCGTTGAAGGCTTTGCGCGAGTCCTTGAGCGAGAAGTCTCCCAGCACCGTGCCCTGATAGGCCCACTTCATGTTGACCGAGGCCATGAATTCTTCGACAAACCGCCCGGCGCTGTCGCTGTCGGCGGCCCATGTCGCCTCCAGCCCGAAAAGCTCATCGGCCTTCGTGCCATACATGGTCAGATACCATGGCCCCTTGCGCCCGAAGGTGGCAGTGACCTCGTATTCGTCGCCTGGCACGATCGAGCCCCAGGACTGGTTCAAGATCGCGACGGCGAGCGAAAGATCCCCGGACGTGGTATCGAGCCCGATCAGGAAATAGACGCCGTTTTCGAATTCCGCCAGCGCCGAGCAGGCGCCAGCCCCGGGAAAATAGACGATCTCCCACCAGCCGATCTTCTGGTAGGTCTCCGATTGCGCCTCGGCCGTGAGCGGGACAAGGACGATTGCAAGAGCGAGAAACAAGCGGCGCATGGCGGCCTCCGGATGCTGCGTATTCCGAAGGCAGGTTAGCAAG
>JANTFS010000202.1 GCA_024763335.1 Paracoccaceae bacterium | reverse complement strand
AGAAGCGCGAGGGCGTCGGTCACCTGGTCGAAATCGCCCGACGTGCCTTCGCTCAGCAGGGTTATCGCGCGCAGGATCGCCTCGCCCAGCCGGTCGCCGTCGATGAGCGTCGCCAGGCGCGGCGGCGCACCGTCGGCGGTGAACCCCTCGACCACCGCGCGCGCGCGCGCGTCATCGGTCGGGCCGGCGCGCACCAGCCCGCGGGCCACCGCGACGAGCAGGCGGTCCTGCTGCGTTTCGGGCTTGGCCTGCACGGCCTGGGCTTCGTATTCATCCGACAGAAGCGCCATGTGGAATGCGATCGCCCCCGCGGCGCCCTCGAGCTTCATGTCGGCGAGTTGTGCGCCGAGGATACGCGATATCGGCACTTCGACCCGCGCTTCGGCCAGGGCCGCCCAGAGCGCCGGCAGGGCTTCGGCGGTGGCGGCGCGGTCGCCCGCCTGGAGCGCGCTTTCGAGGGTCTGAACGGCCGCGACCCTGTCCCAGACACCGCCCGACGCGGCGGCGCGGCGCTCGGTATAGAGCCCGTAGAGCTGGTTGTCGGACACCGCGCCGGTGCGCGCCAGCCGTTCGCCGGCCTCGACGCGGGCCTTCCAGCCGATGTTCGGCCTGAGGTCGCTGTGCGCGAAGGCCAGCGGCAGCCCCTGGGTGGGGATCGCCTGGCCGATGGCTTCATACATGCGAAAGGTCAGCGGCGTGGGGTTCAGCGGGATGTCGAGCGGCGGTTCGCCCTCGAACAGCTCCGGGTCGAGAAAGCGCGCCAGCAGGTCGGCCTCGTCGTCGGAGATCAGATCGAGCGCGGTGCCGGTGCCGAAGAGCAGGGCCGCGCCGTCCCAGTTGCCCGCGCGCGCAAGGCAGAAAATCCGCGCCTGGTAGGTGGGCGAGAGCTGCGGGCTCGCGACCAGGACGTCGCAAAGCGGTTGCTCCTCGCCCAGAAGCAGGGCGACATCGAAGTGGCGGCGAATGATCTGCGGATCGTCGCGCGGCGCGCGTTCGAGCAGCGCGTTGGCCGGCTCCAATGCGCCCATCTCAAGCAGTTTGTCGACCCGGGCCAGGAACACCTCGCGCCCGTCGCCACCGGGGCCGCGCGGCGGGTCCAGCTCGGCCAGCAGGATGGTTTGCACGAGTGCCTGGAGGGCCGGCAGCATCTCGGGGCGTTCGGCGCGGATCCGGCGCGCGACGTCCCGGGGCCGCGCAACACCCCAGAGCCCGGCCGGCAACCCGGTCACCGCTGGCGACAGGATGCCGATGCCATCGAGGCTCGCGGCCGGTGTATCGAGCGGGGCGACCGCCACCGGGTCGAGCGGGGCAAGGCCGGGAAGCGGGGCGGTCGGCTCGACGCCGGGCAGGAGGGCCGAGGCCGGGAGCTGCGGGCTGGCGCCGTCGGGGGCAGTGCCGCCAGCGGGGGCGCTGTCTTCGGGAGCGGGCACGGCGACACTGTCGGACAGCCAGTCGATCGCCGACATCGGCGGGCTGTTTTCCTGGGCCGCGCTGGCGCCGGCCAGGGCGAGGAGGGGAACGAACAGCAGGCTGCGCGCCCGGGCCGCGCGCGGCCCCCCCGCGACAGGTTGGTCGCTGCCTGCGTCCTCAGCCCGCATCCAGGATCACCGTGAGACTTTCCTGGCGCGGATCGGGCGCGAGATCGCCCACATAGGCATAGATCGACAGCCCGATCGCGGCCAGCACGCCAAGACCAAGAACGAGTTTGATAAGCTGCCCGATCATCGGTTCCTCGCTTTCCCCGGTTTTCCCATCCGCCGAAGTCATATATGGCATGTTTCCGGCGTTCACGCCATGGACGCGTCACGCAATTTCTTGAGCGGAGGCTTGCCGTTTGGCACTGGTGGTGAAGAAGCCCATCGTGATGGTGGGAATGATGGGCGCGGGCAAATCCGCGGTTGGCCGGGCCTTGGCCAACCGGCTCTCGGTTCCGTTCCTCGACAGCGACCACGAGATCGAAGCCGCTGCGGCAATGACGGTGGCGGAAGTGTTCGACCGCGACGGAGAGGCGTTTTTTCGCAACCGCGAGGCCGAGGTGATCGCCCGGCTGATGGCGTTGGGGCCCTGCGTGCTCTCGACCGGCGGCGGCGCCTACCTGCGCGAAGACAACCGCACGCTGATCCACGAGACGGGCGTCGCGGTCTGGCTGCGCGCGGACCTCGACCTGCTGTGGGAGCGCGTGCGCCACAAATCGACCCGCCCGCTTCTGCGCACGGCCGACCCGAAGGGCACCCTGCGGGCGCTCTACGAGGCGCGGGTGGGCGTCTACGCCAAGGCCGAGCTGGTCGTCGATGCCCACCCGGGCTACACCATCGGCGACATGACGACCCAGGTGATCCGGGTGTTGAAAACCCGGCCCGACGTTTTGGGAGAACCCGATTGATGGAAGACGTGCCGGAGAAACGCCCCGTGGATGTGGACGTCGTCGAGGTCGCGCTCGGCGACCGGTCCTACCCGGTGCGCATCGGCCCCGGTCTTGTCGCGCGCGCCGGTGCGGAGATCGCGCCGCTGCTGGCGCGGCCCAGGGTGGCGATCGTGACCGAGGCGCGGGTCGCGGGCCTGCATCTCGAGGCGCTGACGGCGGCGCTGGCCCAGGGGGGGATCGACGCCGAGGCGCTGATCCTGCCTGCCGGGGAAGCGACCAAGAGCTGGGCGCATCTCCAGGAGGTGGTCGAGTGGCTGCTGGCCCAGCAGATCGAGCGCAAGGACGTGGTCGTCGCCTTCGGTGGCGGGGTGATCGGCGATCTCGCGGGTTTTGCGGCCGCGATCCTGCGCCGGGGCGTGCGCTTCGTGCAGATCCCCACCAGCCTTCTCGCCCAGGTCGACAGCTCCGTCGGCGGCAAGACCGGGATCAACTCGCCGCATGGCAAGAACCTCGTCGGCGCCTTCCACCAGCCGAGCCTGGTGCTGGCCGATATCGACGTGCTCGGCACGCTCGCCCCGCGCGATTTTCTCGCGGGCTACGGCGAGGTGGTCAAATACGGCGGGCTCGGCTCGCTCGACTTCTTCGAATGGCTCGAGGCGAACGGTCCCGCGCTGGCGGCCGGTGACAAGGGGCTGCGCCGGGAGGCCGTGCGCCGTTCGGTGCAGATGAAGGCCGATATCGTTGCGCGCGACGAGACCGAGCAGGGCGACCGGGCGCTGCTCAACCTCGGCCACACCTTCGGCCATGCGTTGGAAGCGGCGACCGGCTACTCGGACCGGCTTCTGCATGGCGAAGGCGTGGCGATCGGCTGTGCACTGGCCTTCGAAACCTCGGCCCGGCTCGGGTTGATGAGCCAGGAGGCGCCGTCGCGGCTGCGCGCCCACCTCGCCGCCATGGGGATGAAGCGCGATCTTGCCGACATTCCGGGCGCGTTGCCGGATGCCGACGGGCTGATGGCGCTGATGATGCAGGACAAGAAGGTCGAGGCCGGCCGGCTGCGCTTCATCCTCGCGCGCGCCATCGGTGCGGCTTTCGTCGCCGACGGGGTCGATCTCGACGTGGTGCGGGGCGTGCTGGCGGACGGGCTCGCGGGGCGCTAGGGTCCGCGGGTGCTCCCCCCCGGTGCCGCTGCGGTCCGACGCGCCGTTGGGGGCCGGCGCTTCGGGACTACAGTCGTGCGCCCTTACGGGAATTGGCCACCACCAGCAGCTCGCCGATGTTTTCGCGGGTGACGTAGCCCACGAGCGCGCCCGCGGGGCCGATCACGCCGACGGCCTGCGCGCCGGTTTCCATCTTTTCCAGAACCGCCGCGAGCCCGGTGTTGAGCGCCACCACCGGCAGGCCCGGCTCCATCGCCTGTTGCACGGGCCGCGCGCGCGACCCGGTTTCCAGCGCCTTGTAGAGGGCTGGTCGGGTGAGCAGCCCAACCGGCGCGCCGGTCGCCCGGTCGACCACGGGAAACTCGTGCTGGGTGGTCCGGATCAGGGCCGTGGCGGCGGCCTCGAGGCTGTCGTCGGGGGCAAGGGTCTCGTATTCGGTGATCATCGCGTCGCGCGCCATCATACCGCGCGCGAGCGTCTTGAGCGCCTCGTCGGCGCGCTCGGAGCCTGCGGCGACGAAGACGAAAAACGCGATCAGCAACAGGACCGGGTTGCCCGCGATCAGGCCGTAGATCCCCATCGCCAGCGCCAGGCCCTGGCCCGCGGCGGCGGCCGCTTGGGTGGCGGCGGCGCGATCCATCGCCAGCGAGAGCGCCGCGCGCAGCACCCGACCGCCGTCCATCGGGAAGGCGGGCAGCAGGTTGAACAGCGCCAGAACCAGGTTGAGGGTGGCGATCTGGGCGGGAAGTTGGGCGAAGGTCAGGTTCGCGGGGTCGAGCGAGACGAAGGCATCGGCCCCGAGCAGCACGAACAGCACGCCGAAGATCACCACGTTGACCGCGGGCCCGGCGAGCGCGACCAGGATCTCCTCGAGCGGGTTTTCCGGCATCTTCTCAAGTCGCGCGACACCGCCGATGGGCAGCAGCGTGACATCGGGCGTGCGGATGCCGAAGCGGCGCGCGGTCAGCGCATGGCCGAATTCGTGGGCGACGACGCAGGCGAACAGCAGCAGCACGTAGACCAGGCTCACCAGCGCGGCGGCCGGGCCGCTCTCCACCCAGACCGCCGCTCCGATCCAGGCCAGCAGCAGAAAAAAGGTGGCATGAACCCTCAGTTCGCTGCCGAACAGGTGGCCGATGGGAAAGGACCAGGCCATGATTTGCCCCCGCGTGTCGTGACGGATACAGGGCGCGGGATCCTCCGCGCCCTTGTCAGATGTGTCCGCGATCCGCCTGTCTCAAGATCCGCCCGGGCGCCGGTCCGGCCTCAGAACGGGATCTCGTCGTCGAAACCGCCGCCGGGCGCGCCGCCGCCGGCGGGCCCACGGTCGCCGCCCGCGCCGCCGCCGCCGGAGCCACCACCGTAGCCGCCGCCGTAATCTCCGCCGCCGGTACCGCCACCGCCGCCGCCATCGCCGCGGCCGTCGAGCATGGTCAGCTCCGAGCGGTAGGGGCGCAGCGCGATTTCAGTCGTGTAGCGGTCCTGGCCCGACTGGTCCTGCCACTTGCGAGTCTCCAACTGGCCTTCGAGATAGACCTTGGAGCCCTTGCGCAGGTATTGTTCGGCGACGCGCACCAGCGGTTCCGAATAGATCGCGACCCGATGCCATTCGGTCCTTTCGCGGCGTTCCCCGGTGGCGCGGTCCTTCCAGGTTTCCGACGTTGCGATGCGCAGGTTGCAGACCTTGCCGCCCGACGGAAACGACCGCACCTCGGGATCGGCGCCGAGATTGCCGATGAGGATGACCTTGTTGACCGAACCCGCCATGGGTGCCTCCCGAATCTGTTTCGTGTTCCCTTGGTTACATCACCCGCGCAGGCCGAAGGAAAGGTTAATTTGCCCGCTGTGCGCGCGCGGTATTCGGGTCGGCGGTCATCGGG
>JANTFS010000201.1 GCA_024763335.1 Paracoccaceae bacterium | reverse complement strand
CGAAGTCGGCGCGGGGATCGTGCCGGAAAACGCCATGGCGCGGCATTTCCGGTCGGCGCAAGGCGCGCTCAACCAGAGCCTGGCCGCGCGTGCGGAGCTTGTCGTGGCGGTGATGGCGGGACTGCCGATGGTCCTGAAAGGCACATTGCCGGAGGGATTTGAATGACCACCGTGTGGTGGGTGCGGCACGGGCCGACACATCGAAAAGACCTCGTCGGCTGGACCGATGCGCCGGCGGATCTGTCCGACACGGCGGCGCTTGCGCGGCTCTCGGCCTTCCTGCCGGATGCGCCCGTCGTCTCTTCCGATCTCACCCGCGCTGTCGCCACCGCCGATGCGATCCAGGCCGCGCGCGCGCGTTTGCCGCATGCCGCAGGCCTGCGAGAGCTCAATTTCGGCCAATGGGAAAGCCGGTCGGCCGAAGACCTTCAAGCCGAAGACCCCGAGGCCGCCGCAGCCTATTGGACCAACCCCGCCGAGGTGCGCCCCCCCGGCGGCGAAAATCTTGTCGATCTGGCCGAACGCGTGAACGCGACGATCGACGCCCTTGTCACACCGGGGCAGGACTTGATCGCGGTGGCGCATTTTGGCGTCATCCTGACCCAGATCCACCGCGCGCTCGGCGGACCGGTCCGCGACGTGCTCGCCCAGCGGGTCGACAACCTTTCGGTCACGGAAATCCGGCTTGGCCCGGGCGGCTGGGACGCCGGGCGGATCAACCACCTGCCATGACATCGGTGCTTGCGCATTCCGCGAGGCTGCGTAGCCTGCCACCATGACTTATGATCTTTTCATCGGCGACCAGACGTTTTCGAGCTGGTCGCTGCGTGGCTGGTTGATGTTTGAGAAGTTCGGCATCCCCTACCGCACCCACATGATCGGCCTGTATGCCGGCACCATGGCCGAAGATCTTGCGCCGCTCGCGCCGGCCCGGCTGGTTCCGGTAATGCGCACCCCCGAAGGCGAGGTCATTGGAGACACGGTGGCCATGGCCGAAACACTCGCCGAGCGTCACCCGGATGCCGGGCTTTGGCCGCGGGACGCCGCCGCACGAGCCCGGGCGCGCTGGCTGGTGGCCGAGATGCACTCGGGCTTCACCGCGCTGCGCAGCGACTGCCCGATGCAACTGCTCAAGGTCTACGAGGGCTTCGTGCCATCCGAAACGCTGCGCGCCGATCTTGCGCGGCTCGACACGATCTGGAGTTCCGCGCGCGCGCGTTTCGGCAATGACGAGCCCTGGCTCCTTGGCGCCTACAGCCTGGCCGACGTGTTCTACGCGCCCGTGGCGGCGCGGATCGCCGGCTACGGGCTGGAGGTGGGGCCTGCGGCGCGCGCCTATGTCGACGCCCATCTCGCCGATCCCGCCTTCCGGGCCTGGCGCGAGGAGGGGCTCAAGCTGGCCTACGACCCCGAGCCCTATGCCATGGACCTGCCGTCACGACCCTGGCCATGAGACCGTCGCAGGGCGCCGGCGTTAACCTTTCCTAAACCAAAGCCTCGTTAACCATGTGTCATCCAGGAGCCGGAGACACGCATGGTTGCGCGCGCCTATACTGTTGCATTCGAGGGGGTTGAGGCCCGCCCTGTCGAGGTCCAGTGTGCGCTGTCGGCGGGCATGCCCGGGTTTGCAATCGTCGGGCTGCCCGACAAAGCTGTCAGCGAGGCCCGGGAACGGGTGCGCGCGGCCCTCGCGGCGATGGCCATTGCGCTGCCGTCGAAGAAAATCACCATCAATCTCTCGCCCGCCGATCTGCCCAAGGAAGGCTCGCATTTCGATCTTCCGATCGCGCTCGCGCTTCTGGCTGCGATCGAGGCCATCCCGGCCGAGGAGATCGAGCAGACCGTCTCGCTGGGGGAGCTCTCGCTCGATGGCTCCCTGATCGCGGTGACCGGCGCGCTGCCGGCCGCCGTCGCCGCTGCCGAGGCCGAGCGCGCGCTTGTCGTGCCCAAAGCCTGCGGCGCGGAGGCGGCCTGGGTGGGTGCGACCCGGGTGCTGGCCGCGCCGACACTGGCTGCAGTGATCCGGCATTTCACCGGCCAGGCCCCGCTCGAACCGGCCGCGCCCGGCGAAGTGCGCGAGGAAATCGGCGGCCGCGACCTCGCCGACGTCAAGGGGCAGGAACGCGCGAAACGGGCGCTGGAGATCGCCGCCGCCGGGCGGCATCACATCTTGATGGTCGGCAGCCCCGGCTCTGGCAAATCCATGCTGGCCGCGCGGCTGCCCTCGATCCTGCCGCCGCTCACGGCGCAGGAAGCGCTGGAGACATCGATGATCCAGTCGCTCGCCGGGTTGATCACCGAGGGCGGCATCTCGCGCACCCGGCCGTTTCGCGAGCCGCACCACACCGCCTCAATGGCAGCCATCGTCGGCGGCGGGCGCGGCGCCAAGCCTGGCGAGATCAGCCTCGCCCACAACGGTGTGTTGTTTCTCGACGAGTTTCCCGAGTTCCCACGCCCGGTTCTGGAGACGCTGCGCCAACCCATCGAGAACGGCGAAGTCATCATCGCACGGGCCAATGCCCATGTGCATTACCCTTGCCGTTTCATGCTGGTGGCGGCTGCCAACCCCTGCAAATGCGGCCATTTGGCCGATGCTGCGCGCGCCTGCTCGCGCGCGCCCGGTTGCGGCGAGGACTACCTCGGTCGCATCTCTGGCCCGCTCATGGATCGGTTCGATCTTCGGCTCGACGTGCCGCCCGTGGCCTTCACCGATCTCGACCTGCCCGACGGCGGCGAAACCTCCGCGGTTGTCGCCGCGCGTGTCGCCCGCGCCCGCGCCGTGCAAACCGACCGCTATGCCGAGCTGGGCGCACGGGTGAATGCCGACGCCGAGGGCGCCGTGCTCGAAGAGGTGGCGGCGCCCGATGCGGAAGGGCGCGAGCTACTGCTGCGCGCGGCCGAGCGGTTCGGCCTCTCGGCGCGCGGCTATCACCGTGTTTTGCGGGTGTCGCGAACCATTGCCGATCTTGCCGGGGAGCCGGCGGTGCGCAGACCCCATGTGGCCGAGGCCCTAAGTTACCGGCTCGCAGGGGCTTTCGCGCTCGCCTGATCGTCGGGCCAGAGACGGGTCAGAAAGTCCGCGGCGCGGCGCAAACCCTCACGCGCTTCCGGCACGTATCCATCGAAGATGACCCAGACATGCGGGGCATCCGCCCATTCGTCGCAGATCACCTCCCCGCCGGCATCGCGCAGCCGCGCGGCCATGCGCCGGCAATCGTCGCGCAGGATCTCGGTGGCGGCGTATTGCAGAAAAACCGGTGGCGCGTTGGGAAACTGCGCCAGAAGCGGCGAGGCGCGGGGGTCCTCGGGGGCGTGGCCGGGCAGATAATAGCTCAAAAGGTCCTGGCGGCGGCCGGCGGGCAGCACCGCATCCTGCCGCCGATTCTCGACCACCGACCGTCCCGAGAATGTCAGGTCCGTCACCGGCGAAAACGCCACGAGCCCCGCCGGGCGCTGGCCCTCGGCCAGAAGCGCCGCGCAAAGCCCCAGCGCGAGGTTGCCGCCCGCGCTGTCACCGCCCAGCGCAATGTTGCCGGGCTCGTATCCGCGCGCCAGCAGCGCATCCCAGGCGGTGCGGGCATCCTCCACCGCCGCGGGAAACGGATGTTCCGGGGCCAACCGGTAGTCCGGCGCGATCACCTCGAGGCGCGTCATGCGCGCGAGCCGCGCCAGCATGGCGGCATGGGTGCGAGGGCTCCCGGCAACGAAGGCCCCGCCGTGAAAGTAGAGCAGGACCTTGCCAAGCCGGGGCGGATGCGAGCCGGGGCGGTTGCTGATCAGCAGGGCATCGAGCCCCGGCGCAAGGAGGATGGGGCGCAGGAGCGTGTACGGCGGAAAGCGGAAGACCAGCCGGGCAAAGCGTTCGAACCGCCGCCGCAGGGGCAGCGGGTCGAGCGTCCGGGCGACGAGGGGTTTGACAAGGGCGCGCGACACGCCCGCCACAAGTCTCAGCCGCGCGCTCACACCGTTTCGGCCTCGATGGCCTCCCAGATCATCTTGGCGACATTGATGCCGTCGAACCGCTCAAGTTCCTGGATGCCGGTGGGCGACGTCACATTGATTTCGGTCAGCCAGTCCCCGATCACGTCGATCCCGACGAACATCTGCCCCTTCTCGCGCAGCAACGGGCCGATCGCGGCGCAGATTTCGTGGTCGCGCGCCGACAGCCCGATCTTCTCGGGCCGCCCGCCAACATGCATGTTCGAGCGGGTTTCGCCGGCCGCCGGCACCCGGTTGATGGCACCGACGGGCTCGCCGTTGACGAGGATGATCCGCTTGTCGCCGTTTTCCACCGCCGGCAGAAATTTCTGCGCGATCAGCGGCTCGCGGTTCATCCCGGTGAACAATTCATGCAAAGAGGCAAGGTTGCGGTCGTTCGGGTCGAGCCGGAACACCCCGGCACCCCCGTTGCCGTAGAGCGGCTTGAGGATGATGTCGCCGTGTTCGTGCTTGAATTCGCGCAGGCTCCGCAGATCGCGGGCGATCATCGTCGGCGGGGTCAGGTGCGGGAACTGAAGCACCAGCAGCTTTTCCGGATAGTTGCGCACCCAGAACGGATCATTCACCACCCGGGTGCCGGGGTGCACCATGTCGAGCAGATGGGTGGTGGTGATGTATCCCATGTCGAACGGCGGATCCTGGCGCAGCCAGATCACATCCCAATCCGAAAGGTCGGCCAGAACCTCCTCGCCCAGTTCGAAATGGTTGCCACGTTCGCGCCGGACCGTGAGTGGCCAGCCACGAGCCATCACCCGCCCCTCGCGATACTCGAGGCGATCGGGTGTGTAGTAGAACAACCTGTGGCCCCGCGCCTGGGCTTCCTCGGCGATGCGGAAGGTGGAATCGGCATCAATGTCAATCGCGCCGATCGGGTCCATCTGGATGGCAACTTTCAGACTCATGGGCAACTCCCGGGTTTCCCCCTACATGGCGCGTGGGGCATCCAAGAGCAATGGCCGTCACGCCCAGAGGTTCTCCATGATCCTGATCCGACCGGTGCCATCGACCAGTGCAAGATCAAACCGCACATCGGTGAGTTGCCCGCGCGGCTCCGTCGCGACGAATTCCGACACGCTGCCAGCGATCCGGCCAAGCTGGGCGCGGGTGAACCGGGCTGCGGCACGAGCAAAGTCACGCGCCTTTTTCACCTCGACGACGATCAGCCCCTCGCCATCACGAAAGACGAGATCCAGCTCGCCCCCGGACCCGCGCCAGCGCCGCGCCGCGACCGCATGCCCCCGCCGCGCATAACGCGAGGCCACCGCCTCTTCAGCCGACAACCCGGACAGATACGAAGTCTTGCCGCTCATGTGTCTTTCTCCATTTCCAGCGCCGCCTGGTAGACCTTGCGGCGCGGCAAACCATAGGCCTCCGCCACGGTGGCAGCGGCATCCTTCAGGCTCATCGTTTCCATCGCCCGCGCCAGGGCTGTTTCCATCGTCGCATCCCCCACCGCTT
>JANTFS010000200.1 GCA_024763335.1 Paracoccaceae bacterium | reverse complement strand
CCGATCGCGATGGAAGAAGGCCTGCGCTTCGCCATCCGCGAAGGCGGCCGCACCGTCGGCTCCGGCGTGGTGTCGAAAATCATCGAGTAATCAACGGGCCCGAGCGCCCGACTTGGTTGACATTGCAGGGGCCGTCCTTCGGGGCGGCCCTTTCGTGTTGGCCGGTGACCGGTGTTCAAGGGCCGCGGAAAATGTTACCAAGCGGCGCAGCCAACGGAGGGTGACATGGACAAAGCGGTGAACTGACCAATCCGAAACCGCAACGTTTCCACGGAGTTCAGCCATGCCTGCGCCTTTTCTCGACGCCACCGCACGTCATCCTCTTCGCCTTCCCGGCGGAGAAATCTACAAAAACACCGTCTGGCTCGCCAATGTGATCGAGCACCCGAATATCGAGGTTGGGGCCTTCACGTATTATGACGATTTCGACCCGGTTGAGGACTATGCCAAGCGGATCGCACCGTATCTGCGCCCGGGCGCGCCGGAGCGGTTGATCATCGGCAAATTTGGCCAGTTCGCCCATGGCACAAGGTTCATTACCTCGTCGGCGGACCATCCGAAACATTGGTTCACCACCTACCCGTTTGGCATTTTTGACTATGGTGTGATGGACATTTTCGGGCCCGAGTTCGCCAAGGGGCGCGATACGGTGATCGGCAACGATGTCTGGATTGGACGAGATGCGCATATCATGCCGGGCGTGACCATCGGCGATGGCGTGATCGTCGGGTCGGGTGCGATTGTCACCCGCGATGTGCCGGCCTGGAGCGTCGTCGCCGGCAACCCGGGGCGGGTGGTGCGGCGCCGGTTCCCGGGCGCGGTCTGCGCCCTGCTCGACCGGCTCGCGTGGTGGGACCTGCCGCTGGAAGAAATCCGCGCCTTGGTGCCGGTTCTGGCCTCTGCCGACATTGCGGCGTTAGAGGCGGAAGTGGCGCGATTGAGGTCTTGAAAAGGCCTTGGGCATGAGTTACCTCGTGCCTCGGCCACAGGGGTATAGCTCAGCTGGTAGAGCGACGGTCTCCAAAACCGTAGGTCGCGGGTTCGAACCCTGCTGCCCCTGCCACTTTCTGACAAACAATTGAAAAGCACGCCGAGCATGCTAGTTTTGCAACGACGCATTCTAGTTGAGGATGGTTGCAGGATGTCGCGCGCTTTTTTCCCGGCTTTGTTGGTTGGTTTGGCTGTTGCCGGTGGAGGACACGCCAATCCTGTTCGATGCGCCCAACAGGCGCTGCTCGACAATGGTTTCGACCCAAATGGCGTGGACGGGGCCATTGGCAGTGGCACACGTGCGGCAGCCGACAGATTTCGCTCGGAAACGGGATCGAATTTGCCGGCGCTTACGCCAAGCACAGCCGAGGTTTGGTGCCGCGCCCTCGCGATCGCGCCCGGGATTGTCAAAGACATGCGCGAGATATGCGAGGAAGATGGTCATTCCGTCGAGGAGATGCCCGTCATTTCGGGTGAATGGTACCAAAACGGTGAACCTGAACTCCCATTTGCGATCTTCGTGCAGGGGAAAAATGGTGCCGGGAAAACCACTGGCTACTACGCGACACCATTGCATGATGGTTGGTATCAATCCCGCAGTTGCGTCTATTTCGTGGGCTCCGTGCAAGACGACGGCTCGTTGAAATTTCTGACTACGAACAATGGGCGTATCGAGCGCCGTGTGCCGGGATTCGAAACGCCGTCGGACTACATCGAAGGCGTGGAATGGATTTCCAAGTACGGGAACACAACCGGTTGGGCGCGGTTTTTTCCCGAGGTGCAATAGCGATCCGCTGTTTGGTTTCGGTTCGGTCAGAAGAACACGTATTTGATCCCGATTCCGGTGACGATCACTGCCATCGCGCCCTGCAGAAGGGCGTTGGAGAGCCGGCGGTTGATATGGGGGCCGAGGATGGCGCCGACGACCGCGCCGATCACCAGCGGGAGCAGCACCGGCCACTCGATTTCCGCGCCGCGCGAGACGAAATTGCCGACCGAGACCAGCAGCGACATGAAGATCGGGATCGCGCTGGTGGCGGGGATGATGTGCATCGGCATGCCGAGGATCGAGGCCATGTAGGGCACCATCAGGAAGCCGCCGCCGACGCCGAAGAGCGCCGCGGTGAAGGAGATCACCGCGCCCGCGATGAGGGGCGAGATCACCGGCACGCGGTAGCGCTCCTCGCCGTAGTTGAAGCACATGCAGCCAAGCTGAAGCACGGTGTGGGTGACCCCGCCGATGAAGGGTTGCATTGGCTTTGCGGTCCCGGCCCGCGCGCCCTGCCAATGGCGGTAGAGCTTCCAGCCGATCTGTGCCGCGATGGCGAGGGTGAGGAGGCCGAAGAGCGGGCGGAAGGTGGCCATGTCGGAGAGGTAGAGCGACGACACCGTGCTGCCGATCCAGGCCCCGATGATGCCGCCAAGCCCGAGAAGTATGCCGAGGACCGGGACAACTGCCCCGCGCCTGAGGTAGCCGGGCACGAAGGTCAGCGCCGTGGCGAGCACGACGATCTGGGTCATCGGTTTAACGCTGTTGGGTTCGAGCACGCCAAACAGGGTAATCAGGCCAAACGAGGTGAGGATGCCGCCCGCGGCGCCGATCGCGGAGAACACGACCCCGACAAGGGCGCCCCACCCAAGGATAGCTGCTATCAACCCGAGATCCATGTCCACCTCCGCTGCTGGCCCAATGCCGAAAGCTAGCGGCCGGGCCCGGGGCGATCCATTGCCGCAAATGCCGCACCCCCGGCAGGCTTGAACCGCGCGGCCGGCCGCGGAAGGGTAGGACACGAGGGGAGCAAAGAACATGGCACTTTGGCACGATATCGCGGCGCGGCTTGTTCAGCTGGCGGGGGCGCGCCTTGTCCGGGCGGCGCCGGGCCTCGATTTCTCCGGCGCGGATGTGCCGCCGCCAGAGACCGTGCTTGCCGAGACCGAGGCGGGCGAGGTGGTGGTCCGGATCTATCGGCCACGAGGTGCCGGCGAGGATGCGCCGGTCTACATCCATTTCCACGGCGGAGGCTTCATCCTGCGCGCGCCCCAGCAGGACGACCATTTGTGCCGCCATCTCGCGGCCGAACTGGGCTGCGTGGTGCTCAATGTCGATTATGACGTGGCCCCGCAGGCGCGGTTTCCGGTGGCGCCCACGCAGGCGCTCGCGCTGTGCTGGTGGGCGAGTTTCGCCGGGCGCAAGCTGGGCTGGGATGGCAAGCGTATCGCGGTCGGCGGCCATTCCGCCGGGGGCAACCTCGCCGTTGGCACCTGCCTTGATCTGCCCTCCCGCATGGGATTCAAACCGCTTGGCGTGGTGGCGCTCTGCCCGGTGCTTGATCTGGACACACCGCCGCAGGACAAGCCAATGCTAGGGCCCGGCACGTCCCGCTTCGCGCGCCTTGTCCGCAACGTCTACCTGCCGGACAAGGCCGCGCGGGCGGCTCCGCTTGCCTCTCCGCTGCTTGCCGAGAGCCTCAAGGGGTTTCCGCCCTGCCTTGTCGTCGTGGCTGAAAAGGATCGCCTGCGCGCAGAGGGGGAAGCCTTTGCGAAGCGGCTCGAGTCCGAGGGTGGCGCGGCGCATCTGCACCGGGTCGCAGGCGTCGGCCGCGGCTATTTGCAGTCGGGCCCGCGCGCGGCCGTCGGAGAGACCCTCGACGCGATGGTCGATTTTCTCGCACCACTCTTTGCGCGCCGCCCTCCTCGCCCTTGAAAACCCCGCGCGCCTCGCGTATGTGCGCCACATTCCGCGAAAGGCAGGCAAAATGGCGAAGACGAACCCGTTTCAGTTCATCCAGCAGGTGCGTTCCGAAGTCTCGAAGGTCGTATGGCCGACGCGGCGCGAGGTTCTGCTGACCACCGGCATGGTCGTGGCCATGGCGGCTTTGACGGCGCTGTTCTTTTCGCTGGTCGATCTGCTGATCCGCTCCGGGCTGAACGGCATCCTCAGCGCCTTTGGCTGAGGCCCGCGCCGATCCCCCTTGAAACAGGCCCGGTTCGGCGGTATTTCGGCCACACTTCCCGACATGGCGTGCAATGATTCGAGTTGCACGCCGGTTTTTTATTCGGGGACCGCGGGAAACCGTGAGACACTTCAAGACCCTTCGGCGCAAGAGGCGCGCCCAAAGATGAGGCTGACAGGACATGGCGAAACGGTGGTATTCGGTGAGCGTTCTCTCGAATTTCGAGAAAAAGATCGCCGAGCAGATCAAGACGGCCGTGGCCGACGCCGGCCTTGAGGATGAGATCGACGAAGTTCTGGTGCCGACCGAGGAGGTCATCGAAGTGCGCCGGGGCAAGAAGGTGACCACCGAGCGCCGCTTCATGCCGGGCTACGTGCTGGTGCACATGGAGATGTCGGATCAGGGCTACCACCTGATCAACTCGATCAACCGCGTCACCGGGTTCCTCGGGCCGCAGGGCCGCCCGATGCCGATGCGCGATGCCGAGGTGCAGGGCATCCTTGGCCGGGTCGAGGAAGGCGCCGAGGCGCCGCGCACGCTCATCCATTTCGAAATCGGCGAGACCGTGTCGGTGACCGATGGCCCCTTCGAGGGCTTCGACGGCCAGGTGGAAGGCGTCGACGATGAGAACCAGCGCCTCAAGGTGTCGGTCTCGATCTTCGGCCGCGCGACGCCGGTGGAACTGGAATTCACCCAGGTGACGAAGCAGGGGTGAGCGCGCGCCGGGGCCACGGGCTCCGGCTAGTCTTTGAGCTGGCCCTTGCTCGTGCCGTTGCGCGCGAAGCGGTGTTTCAGCGGAAATTCAGGAAGCCAGTCTTCGCGGCGGATGGTCCAGAGCTCGTAGCTCGGCGCCAGTTGGCTTGGCGCATCAAGCGCGCCAAGGTGAAGTTCGATCTCGTCGCCCGAGCGTGAAAACACCGACGAGCCGCAGCGCGGGCAGAAGTGGCGCCCCTCGTAGCTGTGGGTTTCGCCCTCGATCCTGACGGAGTTTTCAGCAAACACCGCGGAGGCGTGAAACAGCGCCCCGTGGTGCTTGCGGCAATCGAGACAGTGGCACAGGCCAACGCGGTCGGGCTGCCCCTGCGCTTCGATCCGCACCGCGCCGCACAGGCATCCGCCTTTCAAGTCGTCCATGCCCTGTCCTCCTTGGTTGGTGCCGGCAGGCGCGCGGCCATTGCGGCGCAGTCTACAGGGTGGGTTGCCCGATGTCGTTGCTTGACGTTACAGACATATGTCGGTAAACGGACAACATGCGACAGAGACTCACTCCCGACCAGCGCCGCGCTGACATCCTGAAACACGCCACCGCGCTGTTCCGCGCCAAGGGCTTTGCGGACACCGAAATGGAAGACATCCGGCTCGCCTGTGGCATGTCCCGCGGCGGCCTTTATCACCATTTCGCCAACAAGCCGGCCATCCTCGCCGCGGTCGTGCAGCAGGAAACTGAGGCGCTTGCGTCGGTGCTTCAGGACGCGGCCGGCAACCCGATGGTGGCTCTGGTGCAGGCCGGATCCCAGCATTTGGGCGCCGAAGCAGGCATCC
>JANTFS010000199.1 GCA_024763335.1 Paracoccaceae bacterium | reverse complement strand
CGCATGAAAACCGGGGCACGATGTATGATCTCGTCACCCGCACCGCCGAGCAGTGCTTCATGCCGCTGACCGTGGGCGGCGGGGTGCGCACAGAGGACGACGTGCGCCAGCTCCTGCTCGCGGGCGCCGACAAGGTGAGCTTCAACTCCGCCGCCGTCGCTAACCCCAACGTGGTGGCCGAGGCCGCCGACCGCTTCGGGTCGCAATGCATCGTGGTGGCGATCGACGCCAAGACCGTCGAGACCGACGAGACCGGCGTTGGCATCCGCTGGGAGATTTTCACCCATGGCGGGCGGCGCCCGACGGGCATCGACGCGCTCGAGTTTGCCAACAAAGTGGCCGCCAAGGGGGCGGGGGAGATCCTGCTCACCTCGATGGACCGCGACGGCACCAAGCAGGGCTTCAACCTGCCCCTGACCCGCGCCATTGCCGATGCGGTGGACATCCCGGTTATCGCGAGCGGAGGCGTCGGCACGCTTGACCACCTCGTCGAAGGGGTGACCGAGGGGCACGCAAGCGCGGTGCTCGCCGCCTCGATCTTCCACTTCGGCGAATACACCATCCGCGAGGCCAAGGAGCACATGGCCGCCGCGGGCATCCCCGTGAGGCTGTGACATGAGCGCGCTTGAGAGACTGGCCGAAACGATCGAGAAACGCCGCGGCGTGAGCCCGCGCGACAGCTGGACGGCGGCGCTCTTGGCCAAGGGGCCGGAGAAATGCGCCGAGAAGTTCGGCGAGGAGGCCGTCGAGGCGATCATCGAGGCGGTGAAGGGCGACCGTGAGAAGCTGGTCGCGGAAAGCGCCGACGTGCTCTACCACATGCTGGTGATGCTGGCTGCGCGCGACGTGGCCTTCGGCGAGGTTCTGGCCGAGCTGGAGCGGCGCGAGGGCACCTCGGGCATCGCTGAGAAAGCGGCGCGGCGGTAGCTGCCCCTCCGGCTACGAGAGTGTTGACCGGCGCGCCCGTGTGGATAGGATTTCGGCATTGTTTCACAGCCGAGGACCTATTCATGATCCGTTCCGCCGCCCTTTCCGTCGCCCTTGGTTTCGCCGCCGCCACCGCCGCTGGTGCCGAAACCCTGCCAACGTTGAATGATCTGCCCGAGACCTATGCCGGCACGTTTCTGTGCGGCGCCGGGGAAATGGGTATGACCATGCAACTGCGCGACATCGGTCCGCTGCCGCGCGACTGCGATCCGAATTGCGAGGATCCGGCGATCAAGCACGCGGCCAAAGGCGTGATCCGGTTCTTCCCGACCATCGTCAACCCGGATGCCCCGGCGGGCGCTTTCACGATCGAGGGCACGGTGAACTACACCCGCAGCGCAAGGCGCACCGTGGCATTGCTGGAGATGGAACCGGTCGACTGGATCGAGCAGCCCGACGGGTTCGGCGCCTCCGGCCTCGAATACCAGCTCCTGTTCTCAGATGGCGTGGTGACGGGTGGCTACGGTCGCCCCACCGCGGACGGGTGTTTCGCGATGAAGGTGTTTCCGGTGCCGGGCCTCTGATGCGGGTCTGATCCGGCCTTGGCGTGCCGCGTGCCCCCGGGCCTCAGTGCATCAGCCGCGCATGCTCGATCTTCGTGCAGCGGTCTTCGACATAGGCCAGCCCCTCGCCTTCGGCGATCGCCCGGGCGACTTCGGAGGTGATGCCGAGCTGGACCCAGACCGTCTCGAGATGCGGCAGGGCTTCGATCGCGGCCTCGACGATGGGCGGGACATGGTCGGGGCGGCGGAAGACGTCGAGCATGTCGACATGGATCTCGGCCGGGATCTGCGAGAGATCGCCCACGATGGTCTCACCCATGAAGCTCTGGCCTTCCAGCCCGGGATTGACCGGAATGACCCGGTAGCCGTGCTTGGCGAGGTATTGCGCCACCTTGTGGCTCGGCCGGTCGGGGTTGCTGGAAAACCCCACCAGAGCGATCGTCTTGGTGCGGGTCAGGATCTTTTTCAGGCGGGCGTCGGTTTCGGTGCTCATGAATGCCTAGATAACCGCAGCCGGCCGCGAGGAAAAGCGCGACAAACTGGCCGGCAGACAGAAAAGCGCCCGGGGGGGACCCGGGCGCAGTGTGTGGAACGAGGGACAGTGAATTGAGATTACGGACGTTCCACGGCCCGCTCTCGATATGTCATATAGGCGGCCCGGACTGTCGCAAAAGGGCCACTGATATTTCTGTGATGATTTGGCGACTTGACGGCGGAAAACCGCCGATCAGGCGCGACCCGCCCGCGCCGCGTAGAGCGCCACCGCGGCGGCGTTCGACACGTTGAGCGAGCCGAAGGCGCGGGCATAGGGGATGCGCACGAGGCGGTCGCAGGTGGCGCGGGTCTTGTCGCGCAGCCCCGGCCCCTCGGCCCCCAGCACCAGCCCGACGGGCGTATCGGCCAGCTCCGCGAGCACCGGCCCGATGTCGTCTTCGGCCTCGCCGTCGAGCCCGATCAGCACGTAACCCATGTCCTTGAGCTCTTCCATCGCGGCGGCGAGGTTGGTCACCCGCAGGTAAGGCTGGCGTTCGAGTGCGCCGGAGGCGGTCTTGGCCAGCGCGCCGGTCTCGGGCGCGGCGTGGCGCTTGGTGGCGATCACCGCCGCCGCGCCGAACACCTCCGCCGAGCGCAGGATGGCGCCCGCGTTATGCGGGTCCGAGACCCGGTCGAGCAGCACCACGAGCGGCGCTGTGCCGGGGGGGGCTGCGCAGATGTCGTCGAGCTTGCCCCAGTCGAGGGGCTTCACTTCCAGCGCGGCGCCCTGATGCACCGAGCCCGGATCGAGCGGGGCGGGAAACTTGCGGGCATCGGCGATCTCGGGCGCGATCCCGCCCGCGGCGATGGCCTCGCCGAGCCGGTCGGCGGCGTTCTTGGTCACGATCAGGCGCAGCTTCTCGCGGGCGGGGTTCATCAACGCATCGCGCACCGCGTGCAGGCCGAAAAGCCAGACGGTTTCGCTCGCCGACGCCCGCCGCGTGCGTTCTTTCTCAACCACCCATTTGGGCTTTTTTGCCACCGTAATCCCCCGTGTTCACATCGCGCCGGACAATGGGCCGGGCGCGGGCCCGGTGCAAGGGATTTTCAGCTTGACGGGGGCGGGGGGCGCCCGTATTACCGCCCTCGTTCCGGCGCCTGCGGGCGGCGGCACGGGCGACGAGCTGCAAGGTGCGGCAGCGGACTGTAACTCCGCCGGGGAGACCCATGCCTGGTTCGATTCCAGGGTCGCCCACCACTCTCCCCTCCGTTTCTCCAAACGTGTTTGGCCGCCAGTCGCGCCTATGCGGTGCCGATCAAGCCCCGACGCCATCGCGCCGGGGGACGTTGACGCTCACCGACGCGGTGCTAGGCTTCGCGGGTGATCCGGGGGAGGGCCGATGATCAGAACGATCGTATCCGCGATATTGCTCGGGCTGACCGTCGCGTTCGGGTATTTCTATTACGTCCAGTATTTCAAATGGCGCAAGTGTTTCAATGAGTTGGGCCGGTGCTACGATGCCGAGACCGGGGTCGTCTACCTTGAGCAATCGGGCGCTATTTGGCTCTCGCTGGCGGTTCTGGCGTTCGGAGCCACGCTCTATCAGGCTTGGCGTTTGCGCCAAAGCGCGCGTTAGCCGCGGCGTTCGGGGCGGTCCGTGATCTGTTGTCCGGGGGCGGGCGCGGTCAGGCGGTGGCGGCGAGGTTGGTGACGGCGATATCGTCGTCGATGCCCAGCGTGGCCAGCACGTCGCCCGAGCCGGTGGCGACGAAATCATAGACCACCAGCGTGTTGCCGTCGGTGTCGGTGACGCTGCCCGTCTGTTGCCATTCGCCGCCCTCTTCGAGATCGAGCGCGACGCTGTCGCCGGTATTGCCGAGGATCGTGGCGCTGTCGCCGAGCGCGCGGCCGAGCAGGGCCTCGAGCTCGGTATCGGCGCTGTCGGAAAGCGCAATCACGTCGGCGAGCCCCACGTCGAGCGCCTCAACCGCGCCGTTGTCGAGGTCGATCGCCTCGATGTTGCTGCCCGCGAGCGTCGGCAACAGATCCGACCCGGCGCCCGCCTCGGCCAGCACCAGCACGGTATCGCGCCCGGCGCCGCCGTCGAGCCTGTCGGCGCCCGCGTCATCGGTGAGGATATCGTCGCCGCCGAACCCGAGGATCACATCGTTGCCTGCGCCACCGGCGAGGGTGTCGTCCGCGTCGCTGCCAAGGATCAGGTCATTGCCCGCCGTGCCGGTCTCGCTGCGCGCGCTTGCGGCGACCCCGATCGCCTCGTTGGAGACCAGCGACACCTGATCGCTCGTCGTCGTGAGATCACCATCGAGATCGAACACGGCCGTCGCGGTAAACAGGTTTTCCTCGCCGAGCAGACCGGCAATCCCGGCCACGTCGGCCAGCGGCAGATCGAAGTTGAGCCCGGATGTGTCGAGCGCGAGGTCGGCCTCGGTGGCGATCTCACCATGATCGGTGCCGTCGGCCACGAGGGTAAGCGAGAAATCCACCAGCTCGGCGGCGAACAGCGGCGTCGAGGCCAGCGCTGCGGTGAGATCGCTGGCCGTGCTGATCTGGGTCACCACGCCGTCTTCATCGAAATCCGAGCCGTCGCCGGTGCCATCGAAGGGCAGATCGACGGTGAGCAGGTTAGGGTTGTAGCCCGAGCCGATGCCGAAGGTGAGGATATCCACGTCCCAGTCCGCCTGCCGGATGTCGGTCAGCGCGCCCTGCCAGTCCTGGCTCGCGGGGTAGGGATTGCCGTCGGTGATGAAGTAGAGATAGTTCGTCTCCGCCCCGTTGGTTTCATACTGGTCCTGGAAGAAGGCGTAGGCCGTGTCGAGCGCCACTTCCCAGTTGGTGGTGCTGGCCAGGAACGGCAGGGTGGAGACGAGCGTGTCGAGCGCCGCGGCGTCCTCGACGAGGTCGTAGGCATCGAAGGTGCCGTAGCCCACGGCGCCGGACGAGTAGGAGATGATCTGCACGTCCACCTGCGTGAGCGCACCATCGAACTGGTCGGCGAGATCGGCCAAAGCCCCGGCGACGGCGGCGGTTTGCTGGGCCCAGCCAGCCGAGCCGATGCTGCCCGATGAGTCGAGCACGAAGGTGACGTTGATCGTGTTGGGCTGCGGATCGGTGACGTCGATGGCAACGTTGCCAAGCGGCGCATCGCCCACCGCGTCGGCGCTGATCGCCATGGCCACCGATTGCCCCGTCGGCGCGTCGTAGGCTTCGGTGCCCACCTCGACGATGATCGTCGCGGTATCGCTGCCGCCGGCGCCGTCGCTCACCAACACCTCGAAACTGTCGAACCCGGTGAACCCGGCGGCGGGCGCATAGCTGTAGGAGCCATCCGAAGCGAGGCTGAGCGTGCCATGCGACGGGCTGGTCTTCACACCGTAACTGAAAGTGGTGCTGTCGACATCGCTGGCCCCGATCTGGCCGGAGTAGGGCGTGCCCGCCTCCACCTCGATCGCCTCGTCGGTGGCAACGGGGGCGTCGTTCACCGGGGTGACGGTGAGGCTGACGGTGGCGGTATCGGTGCCGCCGTTGCCGTCGCTTACCGTGTAGGTGAAGCTGTCGGTGCCGTGGAAGTCTTCGTCGGGGGTGTAGCTGT
>JANTFS010000198.1 GCA_024763335.1 Paracoccaceae bacterium | reverse complement strand
CTTTCGTCCGCCCGTGTTTCGCCGCGTTCTCGTCGGCCTGCCCACGCTTCTCGGCGCGCGCCTTCTGCTTTCGGAAGCGGTTGAGGTTGGTGACCTTGCTCATGCGACCACCATAGGCGCACGCGCGCCGCCGGGCCAGCGCCGCGTGTCCCCTTCATCTTGGCCGAAATACTCCGGGGGGTCCGGGGGGCTGGCCCCCCCGGCCTCGCCACCTCAGCCCTTCGGCCCGATCATGTCCTCGGGCCGCACCACGCGATCGAAGGTCTCGCCGTCGACGAAGCCGAGGTTGATTGCCTCCTCGCGCAAGGTGGTGCCGTTCTTGTGAGCGGTCTTGGCGACCTTGGTGGCATTGTCATAACCGATCGTGGGGGCCAGCGCCGTCACCAGCATCAGGCTTTCGCGCATGAGCTTCTCGATCCGCTCGACATTGGCCGTGATGCCCGAGAGCATGCGCTCGGTGAAACTGTCGGCCACGTCGCCCAGAAGCTGGATCGACTGCAACAGGTTGTAGGCCATCATCGGGTTATAGACGTTGAGCTCGAAATGGCCCTGAGAACCGGCAAACTTGATCGCCGCATCGTTGCCCATCACATGGGCCGCCACCTGCGTCATCGCCTCGGCCTGGGTTGGGTTGACCTTGCCGGGCATGATCGACGAGCCCGGCTCGTTTTCCGGCAGGATCAGCTCGCCCAGCCCCGAGCGCGGCCCCGAGCCGAGAAAGCGGATGTCATTGGCGATCTTGTACATCGACCCCGCCACCGTCGCCAGCGCGCCCGACAGGAACACCATCGCGTCATGGGCGGCCAGCGCCTCGAACTTGTTGGGGGCGGTGACGAAGGGCAGCCCGGTGATGCGCGCGATATTGGCCGCGACGTCCTCGCCCCAGCCGGGCCGGGTGTTGAGCCCGGTGCCCACCGCCGTGCCGCCCTGCGCCAGCTCGTAGATCCCCGGCAGCGCCAGTTGAATCCGCGCGATACCCTGGCGGATCTGCTGGGCGTAGCCCGAAAATTCCTGCCCGAGCGTGAGCGGCGTGGCATCCTGCGTATGGGTGCGGCCGATCTTGATGATGTCGCGGAATTCTTCCGATTTCGCCTCGAGCCCGGCGAGGAGCTTCTCGAGCCCCGGCATCAGCACGTCGCGCACAGACATTGCGGTGGCGATATGCATGGCGGTGGGGAAGGTATCGTTCGACGACTGGCCCATGTTGACATGATCGTTGGGGTGGACCGGATCCTTCGAGCCGATCTCGCCGCCAAGGATCTCGATCGCGCGGTTGGCGATCACCTCGTTGGCATTCATGTTCGATTGCGTGCCCGAGCCGGTCTGCCAGACGACAAGCGGGAAGTTGTCGTCGAACTTGCCCGCGATCACCTCGCCGGCGGCTTCAATGACCGCATCCGCAATCTTCGCGTCGAGAGCACCGGCCGCCTTGTTGGCCTCGGCACAGGCTTTCTTGATCACACCGAGCGCACGCACGATGGCGACGGGTTGTTTCTCCCAGCCGATCGGAAAGTTCATCAAGGAGCGTTGGGTCTGGGCGCCCCAATACTTGTCGGCGGGCACGTCGAGCGGGCCAAAGCTGTCGGTTTCGGTGCGGGTCTGGGTCATGTCCGGCTCCCTTGCATACGGCTGCATGCCGTCTATCGAAGCGCAGGGCCGGGCGCAATCACGGTGGCGCTCACGGTGGCGCTAACGGCTACTTGCGGAAGCTGTCGAGGCTGACGACATCGGCATCGGCATGGGTTTCGGCGCTGTCGGGCTCCTCCGCCGCGTCAATCCCGGTGCCCGGGTCCGGCTCGTCGCCATCGCCGTCGTCCTGGCTTTCGAACCGCAGGCCGAACTCGACCGAGGGATCGACGAAGGTCCGGATCGCGTCATACGGAATATACATCCGCTCCGGGCTGTCGCCAAAGTTGAGCGTGACCGCGAACCCGTCCTCGTCCACCCGCAGATCGTCGAACCAGTGCTGCATCACGATGGTCATGTCTTCGGGAAAGCGGTCCGACAGCCAGTCGGCGATTTCCACGTCGGGGTGACCGGTATCGAAGGAGATGAAAAAGTGATGCGCGCCCGGCAGCCCATGTTCGGCCACATCCGTGAGCACCTGACGGATGAGCCCGCGCATGGCGTCGTGCATCAGATTTCCGTAGTCGATCGTCGAGCCCGACATCGCGTTTCCCCGGTGACGTTTGGCCCACCATACGGGATTCGGAGTTGAAGGGAAGGGGGCCGCGGGCCCCTTGCGGAGAAAGCCGCCCGGGGGGCACGTTGCATCGGCGATGCCCATCGCCGCCGATGCGTCGCGCAGCCCGCATGCAACGCCAGCACATCTTTGGGCGACACGCTGCCGGCCCCGGTGAAGGGGCGCGGGAGATCCTCCTTTGCGGCCCGGAAAGCGGCATGTGGACAGGGCCGAGAGGGTGGTATTCGGCGCCACACGATGATCGAGAACACCGACCGGGACGACCGAGAGCTCGGCGCTGGTCCTGGGGCTCGAAGGCTCTGGGGCGCCGGCATCGCCGCCTGCCATGCCCACGGCCTTGCCGCGCCGGGGAGGCCCGACAGGCCGGGCAGACCGACGCCCTTGATATCCTGGGTCGTCGGACCGGCGTCTACCGGCGACCCGCAGCAGACGGGCTTTTCGCAAGCCGATGTGGCGGACCGGGGCAGGCAGCGGCACGACCAGTCGTTTGGTGGCGAGATTCATCGAAAGACCCGTCCAACACTCTGGGTTGGCGCCAATTTCTACGACAATGCCACGCACGCCGGGGCATCGAGCGCCCTTTGCCGGCCACGTGGCCGCGGGCGCAGGGTCGGTGCTGGAAGAAAAGAAAGTGCAGGCTTCTGTTGCCAGGTGCCTGCGAACCCCGCCTTACGCGGCTAGGCATAAGGGCTTAAGTTTCGATCTTTCGCACCGCTTAGGCGGCGAGAGCGATCGGAGCACGATTGTCGTTGGCAATTATGCTTATCGGACCGATAACGGTGGTACCTCACCGGGACAAAGCAAACCCCTTTAGACGTTCGTCGATCCTGTT
Organism: Paracoccaceae bacterium; assembly: GCA_024763335.1. GTDB lineage: Bacteria > Pseudomonadota > Alphaproteobacteria > Rhodobacterales > Rhodobacteraceae > Sinisalibacter. The sequence continues at coordinate 2,633 of JANTFS010000198.1, read as the reverse complement.
TCGGCCCCATGTCCCCCCAACGAGAGGTGTTTGGTGGAGCCGCCGGGTACCGCCCCCGGGTCCGATCCGCTTATTACGAGCGCGTTTATGTCCATAGTCCCCGAGGGGACAGGCAGAATATAGGGGCGGGGAAGGGCGAAGAGAAGGGCAAAGGCGCGATCCCGGGCAAAAGGGCTGGCGTCGGCCTGCCGTTTCGCGCTTCAGTCGTCGGGCAAGTCGAGGAGATGTGTGATGAGCGGGCTGGGGGCCTTTCTGGGCGGATTGTGGATTGGGGCGCGGGACAGGGCGCCTGCGTCACCGGATGCGCTGATCACGCCCGACTACGTGCGCCTCATGGCGCGCTACAATGCGTGGCAGCACCACCAGTTGGCCCTGAGCTACATCGAGCTGCGCCAGCGCGACAAGGACGCCTGGTTCGCCCCGCGCGAGGGCTTCTGGGGGTCGATCTTCGGCACGCTCAACCACCTGCTCTGGGGCGATTATGTCTGGATGAACCGGTTCGAGGGCAAGCCCGAGCCCACCGCGACCTTGGCCGAAAGCGCGACGATGTTCGACGCGCAGGAGCCGGGCGACTACTGGGAGGCCCGCCAGGCGGTCGACCGGCGCATATTGAAGTGGGCCGTTGGCGTCCAAACCGCCGATCTTTCCGGCCTGCACAGCTGGTATTCGAAAGCGGAGGAGCGCGAGGTCACGGTGCCCTTGGCCACTTGCGTCGTCCATTTCTTCAACCACCAGACCCACCATCGCGGCCAGGTTCACACGATGCTGACCCAGGCCGGAGCAAAAGCCCCCGTGAGTGATCTTGTATTCATGCCCGAAACTGGCGAATGGTTGGACTGACCGCGAGACGCGCTTTCGAGAACAAAGGAGAGGCCGCATGTTCAAGGCATTGGTGCTGGAGCAGAACGACGAAGGGCTGGCCGCGGCCAGCATCGAGGAGATCGGTGAAGACCGTCTGCCCGAGGGCGACGTGACGGTCGCTGTCGAGTATTCGACCGTGAACTACAAGGACGGGCTGTGCCTCAGCCCCAAGGGCGGCGGGCTTGTGCGCAAATATCCCCATGTCGGCGGGATCGACTTTGCTGGCACCGTCGAGGCCTCGGACGATCCGCGCTACGCCCCCGGCGACAAGGTGGTGCTGACCGGCTGGCGCGTGGGCGAGGTCCATTGGGGTGGCTATGCCCAGAAGGCCCGCGTCAAGGCCGATTGGCTGGTGCCGCTGCCCGAGGCGCTGACCACGCGTCAGGCGATGGCGGTGGGCACTGCGGGCTTCACCGCGATGCTGGCGGTGATGGCGCTCGAGGATCACGGGCTGACCCCGGACAAGGGCCCGGTGCTCGTGACCGGCGCCGCCGGCGGCGTCGGCTCCGTGGCGACGGCGATCCTGGCCCATCTCGGCTACGAGGTTGCGGCGGTGACAGGCCGGCCCGAACAGGAGGCCTATCTCAAGGGGCTTGGGGCGGCGCGCATCGTGCCGCGCGAAGACCTTGCCGAGACGGTCAAGCGTCCGATGGAAAGCGAGACATGGGCGGGCTGCGTCGATGCCGTGGGCGGCAAGATGCTGGCGCGCGTGCTCGGTCAGATGAAGTACGGCGCCTCGGTCGCGGCGGTGGGGCTGGCGGGCGGCGCCGAGCTTCCGGCCACGGTCATCCCGTTCCTTCTGCGTGCGGTCAACCTGCTTGGTATCGATTCGGTCTTCCAGCCCTACGAGAACCGCCTGCGCGCCTGGGAGCGGATCGCCACCGACCTGCCGATGGACAAGCTCGAGGCGATGATCCAGCCCGCCACGCTGGCCGATCTCCCCGCCCTCGGCGCCGACATTCTCAAGGGCAAGGTCAAGGGCCGCGTCGTCGTCGACGTCAACGCCTGATGCGCCGATAGAAAACCCGACCCCGGTTTGCACCGGGGCCGGGCTCTCGCGTCGACATCTGCGCCGTCAGGCGGCCGTCTTGATCTCGACCTTGTGCGGCGTCTTCTGCATTTCGGCCGGTTTCGGAATCGTCACGGTCAACACGCCGTTCTTCATCTCGGCTTTCACGGTGTCGGGGTCGATCTCGAAGGGCAGGCGGCTCATCCGTTGGAAACGCCCGGTGCGGCGCTCGAGCCGGTGGAATTCGCGGCCCTCCTCGCCCTCGGTTGCCTCTTCTTCGGACACCTTCTCGCCCTTGATCGTGACCGTATCGCCGACAATGTCGACCTCGACGTCATCGCGCTCGATCCCCGGCAGTTCCGCCGTGATCCGGAATTCCTTGTCGGTTTCGCTCACGTTGGTCTGCACCGTGAAGGTGCCCCCCTTCATGAGATCGCCGCGGTCGAATTCCTCGAGCAGATTGTCGATTTGCTTACGCAGAGCAAAAAACGGAGATTTCTCGTCTTCGCCCCAGTCGGTCCACATGGTGGGAAGCCATTCATGTTTTGTCATCACACCCTCCCTCAATTTGTGAACAACGAATATCATGGAACACAAACCGCCGAGTCGCGCCATGATCGACATCAAATCGGCTGCCCGAATGCAACTTGACGCGGCCGGGCAATCTGCCAAAACCTGCACCAATGACACAGCAAATCACACTTGACACGAGCTGGGTGCGGGGCCGCTTCCCGGCCTTCGCCGAACCGTCCCTCGCGGGCCA
>JANTFS010000197.1 GCA_024763335.1 Paracoccaceae bacterium | reverse complement strand
GGTGTAGACTTCGGCCCAGGGCAGCGGCGTGGGCTGACCGCCGAGCGAGGTGATGATCGCCTCGTGGGTCGGCAGCGTCATGGTGCGGATCCGCTGGCCTGCCATGTCAGCGACCGAGGTGATCGGGGCTTTCGAGGAGGTAAAGGCGAAGAACCCGCCCGAATCGAGCAGGCCGAGCACCTTGAGGTCGGTCTTGGCCTCGAGATCGGCCACGAAGGCCTTGCCGAAGGAGGAATCCTTGGAGATCACCCTGGAGGCGACACCGATGTTGGGGAAGGCGAAGGGAATATCGAAGACACCGACCAACGGGTAGTGCTGGGCCATGCCGCCCGACGACGAGATCGTGCTCTCGACGAGACCGGCGCGGACCTGGTCGATCACTTCATTGTCTTTGCCGAGCTGGCCGTTCGGGAAGAGTTGCACCTCGATCCGGCCGTTGGAGTTCGATTCGACCAGCGACTTGAAAACCGCACCCATCGCGCCGGAGTGGCTGGCGAAGGGATCTTCGGGGTTCAGGTGCGCCAGCCGGATGGTGATGTCGGCCGCACTGGCCTGTGCGGCCATAATGAGCCCGGCGAGGGCAATTGTGGCGGATTTCATAAACTTCATAAGACGTCCTTTCAGGTTGGATTGGGTGCCCGTGGTCAAAGTCCGAGCAGTCGGGGAAGGAAGAGGGTGAGGTCGGGCCAGAAGGCAATCAGCAACAGGATGCCGACCTCGGCGACAAGGAAGGGCCAGAGCTCTCGCGTGATCCCTTCGACTTTCTCACCGGTGACCGAGGACAGCACGAACAGGCAGGCCCCCACGGGCGGGGTCATCAGCGAGATGTTGAGCGCGAGGATGATCATGATCCCGGCGTGCACCGGTTCCATACCGATCTGCAGTGTCAGCGGCGCGAGCACCGGGGCAAGGATGATCAGCGTCGCGTTGATATCCATCACCAGGCCGATCAGCAGCAGGAGCAACAGGATCAGGCCGATGATCACCTGCGGGTTGTCGGACACCGCGAGCAGCGCTTCGGCGATTTCCTGCGGGATGCGGTTGAAGGTCATCCACCAGCCAAGGATCGAGGCAGAGGCGATGATCAAGAAGATGACGCCGGTGATGCGTGTGGTGCGCACGGCGATCTCATATAGATCGCGCCATGTGAGTGCGCGGTAGATCACGCCGCCGACAAAGAGCGCATAAGCCACGGCGATAGCCGCCGCCTCGGTAGGCGTGGCAAAACCGCCAAGGATCGAACCAAGAATGAAAACTGGGAGAAGCGCGGCGAGGAAACCTTCGCGCAACGCCGTCCAGACCAGCCGCAGGCTTGGACGGGCGCCGCCGCCGGGCAGGTTCTTGCGCTTGGCCTGAAAGGCGATCACCACCATGCCGATACCGGCGATGAGCAGGCCGGGAAGGATGCCGGCGGCAAACAGCCCGGCAATCGAGACCCCCATGATCGAGCCGTAGATAATCGCCAAGGTCGAGGGCGGGATGGTCGGTCCGATGATCGAGCCCGCGGCGGTTACGGCAGCGGCATAGGCGCGGGTGTAGCCTGCCTTTTGCATTGCCGGCACCAAAGTGTTGCCGAAGGCGGCGGCATCAGCCGTGGCCGAACCTGTGATCCCGGCAAACATCACCGAAGCTACCATGTTGGAATGCGCCATTCCGCCCCGCATCCAACCCACGAGAGCGTTGGCGAGGCGCACCAGCCCCTGAGTGATGCCCGAACGGTTCATGATTTCACCGGCGAGGATGAAAAAGGGCATTGCGAGGAAGGGAAACAGATCAAGCCCGGCGAAAACCCGGTCGGGCGCCATCGTCATAAAACGGGGGCCCATATCGAGGATGCCGATCATCCCCGCGACGCCGATCGAGAAACCAACGGGCATACCCAAGGCGAGAAGTCCGAAGAAAGCGACAGCGACCAAAAGCATGCCCATCATTCTTCTCCCGTCGGCGGCAGGGTTGCGCCGGTCGCGACCGGAACGCGCTCGGCAAAATAGTCATGGACGCCAATCAGAACGAGTTGCAGGCTCGCGAGCCCAGCCGCCAACGGCACGCCTATGAACGGGTACCCTTTGGGGATCGCATAGATCATCGTCAGCCGTGAAAAACCGCGTGCGGCAAAGCCTATGCCGTAGAAAAACAGCGCGAAGAAGAAGGCGAAAGCAATCACGTCGAAGCTCACCGCCAACCAGCGCCGAACCCGGGCGGGCAGACGTCCAAACACAAACTCCACACCGATGTGTTCACGGTGCGCTATGCCGGATGACACCGCCAGCAGGGCCATCCAGATCATCAGATAGCGCGCGAGCTCCTCGGTGAAGGTGAGGGGCAGCGGGATCACGTAGCGCACGAGAATGCCAAGCCAGACGTCCAGCACCAAAAGCACGAGCAGGGCCACGGTCACCCGCTCAACGAGCCAATTGACCCTGAGGCTCCAATGTCGTGCTTTGAGTGCAATGTAGTTCACCCGGCGAATCTCCCGTCCTCGGATGGTTGACGAGAGTATGAAAACAGTTTTTCATCATATGTAATCTTACGAAATCTACTTTTCTGCGGGGGGGAAACTCCAGATGCCCAAAAAAGAAGCGATAACGACGGCGTCTCCGATCACATTGCGGATTCATCGGGCATATGCGGGATTGCCAGACGGCGAGCGCCGGATCGCCGATGCGGTGCTCGAAGCGCCGGCGGAGCTCGCCGTGGAAACCGCCTCCGAGCTCGCCGGGCGTGCAGGCGTGTCAAACGCGACCGTGAGCCGGTTTTTTCGCCGCCTTGCCTATGACAATTTCGAACAGGCACGCCACGAGGCCCGGGCGCTGAGAGCCGCCGGCTCCCCGTTGATCACCGGGCGGTCGGACACGACGAACCGCGACCCGATTTCGCAATTGGTTGCCGAGGAGTGTGCGTTGATCGAAGCCACGCTGTCTCGCACCAACCCACTCACGCTGAAAGATATCGGACGCGCCGCCGCCGAGGCTCCCCGGATCCGGACCATTGGCTTTCGCAACAGCCACTACCTCGCGGGCTATCTTACCGCGCAACTCGCGCAAATGCGGTCCGGCGTCGCTCCCTTGCTTCTGCCCGGGCAGATGCAGGCGGAGGGGATCACCGCGCTCGGCGACGGCGACCTTGCTATTGTCGTCGGCCTCAGGCGCCGCCCGGCTGGCTTCGCCCAACTGATGCAAGCGATCGCGGCACGTCGGGCCCGGGTTTTGTTGATTACGGATCCGACGGTGCGTGAGGCTCCGGCCCACGCCACCTGGACGCTCGACTGCGTGGTCGACACGCCGCAATATGCGGATTCCTATGTCGGGGCATTCTCGCTGATGCGCCTTATTGCACTGGCAGTCCGGCGCGCTCTGGGGGACCGGGGGCGGGATTATCTCGAAAATGTTGAAGAGCTGAGGATCTCGCTGGACGAACTGGAATAGGGGGACGGTGCCGCACTTTTTCTGAGCCAGGTTGGTCTTCAGTGCGGTGGTCGACGTTGCATTGGCGCTTTGTTTGAGCAGTCTCGTGCCTTTCCCATTTGGCAAAGTGCGCAGGGTCCGTTCCCACAAGTTCTCCGCGCAAGACCTCAATCGGCATGATTTGGGAAGCGTTCACAAATAGCGGGGGCGAACGGTCTTTCGGGCAAAAGGGCAATGTGGCCCGGTTCGGCAAAAGTCCGCATTTCGCCCATACCAACGGTTTGCTTGCGGCACGCAACTGACCTTGGAGCCGGTGCCGTGGCGGACCATGGTTGGCACCTGAGTCACGGCACCCTTCCCCTCGCCTCTATGTCATTCGATCCCAGCCCGTTTCAAATCGGCCGACAACACGGAAATTTGCGTGTGGCTCGTCATCGGGTAGGTTTCGAAGAACGCGGCGGCCGTGAAGCCGGGCTGCAATCCGACGATCTCCTCCGCTTCCCACTCGGCGCCGGCTACGTCTCCTTGCCGGACCAGACAGCCAGCAATGTAGATGTGTGTCTCAACATAGGATGGGTTTCTTTTCGCCGCCTCATTCAAATTGATCATCGCCTGATCGCAGTCATCGAGGAAATAGTAGGCCCGGCCCAACAACAGGAAGTAGAGATACCCGGCGTCCGGCCTGAGGCGCATCGCCTCGCGAAGCAGTGGCAGTGTTTTCCTGGGGTGGCCGGAATAGGTGTGCACACCTCCTAGCAATGCAAATGCGTCGGCATAGCCGGGGTCGAGCCGGAGCGCATCGTTCAGGACGGTGACGGCTGCCGACAGATTCCGCCGCTGGGTCTCGACATAGCCGACCACCCAGTATTGCTCGGGCAGGTTCGGCTGAATGCTGAGCGCGGTTTCTGCCATGGCGAAGGCCTGATCCAGAGCTTCGGGCCCGTTATCGGTCCAGCCGTTACGAAATTCGGCCGCATGGGTAAGGGCGAGCCCTCCATAGGCGCGCGCGAATTTCGGATCTCGGGCGATGGCGCGCTCATACAGGTCTTGCGCGCGGCTGTTCCCCGCCTTGTCGCGAAGCAGCAGCGCCTCCCGTGCGCGCAGGAACAGATCGTAGGCTTCGATCGAGTCCGTCAGGCCGCGAGACTGCGCCGTTCGACTTGCCAGATCGATCTCGAGTGCCAAGGCCGTCACGATCTCGGCCTCGATCTCGGTCTGGATTGCCAAGAGGTCAGAAAACCCGCGCTCATAGCGTTGGGTCGTCAGAACAATGCCGGTTTCGGCCTCCAGCAGGCGCGTGTCGATCAGGATCGCGTCGCCTTCCCGGTGCACGCTGCCTTCCAGCCGATAGTCTTCCGCCGAGTGGTCATCGGCATGCATCGCCGCGATCTGTGGGAACCCCGCCAAACCGGCCAGAATGGTCTGCTCGATACCTTGGGCGAGGTAGTCCTGCGCCGGATCGCCGCTGAGATTTTGGAAGGGGGCGACCGCCACGCGCAGGCGCCCGTCCTGTGCCGCCACATTTGGAAGCGCCGGGTCTTGCCGGTCTTTTGCCGCCCACACGGCCCACCCGACAGCGACGATTGCAATCAACGCCACAGCCGCCAACAGCCGCCCATACGGGAGCCGATTGACCGTTCGCGCGCGCGGTTCGTGGGATACCGGGGCAATCAGGCGATAGCCCCGCTTGGGGATGGTCTCGATCAGGCGCGGGTTGCGGGCGTCATCGCCGAAGGCTTTGCGCAGTTTGATGATGGCGTTTGTCAGGCTGTCGTCCCCCACCACGACATCGCCCCAGATGGCATCCTGCAACGCGTCGCGGGTCGCCACCTCGCCGGCATGTTCGAGCAGGTGAACCAGCACCTCCATCGACTTCGGCTCGATCCGGGCAACCTCATTGCCGAGCGCGATTTCATTGGTGGCCGGGGTCACGATGCGACCCAGCACCATGTATCGCTCGGCGGGATCCGATTTCGGCATCTTGCAAGTTTCCTTACGCGCAAGATCACCTTAGCGCAAAAATCGGAAAACCGTTGGAAATCCGTCGGGACTCCCTTCGGCCCTGTTTTGCAGGGTTTTGCCACACAGCAAACGGGAGGAACGACCATGACCGCATTCGACCCCAAGGTCTACAAGGAAACCACATACGCGCAATGGCAGGAGGCCGCGAAAGCGTGGAACGATTGGGGGCAGGTTTTGAACGCCTGGCTCGGCCCGGCAACCGAGGTGATGCTCGACATGGCCGGCGTCAAACCCGGCGTGCATGTTCTCGACGTGGCCGCCGGCGCGGGCGAGCAATCCCTTGTTGCCGCACACCGCGTCGGTCCTGCCGGCCGCGTGCTGGCCTCGGACATCTCAGAGAATATTCTTGAGTTCGCCGCCGAAAACGCGCGGGCTGCCGGGGTCGACCATATGGAGACGCTCACGGCCGATGGCGAGGGGCT
>JANTFS010000196.1 GCA_024763335.1 Paracoccaceae bacterium | reverse complement strand
CGCCCATCACCGGCACGGCGGCGAGGTTGGCCAGCAGCCCGTAATGCGAGACCATGTTGAAATGCGCCGCCGCGAACGGCGCCGTGGCCAGCCCGGCCACGGCCGAGGAGATGACCACCCCGAGGGGCGCCCGCAGAAGCCGCGGCGGCTGCCACAGCGGCCAGTCGCGCAGGGCCGCGAAGACCGCGACAAGCGCCGTGGTCGCGGCGAAGGACATCTGGAACCCCGGCTCGGTCAGCGATTCCGGCTGCGCGACAAGGATCACCAGCGCCGCCACCGCAACCGCGCGCAGGGTCAGCGCGCGCCGGTCGATCAACACCGCGCCAAACATCACCGCAACCATGATGAAGGCCCGCTCGGTGGCCACGTTCCCGCCCGAAAGCACCAGATAGAATGCGCCCGCCTGCAAGGCGACGACGGCGGCGATCTTGCGGATCGCCACCCGGTCGGCCAGCCCCGGCACCAGCGCCAGCGCATAGCGCAGCGCGGCAAAGACGAAGCCAGTCAGCAGCCCCATGTGCAGCCCCGAGATCGCCAGCAGATGCGCGAGGTTCGATTTGCGCAGCGTCTCCAGCGTGGCGCGGCTCATCCCGGCCCGGTCGCCGGTGGTGATCGCTGCGGCGAAGGCGCCGGTTTCGCCCGGCAGCCGCGCCTGAACCCAGGCCGAGATCCGCCCCCGCAACCGCTGGACGAGGATCTCCGGGCCGGCCTCGGCGCGGGCGAGCAGGAGCGCCGGCGTGCGGGCGTAGCCCACCGCGCCGATCCGGTCGAACCACGCCATGCGGCGAAAGTCGAAACCGCCGGGCTCGACAGGCCCCTCGGGGGCCGACAGATGCGCCGTCAACGCGACGCGCTGCCCCGGCACCGGGTCAAGGAAGCCCTGCGCGCCATGCAGCGAGACCCGAACCCGCGCGGGGCGTTTGGCCGGGGCGACACGGTCAAGCCGGACCATGTCAAGGGTCAGGCGGACCGCGTCGGAGGCGGATCGGTCGATTTTCACGATCCGGCCCTCGACGGGCCCGTAGTAGCGAAACCCGAGCACAGGCGCGCGGGTGATCTCGGTGCGCAGGCCGGCGGCAAGAAGCCCCGCAAGGCACAGCGCCAGCCCGGCGGCGAGGATGGAGAGCCCGGCATATCTGGTCCGGCGCAGCCGCCAGGCGGGCAGCGCCAGGGCAAGGGTCGCAAAGCCCACGAGCAGCCACGCCAGCGCCCCGGGTTCGGCCGGAAGGCGGAAATAGAGCCCGATGCCAATCCCGAGGCAGATCGGCGCAAACAGCAGGAGCCGCCCCGAGAGCCGCTCCAGCCGACCGGACAGGCGGGCCAGCGGGGTCACCCTTGTTCTCTCCCTTCCGAGCGTCTAGACCACGCCCGACGCTAGCTCCAACATGGTTTCCAAAAGGTTAACGCGCCCATGGCCGACACCCCCGTTGTCACCCGTTTCGCCCCCTCGCCCACCGGCTACCTGCACATCGGCGGCGCCCGCACGGCGCTGTTCAACTGGCTCTATGCCCGCGGTCGCGGTGGCACGTTCCTGCTCAGGATCGAGGATACCGACCGGGCCCGGTCCACGCCCGAAGCCACCGCGGCGATCCTGCAGGGGATGGATTGGCTCGGGCTCGACTATGACGGGGCGCCGATCAGCCAGTTCAAGCGCGCTGCGCGCCATGTCGAGGTGGCCGAGGAGATGCTGGCCTCGGGCGATGCCTACAAGTGCTTCGCCACGCAGGACGAGATTGCCGCCTTCCGTGACGCCGCCCGCGCCGAGGGCCGCTCGACGCTGTTTCTCAGCCCCTGGCGCGACGCCGACCCGGCGAGCCACCCCGACGCGCCCTTTGCCGTCCGCCTCAAGGCCCCGCGCGCGGGCGAAACCGTGATCGACGACCGGGTACAGGGCAAGGTCACTTTCCGCAACGACCAGCTCGACGACATGATCCTGCTGCGCTCCGACGGCACGCCCACCTACATGCTCGCCGTTGTCGCCGATGATCACGACATGGGCGTGACCCATGTGATCCGCGGCGACGACCACCTCAACAACGCCGCGCGCCAGATGCAGATCTATGCCGCGATGGGCTGGGCGCCGCCGGTCTGGGCGCATATCCCGCTCATCCACGGCCCCGATGGCAAGAAGCTCTCGAAGCGCCACGGAGCGCTCGGCGTCGAGGAATACCGCGCCATGGGCTACCCCGCGGCCGCCATGCGCAACTACCTCGCCCGGCTTGGCTGGAGCCACGGCGACGACGAGTTTTTCACCGACGAACAGGCGCTCGAATGGTTTGACCTCGACGGCATCAACAAGGCCCCCGCGCGCTTCGACTTCAAGAAGCTCGACCATATCTCGGGCCAGCACATCGCCGCGATGTCGCCGGGAGAGATCGTCTCGCAGTTGCAGGATTATCTCGATGCGGTGGGCGGCCGGGCGCTTTCGGCCCCCGAGGCCCGGGCCCTCACCCACGCCATGCCACTGTTGAAGCAAGGCGCGAAGACCTTGCCGCAAATACTAGACAAAGCGCGATTTTTGCTCACGACGCGACCAATTGATCGTGACGAAAAGGCGGAACAGGCCCTGAATGATGTATCCCGTGGTATACTGCAGGAATTGACGCCGCAGCTGCAAACTGTTAGCTGGGACCGCGACACGCTGGAAGCGGCGCTGAATTCACTCGCCGAAGCGCATGGCATCAAGTTCGGGCAACTAGCCGCCCCCCTGCGGGCGGCACTGGCCGGGCGCGCCGTGACCCCCAGCGTCTTCGACATGATGCTGCTTCTGGGACGGGACGAATCGATTGCCCGAATCGATGAGGCAAGCCGCTAGACGCCCGTCCTCCGCGATGGGCCTTTGAGAAAGGGACGCGCATGGTGAAACAGACGGGAACGGCAAAACTCAGCTTCGGGGATACGGATCTCGAACTGCCGATGTATTCGCCCACGATGGGCCCCGATGTGATCGACATTGGCAAGCTCTACGCCAAGGGCGGCGTGTTCACCCACGACCCGGGCTTCACCTCGACCTCGTCTTGCGAAAGCGCGATCACCTTTATCGACGGCGACAAGGGCGAGCTGCTCTATCGCGGCTACCCGATCGAACAGCTGGCGGAGAAGAGCCACTACCTCGAGGTCTGCTATCTCCTCCTCTACGGCGAGTTGCCCAATGCCGAGGAACTGGAGAACTTCGAAAACCGCGTCACCCGCCACACCATGGTGCATGAACAACTGACGGTGTTCTTCTCCGGCTATCGGCGTGATGCCCACCCGATGGCGACGATGGTCGGCGTGGTCGGGGCGCTTTCGGCCTTCTACCACGACAGCCTCGACATCAACGACTACCAGCAGCGCGAGATCGCGGCGGTGCGGATGATCGCCAAGGTGCCGACGATCGCGGCGATGGCCTACAAGTATTCGATCGGCCAGCCGTTCGTATATCCCAAGAACGCCCTCGATTACGCCTCGAACTTTCTCTACATGTGCTTCTCGGTCCCGGCCGAGGAATACGAGGTGAACCCGATCCTGGCGCGGGCGATGGACCGGATCTTCACCCTGCACGCCGATCACGAACAGAACGCTTCCACCTCCACCGTGCGCCTCGCCGGCTCCTCGCAGGCCAATCCCTTCGCCTGCATCGCCGCCGGCATCGCCTGCCTGTGGGGCCCGGCCCATGGCGGCGCCAACCAGGCCGCGCTGGAGATGCTGAAGGAGATCGGCAGCGTCGATCGCATCCCCGAATACGTCGCTCGCGCCAAGGACAAGAACGACCCCTTCCGCCTCATGGGCTTCGGCCACCGCGTCTACAAGAACTTCGACCCGCGCGCCAAGGTGATGAAGGAATCGGCCGACGAGGTGCTGGAACTGCTCGGCATCGAAAACAACCCGACGCTTCAGGTCGCCAAGGAACTGGAGCGGATCGCGCTGGAAGATGAGTATTTCATCGAGAAGAAACTCTACCCCAACGTCGATTTCTATTCCGGCATCATCCTCGAGGCGATGGGCTTCCCGACCTCGATGTTCACCCCGATCTTCGCGCTGTCGCGCACCGTGGGCTGGATCTCGCAATGGAAGGAGATGCTGGGCGACCCGGCGCTGAAGATCGGCCGCCCGCGCCAGCTCTACACCGGCGAACCGCGCCGCGATTACGTCGACGTCGAAAACCGCTGAGCCAGCCCCGAACCCGGCAAAAGCGCGCTGACCCGGCCCGGGCGGCGCGCTTTTCCATACCCGGTCGCGCCGCGCCCCGTCCGGTCCGCCCCCTCTTCTTTGGTCTGAAAATACCTCGGGGGGTGCGGGGGGCAGCGCCCCCCGTGCGGCGGCGGCACGCCGCCGCCCCTTCCCTCCGCTGCGCCAGAGGCCCATATTGGCGCCATGATCAAGTTCACCCCCATCCTGCTCGCCGTCCTCTACGCGCTGGTGATGTATCGCTTCTCTGCCTGGCGCCTCGGCCACGAGCTTGATGCCAAGTCGACCGAGCTCGCCGACCCGCGGCTGAAGGCGCTGACCGACAGGATGGCGGATGCGCTCGATCTCGACCGCATCCGCGTGCACATTTACGAGGTCGAACCGGTGAACGGGCTTGCCGCGCCGGATGGGCGGATCTTCATCACCCGAGGCTTCTACCAGCAATACCGGCAAGGCACCGTCAGCTCCGAGGAGATGGCCAGCGTCATCGCCCACGAGCTTGGCCATGTCGCGCTCGGCCATGCCCGCCGCCGGATGATCGACTTTTCCGGCCAGAACGCGCTGCGCACGGCGCTTGGCATGGTGCTGTCGCGCGTCCTGCCCGGGATCGGCCAATACATCGCCAATACCCTCGCCGGCCTTCTGGCCGCCCGGCTGTCGCGCGGCGACGAATACGAGGCCGACGCCTATGCCTCGGCGCTGCTCACCAAGGCGGGTATCGGCACCGGCCCGCAAAAATCGCTGTTCCTGAAGCTCGACAAGCTCACCGCCGCCCGCGCCGGCGCGGTGCCGGCATGGTTTCTCAGCCACCCCAAGGCCGAGGAGCGGATCGCCGCGATCGAAGCCAACGAGGCGAAATGGCTCGGCCAGCCCGGGCGGTGAGCCCGGGCGCGGCGTCGCGCGACGCCGCGCGGGCGCGTCCCCGCCCGAAAAGACCCATCGCGCGCCGGGGTGTTCGAGCCCTAGCTTGCGTCCCGGCCCTCGAGCGCCTTGCCCAGCCGTGGGAGGCGGGCCTTCTTCATCAGCTTGCGGATCGGCCAGTGCTCGCCCGAGAGCCTTTCGGCCTCGGTGCGGACCGCCTCTGCCACCCGCGCAACAGCCGCCGGCGCCTGCCCGAAGATCTCGCGCAGAAACAGATCGGGCACCTCGCGGCGCAGCCCTTCCTCGGCCAGCGTATGGCGGGGAAAATCGCCGGTGTTGAGTGTCAGCAGCACGTCGGCCGAGCCCGCAATCGCGGCGGCAAGCACGTGCACGTCGGCCGGGTCCGGCAGCCACAGCCGGGCCTCGTCGCCAGCATGCGGGCGCACCGAAGCCTTGGGCCACCGGGCCTCGACCGCCGCGATCTCGCCACGCGCCAGCGTCTCCTGACCGGGGCCGAGCTTGGCCGCCGCCCGCGCCCATTCCTCCAGAATGCGCGGGCTCCACAGCGGCTCGAACAGCCCCTCCGCCGCGACACCGAGGAGCATCTCGCGCATCACCGTGGGGTAGAGCACGCAGGCGTCGAGCAGCACCTTCATGGGCGCAGCCGGTAGAACAGCGCCTTGAGATAGCCGCTCTCGGCCAGCTGCGGGTGCTGCGGATGGTCCGGCCCGGCGAAGCCGGTGTGGATGAGTTGTGCCGAACGGCCGGCACGGCCGATGCCGCGGTTGCAGGCCATGCGGAACTTCGCCAGATCGGCGGCATGCGAACAGGAGCAAAGCCCGAGGTAGCCGCCCGGCGCCACCAGCTG
>JANTFS010000195.1 GCA_024763335.1 Paracoccaceae bacterium | reverse complement strand
CGACGTTGCACCCGAAGGCGCGATCGACATCGACACGCCCGACGACCTGGCCCGTGCCGAGGCCGGGTTCGACGCGCTGATGCCGATGGCGCTGCGCACCGTGCTGGCCGGATGACAGCGTGACCGGGCGGAGCCTTCTCATACGTGGCGGCGCCGGCGGGCTGCGGGCCCTGGCGCTGGCGAGCCGCTTTGGCTTCATCCTGGCGGCCGCGTTTTTCATGGAGCCGACGGCCTTCGGGATCTACGGCCTGATCGCGGCCGGCAGCTACGTGCTCGTCCAGATTGCCGGGATCGAGGCCTATGCCGAGGTGATGCGGCGGATCGCGACCACGCGCCCGGGCTGCGATGGCGACGACAGGCCGTTCTATGGCCGTTTCGTGGTGTTGTCGGCGGCTCTCGCTTTCGCGGGTGGAACCGCGATGGGGCTCGGCTTCGGCTGGCCGCCACATATCGCCTTGCTGGCCGGTGCGATCGTGGCACTGGAATACACTGGGGTCGAGGCCGGGCGGATTTTGGTGGCGGAAGACCGGGCGGATCTGGCGCTGCTGGCCGCATCGCTGCGCCTGGCGCCCTGGTCGCTCGGGTTTCCCCTGCTCGCCGTCGCGGGGCTGATGCCGGGGCCGTGGCCGCTGGAATGGGTGCTCGCCGCCTGGATTGCCTGCGCCACGGCCTCGCTGGGCCTGCTCACGCCTGTTGCGCGGCGCTATGCGGGCTGGGCGGATCGGCCCTTCTGGCCGTGGTATCGCGACCGCCTGCGCCTGGCACCGCGCTGGCTGGCGATCGCGCTGGCGCCGCGGTTTCTCGAAAGCGGGGTCCGGCTCGTGCCGGGGCTGGTGATCGACGACGCGGCGGCGGGCCGGTTCATCCTGCTCGCGACGCTGGCCGGGATCGGCGCGATTGCGGTGCGGTCGGTGATCGAACCGTTCTATTTTGCCGCGATGCTGGACCCAAGGACGGGGACCGCGGCCCGCCGGCGATTCGCCCGGACAACGGGCGTGATGCTGGCCCTGGGCGCGCTGGCCTCGGGGCTCGGCTGGTGGGCCCTGCCGGCGCTTGGCGGCCGCGACCTCGGCCCCGACAGCGGGGCGACCCTCATGCTTCTCGTGGTCGCCGCCGGCGCGACAAGCCTCGCACAGGTCGCGCATTTTCGCCTCTATGCGCAACACCGCGACCGCGACATCCTGCGCGCGAGCCTCATCGCGCTGCTCTTCGGCCTGCCTGCTGTCACCGGCTTGACGCTGCTGTGGCAAACGCCCGGGACCGCGCTCGGGGCCGCGCTCGGCGCGCTGGTGTTTCTCGCGCTGAAGGCCGCGCAAGCCCGGCATCCGGCGGCGCAGCGCCGCCCGGCATGACCCGGCGTACGCCCGTTTAGCAGCTTGCTAAACCCATCGGCGCATCTTGGCCGCGCTTCGCATCACCGGAGCCAGCCAAGAAGGAAGTGCCCCATGACCAATCCGTTTTCCGGCCGAGCCCTCGCCCTCAACGGCCCCGCGCTCGACCTCATCCCGGTGACACCCGACGATGCCACCGACCTCCCCCACGTTGCCACGGCCATCTATGTCGAGACCGGCGGGCAGTTGCGGTTCCTGACCGCGGCCGGCGCCGACCGGACCGTCGCGGTGGGCGACATGTCGATCCTGCCCGTGGGCGCCGCCCGGGTGTTTGCCACCGGCACCACCGCAACCGGTATCCACGCGTTCTCGGTGTCGCAATGATCGGACTGGGCATCGGGCCGGAATTTCAGGCCTTCCGGCGCAGCGCCGGGCCGGTCCTCTATTCATTCGAGGCCGGCCAGTTCCCCACTGCGCTGTCGTTCTCGCGCGCCGGGGGCGGCACCCGACACGACGCGTCGGGGGCGATCAACGACGTCGCCGCCGATCAGCCGCGGTTCGATTTCGGCCCAGCGGGCGGCAATTCCACGGCGTTGCTCTATGAACCTGCGGCGACCAACCACGCGCTCTATGCCAGCGACCCGGCCAACAGCGACGGCTGGATCGCCGCCGCGTCGCACAACGGGCTGGCGATCGACCGGGTTGCAACCGGCCTCATCGGCGATCTCGCCTATGCCGACTACCGGGTGCAAGGCACCGCGACCTCGAGCTTCACCGACAAGTTCTACCTCTCGGCGCCCTCACGCACCCCGGCCGCGCAGGGGCAGACCTTTTCCGCCTCATGCTTCGTGCAGGTGATCGGCGGCAGCGCCGACAACGTGGGCAAGTTCACCGTTTCGGTGATCGAGGAAGATGCGGCGCAGGCGTTTCTGAGCCAGACGATCTCGGGCTGGACGATCGATTTTCCGGTGCTGACGCGCATCGAGGCGACGCGCACGATGGCCGACCCGGGAACCGGGTTCGTGCGGCTCGCGATGGTGCTCTCCAGCCTCACCGTGGGGGGCGTGATCGACATCACCCTGCGGGTGGCCGGACCACAACTCGAAGAGGGCGCGGCGCCATCGTCGTTCATCCAGGTGCCCGGTGCGGCCGCCGTCACGCGCGGGGAGGACCGGCTGTTCCTGCCCGCCTACGGCAGCGAGCGCACCCTGACGGTGACCTTCGCGGACGCGACCACCGAGGTTCTTGCCGCGTCGAGCCTCGTCGCCGGTGAGCTTCCGCGCTTCGCCAATCGGGCGATTGCCCGCATCGACGCCGTCCCGGCATGACGGCCAAGGGTGGCCCCCCCCGCGCGCGGCGGGGCCACCCGCAACCTAGCCGATACGCCGGTTTTGCAGCGCCCCGAGCAGGGCAAAGACCGCGACGTAGAACGCGGTGTATTTGAAGAAATTCGACGACCCATACCAGGCGGCGGCGAATGCGAAGGTGGCCACGCCGTAAAGCAGCGGCACAAAGCGTCCCTGCCGGGCGGAGATGATGTCGACCCACGGGACCAGTGCACCGATCGCGGCAATGCCGACAAGCCCCCCGAACACGCCGAAATTCACGATCGTTTCCAGAAACATGTGGGCGCCGATGTTGAGCTGGTTTTCCTGAAACCACGAGGTGAGCCAGGCAAAATGCGCCAGAATGTAGTCTTGCGGCCGGATCGTGTCGAACAACGCCGTGTGCACCGGGTTGGGCAGGATCCGCAGGATGGCATCGACATAGGTCCGCCCGTGCAGCAGCGGCACCGGCGTTTCGGTATAGAACTTCAAGGCCACCATGCCGGTTTGCTCCGGCGCCCCGACAAAGCGCGACAGATAGACCGGATCGAGCTGGGCGATCGCATCGAGCACGCCCGCGCCACGCACCCCGGCCATGGCGCGCACGCCCATGCCGGCGGTGAGCAGCACATAGGCGACAACCGCCGCGAGCCCGAGGCCGGCAAGGGCGGCGGGGCGGATTGCCAGCCGCTGGCGCAGGCTCACCAACAGGGTCACCAGCCCGGCCACGAGCATGAACCGGAACCCCTGCACCGCGATCACCGCCGCGACAAGCAGCGGCAACAGATCGAGCCAGCCATAGGGGCGGCGGGCGCGGCGCAGGTTTTCGAGATTGGCGCCGAAGGCGGCGATCGTGGCGATGGTGCTGGCCTGCATGACGAAGCGGTCGGCGATGCTGGCCGAGATGATCCAGCTGTCACGGGCAACGCCGAAAAAGAGCGCCGCGGTCAGAAGCGCAAGAAACAGGGCCGCGAGCGCCGGCCAGTTGCTGCGCGCCGGGCGGGGCGCCGGCGCGGGCTGTCTGGCGCCCACGCTGAGGCTCCACAGCGCCGTGCCCGCGATCACGCCGAGGCCGAAGATCGAGAACCCCACGCAATAATAGAGCACCGCGCCATCAAGGGCCTCGGGGGCAAAGAGCTCGCCGCGCCAGTTTGACAACGGCACGCCGGCGAGCACCTGCATCGCCCACACCGGAACCAGCGCGTAGAGCAGGTAGAAGGTCAGCAGCAACGTGGCCAGACGCTGCCGCCGGAACAGCTCCAGCAGCAGCGCAAGCCCGAAGAGCACGGTCAGGGTCGAGATCAGGGCCACCGGCGGACGCGCCAGCAGCCCCGCCGCCGCGAGGGAAAAGAAGCCAGCTGTCAGGACGGCAGGCAGCATCTGGCCAGTCGCTCCGTGTTGCAGTTTGCCCGAACGCGGGTGCCGTCGGGAGAAAACGCGCGAAACCCGCAAAAGTATTTTCAATCTTACTTTAATCTACTATAAGTTGTTTGTAACCCGCAAAGGACGGTCGCGCCAGACATGCCGGATCTGACCACACATGCTGCATTGGCCGGACGGCCGCTTCGAGCCGGCCCGACCCTGTGCAGGCAGTGCGGTCAGCGGGCTTTGCCGGAAAGGACAAGTTGATGCCGCGCGCGCTCGTCCTCGTTGCCAACGGCCTCGCCGCCTCGATGGCGCAGGCGGCGCTTGCGCGTGACGGGATCGCGCTCGACGATGTCACGATGATCTCGGGACGGCGGCTCGCGCATGAATGGGTGCACGGCTGCGGCCGCTACATCCAGTTCGAGAAGGCCGCGTCGCTGCGGCTGGCGGGCCAGGTCAAGACGCTGGGGTTCTACGCCCGGGCCGTTGCCGAGCTGAAACGGGCCCTGCGCGACCCGGCGCTTGAACACATCTACATCGTGAACACCGAAAACATCCTGATGACCCATGCGTTGCAGTTTGCCGAGGCCACGCCCGAGGTGACGCTTTCGGTTCTGGTCGAGGGCAACATGAACTTCCAGCCGATGTCGGCAGAACACCGCACCTGGTGGCGCTGGCTGCTGCGGCCGGCGGCGGCGCGGCTGCTGGGTCTGGCCTACCGCAAGCCAACGACGCATCTTTCCGGCGCCTTCGAGCCGCGGGTCGACCGGGTGATTAGCTACAGCGACAAGCACCTGCATGCGCCGGCCGAAAAGGTCATCCGGCTCGAACTGCCCACCGTCGCCCCGGTCATCGCACCCGATCCCGACACCGTGCTGGTGCTGGCGACCGCGCTCAACTACTTCATGACAGCGGCCGACTACGCCCGGTTCAAGACCGCCTTCGCCCGCTGGATCAAGACGCTGGGGGCCCGGCGTATCCTCGTCAAACTGCATCCCAACTACGACACCGCCGGCATCGAGCAGGCGATCGAGGGGGCCGAGATCTATGACGAACCCCGCGGTATCGAGGTGGTCGCCGCCGAGATCCCCGCCACGCGCGTGATCGGTTACTGGACCACCGGGCTGGCCACCTTGCGCCGCATCCGGCCCGATCTCGAATGCATCGATTTCGGCCACGATTTCTATGCGCAAGCCGCCTATCACGGCGATTCGTCGATCCCGAAAGTGCTGGAAGCCACGGGCGTCACCGTGGTGCGCGCGGCACCCTATCTGGAGGGGGCCTGAGGCATGGACGGCGCGCGCACATTCGCTCCACAGCTCGCCCCCGTCGCGGTGCTGATGACGCTGCACCGGGCCGACCCGCTTGACCAGTTCGACCGCGCCCTTGCCTCCGTCGAACGCCAGCGGTTCACCGGCGAGATCCGCACCTATCTCTGCGTCGACGGCGCGGTGCCCGAAAGCCACGAAACCTGGCTCGCGGCCAATGCCGCGCGGTTTCACCGCGTGATCCGCAACCGCGACAGCATCGGGCTCGCACGGGCGCTGAACCGGTTGTTCGACATGCTCGACGACGAAGAGCTGGTGTTCCGGATGGACGGCGATGACATCTCGCTGCCCGACCGGTTCGCGAAACAGGCGCGGATGATGCGGCGCCAGCCCGAGCTTGCGGTGATCGGCTGCCAGGCCGAGGACATTGACGACGACGACCGAGTGATCGGGCCCCGCCCATTCCCGGTGAGCGCCGCCGCCACGCGGCGGGCGCTGGCCCGGCTGTCGCCGGTATTGCATCCCACCTTCTGCATCCGCCGGGCGGTTCTGCGCGACCCGGGCCTGCGCTACCCCGACGCCTATCTGTGCGAGGATCTGGCGTTTCTGGTGACCCTCGCCGAGCGCGGCCATGCCATCGCAAATCACCCCGAGGTGCTGTTCCAGTGGCGCACCGGCACTGATTTCTTTGCCCGGCGGCGCGATTGGCGGCGCGGCTGGACGGAGCTGCGATGGTATCTGCGGGC
>JANTFS010000194.1 GCA_024763335.1 Paracoccaceae bacterium | reverse complement strand
GACACCTATATCGGGCGCGATGCGGTGATCGAGCCCAACGTGGTGTTCGGCCCCGGGGTGACTGTCGAGACCGGCGCGCGGGTGCGCGCCTTCAGCCATCTCGAAGGCTGCCATGTGAGCCGCGACGCGGTGATCGGCCCGTTCGCGCGGCTGCGGCCGGGGGCCGAGCTCGCCGAAGGGGCCAAGGTGGGCAATTTCGTCGAGATCAAGAATGCCGAGATTTCGGCCCGGGCGAAGGTCAACCACCTGAGCTATATCGGCGACGCTTTCGTCGGCGAAGACGCCAACATCGGCGCCGGCACGATCACCTGCAATTACGATGGCGTGTTCAAGCATCGCACCCATATCGGCGCGCGCAGTTTCATCGGCTCCGATACGATGCTGGTCGCGCCGGTGCGCGTTGGCGATGATGCGATGACGGCCAGCGGCACGGTGGTCACCCGCGACGTCTCCGACGGGGCCATGGCGATCGGCCGGGCGCCACTTGAGATCAAGGAAGGCTTCTGGCGCCGGATGTTCGAAAAACTGAAGGCGAAGAAAAGAAATCAAACAAATGCGAGTTGAAATGTTCGATTAGTGCAAGAATTGCGCGAGACGAACCCAGTAAGGAAAACGGATCATGTGCGGCATTGTCGGCATTCTCGGAAACCATGAAGCGGCGCCCACGATCGTCGAGGGGCTGAAGCGGTTGGAATACCGTGGCTATGACAGCGCCGGAATTGCCACCGTGAACGATGCCGGCAAACTTGATCGCCGGCGCGCGGTGGGCAAGCTTGCCAATCTGTCCGATCTGCTGGTGCATGACCCGCTGCCCGGCCGGGCCGGCATCGGCCACACCCGCTGGGCCACCCACGGCGCCCCGAACGAGGCCAACGCTCATCCGCATGCGGTCGACGGTGTTGCCGTGGTGCACAACGGCATCATCGAGAACTTCCGCGAGCTCCGCCGGGAGCTTGCCAAACAGGGCCGGACGCCCGAGACCGACACCGACACCGAAACCGTCGCGATGCTCACCCGCGCCTATCTCGACGCGGGCAAGACCCCCGCCGAGGCCGTCGAGGCCACGCTGGCCCGGCTCGAAGGCGCCTTTGCCCTGCTGTTCCTGTTCGAGGGCGAACCCGACCTGATGATCGCCGCGCGCAAGGGCAGCCCGCTCGCCATCGGCCATGGCGACGGCGAGATGTTCGTCGGCTCCGACGCGATTGCCCTTGCCCCGCTGACCAGCCGGATCACCTATCTCGAGGAGGGCGACTGGGCGGTGATCACCCGCGCCGGCGCCACCATCTACGATGCCGCCGGCAATCGCGCCAACCGGCCCGAACGGCGCGTCCAGATGGATGCCACGCGGATCGAGAAGGGCGGCCACCGGCACTACATGATGAAGGAGATTGCCGAGCAGCCCACCGTCGTCGGGCAGGTGCTCGAGGCCTACCTCTCGGATGATGGCGACGCGGTTGCGCTGGAGCTTGAGGGCATCGATCTGGCCAAGGTCGAACGGCTCTCCATCGTCGCCTGCGGCACCGCCTATTACGCCGGGCTGGTCGCCAAATACTGGTTCGAGCGCTACGCCCGGCTGCCCGTCGACATCGACGTCGCCTCCGAATTCCGCTACCGCGAACCGCCCTTCCCCGCCAACACGCTCAGCGTGTTCGTCAGCCAGTCGGGCGAAACCGCCGACACCCTCGCGGCGCTGCGCTACAGCGCCGGCAAGGCAATGGGCACGCTCGCGCTCGTCAACGTGCCGGAAAGCTCGATCGCGCGCGAATCCGACGTGGCGGTGCAGATCCACGCCGGCCCCGAAATCTCGGTCGCGTCGACCAAGGCCTTCACCTGCCAGCTGACCACCTTCGCGGTGCTCGTGGTGAAGGCCGGCCTGGCGCGCGGCACGCTCGACGCGCAGACCGCCGCTCAGATGCTCACGGCGCTGCGCAGGCTGCCGGGGCTCATGAGCCACGCCCTTGCGACCAACGACGCGGTCCACGCCACCGCAATCGACATCGCCGAGGCGCACGACGTGCTGTTCCTGGGCCGCGGGCAGATGTTTCCTCTGGCCCTTGAAGGTGCGTTGAAGCTCAAGGAAATCAGCTATTTGCACGCCGAAGGTTATCCATCGGGTGAACTCAAGCACGGGCCCATCGCGCTGGTCGACAAGGCCACGCCGACGATCGTGCTCGCGCCCCATGACGGGCTGTTCGACAAAACCGTGTCGAACATGCAGGAGGTGATGGCGCGCGATGGCCGCGTGGTGCTGGTGTCCGACGCACACGCCGCCGCGCAGGCCGGTGACGGGGTGTGGAAAACCATCACCATGCCGGACGCGCCGGAATTCATCCAGCCGATCCTCTACGCAGTCCCGGCACAGCTGCTTGCCTACCATGTCGCCGTGGCCAAGGGCACCGACGTGGACCAGCCGCGCAACCTGGCCAAGTCAGTCACCGTGGAATGACCCCCGCAGCGGCCCTGGCGGAGATCAAGGCCCTGGCCGAGCCCGGCCGCGCCGCGCAGGTGGCAGCCTACATGAAGGTCGATCGGGTCTATCTCGGCGTGCCGATGCCGGCCCTGAACGATCTGACCAAGGCCTGGCGGCAATCGCTCAGCGTGGCCGAGCGCGTGGCGCTTGCCGACGCGCTTTGGCAGACGAACATCCACGAGGCGCGGATCGCCGCGGCCAAGCTGCTCACGCAGGCGCGCATCCGTCCCGACGACGCGGTCTGGGCGCTGATCAAGTCCTGGGTGCCGGATTTCGACGCCTGGGCCATCGCCGATCACGCCTGCATGGCCGGGCAGAAACGCCTCCAGGCCGATCCCGCGCGCCTCGACGAGGTCGAGCCCTGGACCCGGTCGGACCATCTCTGGACCCGCCGCGCGGCCCTCGTCATCACCCTGCCCTGGACCAAGCAAAACCACCCCAAACCCGCCGATCTCGCGATCCGTGAACGGGTGCTGGGCTGGGCGGCGCGCTATGTGGACGATCCCGACTGGTTCATCCAGAAAGCCGTGGCCTGGTGGCTGCGCGATCTGTCGAAACACGACCCCGACCGGGTGCGCGCCTTTCTCGGCGAACATGGCGCGCGGATGAAGCCCTTCGCCCGCAAGGAAGCCGGCAAATACCTCGCATAGCCGGGGGCCGCCGGATCAGCGGGCGAAGACGTCGAGTTCGTGGAGACCGGCAAGCCCGACCTCGAGCAGGCGCAGGGCCGGCAGGGAAATGCGGCTTCCGGCGCCTTCCGGCGCATCGATCGGCCGAAGCTCGACCTTGACGCTCTTGCCGTTGGCCACCGCCACGACGCGCCCCGGTCGCACACGGTCGGTCAGCGGCGTTTCGAGCCAGAACCCCGGGTCGGCGGGACTGCCCAGCGTCGCCACGGTGCGGCCGAGCTTCTGCTCGGAAGCGGGCGCGGGGGCCTCGGTGGCCTCTGCGCGTTGCGCGGCGGTGGTGGTATCGAACGCCTCTGCGGTGGCAGCTCCCGCGGGGGGGGCCGCAGCCTCCCCCGGGCGCGGCATTGGCCGGGGCATCCCCGGCGGCGGCGACAGATCGGCGTCGCGCAGGCCGAGCTGGCCGCAGGCCGCAAGGCCGAATGCAAGGAGCAATGCCCGTCTCATGCGGAAAACATAAGGGCAAACAACGGCGGGAACAACGTCAACACCGCTTGCTCCCCGCCGACGCAATCCCTAGTGTTTCGCTATGGAAACGCGCCCGCTCATCGATCCGTTCCAGCGCCCCGTCACCTACCTTCGGTTGTCGGTGACGGATCGCTGCGACTTTCGCTGCAGCTATTGCATGTCGGAAGAGATGACGTTTCTGCCGAAGAAGGAGCTGCTCAGCCTCGAGGAGCTCGACCGGATGGCCTCGGCCTTCATCTCGCTGGGTGTGCGCAAGCTGCGGATCACCGGCGGTGAACCGCTGGTGCGGCGCGATATCCTGTCGTTCTTCCGGGCGATGAAGCGCCACCTCGACAGCGGCGCGCTCGACGAGTTGACCCTCACCACCAACGGCTCGCAGCTCGACCGTTTCGCCGGCGAACTGGCCGACGCCGGGGTGCGGCGGGTCAACATCTCGCTCGACACGCTCGATCCCGACAAGTTCGCCGGCATCACCCGGCGCGGGCGTCTCGACAAGGTCCTGCGCGGGCTCGATGCGGCGCAGGAGGCGGGCCTGCGGATCAAGATCAACGCGGTCGCGCTCAAGGGCTTCAACGAGGATGAATTGTTCAGCCTCACCGATTGGTGCGCGCGCCGCGGGCTGGACCTCACCTGGATCGAGGTGATGCCGATGGGCGACATGGGCGAGGAGGACCGGCTCGGCCAATACTGGCCGCTCTCCGATCTGCGCGACCGTCTGGCCGAGCGCTACACGCTCACCCCGCTGGCCGAGCGCACCGGCGGCCCCGCGCGCTATGTCCGGCTTGAACAAACCGGGCAGAAGGTGGGCTTCATCACACCGCTCAGCCACAATTTCTGCGAAAGCTGCAACCGGGTGCGGATGACCTGCACCGGAGAGCTCTACATGTGCCTCGGGCAGGAAGACCGCGCCGATCTGCGCGCGCCTCTGCGCGCCCACCCGGACGACGACGCCGCCCTCGTCGCGGCGATCCGCGAGGCGATCAGCCACAAGCCCAAGGGCCATGACTTCGACTATTCGCGCGAGCGCGCGGATGGCCAGATGTCGCGCCACATGAGCCATACCGGCGGCTGAATTTCAGGCAATTCGTGTCATTCGACTGTCGTATCTTGGCAATAACTTGATTTGTCGGGGCCGCGACGGCATTCCAGAAACGGGCCGAGGCCACTCGAAAGGAGATGACATGCCGAAAGCGAAAATCACTGAAGACCAGATCCGAGAAGCCGCCTACCACATGTGGGTGGCGGACGGATCTCCCCATGGCGATGATCAGAGCTACTGGTTCAAGGCGGAACAACAGCTGACCGGGTCGAAGCCGAAACGGGCGCCGGCGAAGAGGGCGGCGGCCAAGAAACCTGCCGCAAAGGCGAAGACGGCGGCGAAGAAGCCCGCCGCGAAAAAGGCGCCGGCGCGCAAGTCGGCGGCAAAAGCCTCCAGCTGAGGCGGCGCGGCGGTTTCGCAGCCACCCCGTGCGGATCACAGGTTGGGGCCAAGTTCCAGCCTGCTGCCATCGGAAAACCGCGACAGGCGGAAGCGGGTCATGTCGTGGCCCGGCGCCCGGCCCTGCACCATGTCGGCCACGATCCGCCCAAAAGCCGGGCCGATTCCGAAGCCGTGGCCGCACATGCCCGTGGCGATGGTGAGGCCGGGGATTTTCTCGGTATGGTCGACCACGGGGACGACATCGGGGAGCGTGTCGATCATCCCCGCCCATGCGCTTTCGATCTCCACCGTGCCGAGGCTGGGGAAGCTCTCGCCAAAGGCGCGGGCGGTGGCGCGCACCTTGGCCATGTTGGGGGCCGGGTCGAGCACCCGCATCCGCTCGAAGGGCGAGGTCTGGTCGGCCCGCCAGCGGCGCGGCGTCGTCCAGCCATCGGGAAAGCCGCGTGGCGCGGCGGGGCGGTAGGCGGTGCCAAGCGGGTCTTTCCAAAGCTGCGGCAGGAAGCGGGCGAAGGCGCGCAACGCGTCGGGACCGAGGTAGAGCTCGTGAAAGCCCTCGGGCGCGAGGGTATAGCCGCCATCTTCGCGGCGGCGGAAGGCGAGACGGTTGTCGACCGCGCCGCCCTGAAACACGTCCCCCAAAGGCGCGGTGCGCATCGCGGTGGCGCGCACCGAAAGCTGCGGGATGGAGATGCCGTGGCGGCGCAGGAACAGGCTCGACCACGCGCCGCCGGCCAGCACCACGGCGCTGGTTGCGATCCGGCCGCGCTCGGTGATGACGCCGGTGACGCGGCCCGCTTCGATGTCAAGCAGGCGCGCGGCACAGTCTTCGCGGATCACCGCGCCATCGCGCACGGCGCGCCGGGCCAGCGCGGGCACGGCGACGAAGGGTTCGGCGCGCATGTCGGTGGGCGTCCACATCGCGCCTGCCCAGCGCGGGGCGGCCTGCGGCAGGAGCCGGGAAAGCCCGTCGCGGTCGAGGATTTGGGTCGAGACGCCATGGGGCTTGGCC
>JANTFS010000193.1 GCA_024763335.1 Paracoccaceae bacterium | reverse complement strand
TTCCTGCGCTTCTCGCTGCCGATGTTCCCGGTGGGCTCGGCGGTGATGACCGACCTCGTGCTGTGGCTTTCGGTGATTGCCATTGTCTGGGCCTCGCTGGTGGCGCTGGTGCAGGAAGACATGAAGAAGCTCATCGCCTACAGTTCGGTGGCACATATGGGCTACGTCACCGCCGGTATTTTTGCCGCCAATCAGCAAGGTGTCGACGGCGCGATCTTCCAGATGATCTCCCACGGGTTCGTTTCCGGCGCGCTGTTCCTCGCGGTCGGGGTGATCTACGACCGGATGCACACCCGCGACATCGACGCCTACGGCGGGCTCGCGGTTCGGATGCCGGCCTATGCGGCGGTGTTCATGTTCTTCACCATGGCCAATGTGGGCCTGCCCGGCACCTCCGGCTTCGTGGGCGAATTCCTCACCCTCGTGGGCATGTTCAAGGCCAACACCTGGATCGCGGCGGTGGCGGCCACCGGGGTGATCCTGTCGGCGGCCTACGCGCTGTGGCTCTACCGCCGGGTGGTGTTTGGCGATCTGATCAAGCAAAGCCTCAAGGCGATCACCGACATGAGCGCCCGCGAGAAGGCGATCTTCGTGCCGCTGGTGGCGATGACGCTGCTGCTGGGCGTCTACCCGAGCCTCGTTCTCGATATTGTCGGGCCCTCGGTCTCGGCGCTGCTCGACAATTTCCACGCCGCCGTGCCCGCTGTCGCGGACACGCTTCCGGCCGCGCATTGAGGGGGACGACATGACTTCGTTCGATCTGCAAGCCATCCTGCCCGAGCTTCTGCTGGCCGTCTTCGCGATGGGGGCGCTGCTGGCGGCGGTCTATACCGGCAAGGACAAGGCGACGCCGCTGGTGACATGGGCGACGGCGGGGGTGATGCTGGCTCTGGGGCTGTTTGTCGGCTTTGGCAAGGGCGCGAGCGGGGCGGCCTTCGGCGGTCTGCTCCTCGAGGATGCCTATGCGCGCTTTGCGCAGACGGGCATTCTTCTTGCCGCTGCGGCGGTTCTCGTGGCCGGGCAGGAGGGCATGGCGCGCCGCGGGCTGGGGCGGTTTGAATATCCGCTGCTGATCGCGCTGGCGACGGTGGGCATGATGATCATGGTCTCCGCGGGTGACCTGATGACGCTCTACATGGGGCTCGAGCTGCAATCGCTTTCGCTCTACGTGGTCGCGGCGATGAAACGCGACAGCGTGAAATCGACCGAGGCGGGGATGAAATACTTCATTCTCGGCGCGCTGTCCTCGGGGCTTTTGCTCTATGGCGCGTCGCTTACCTATGGCTATGCCGGGACCACCCGGTTCGAGGGGATCGTGACGGCGGCCACCGATGGCCATGTGGGGCTGGGGCTTCTCTTCGGGCTGACCTTCATGGCGGCGGGGCTGGCCTTCAAGGTCTCGGCGGTGCCCTTCCACATGTGGACGCCGGATGTTTATGAAGGCGCGCCGACGCCGGTGACGGCCTTCTTCGCCACAGCGCCGAAACTCGCCGCCATGGCGCTCTTCGGCCGGGTCATGTTCGATGCCTTCGGGCAGGCGGTGGGGGACTGGCAGCAGATCGTGGCGCTGCTGGCGCTCTTGTCGATGTTTCTCGGCGCGGTCGCGGCGATCGGACAGCGTGATATCAAGCGGATGATGGCCTATTCCTCGATCAGCCACATGGGCTTTGCCCTGCTCGGGCTGGCGGCCGGGTCCGCCTATGGCGTGCAGGCGATGCTGGTCTACATGGCGATCTACCTGACGATG
Organism: Paracoccaceae bacterium; assembly: GCA_024763335.1. Classification (GTDB taxonomy): domain Bacteria; phylum Pseudomonadota; class Alphaproteobacteria; order Rhodobacterales; family Rhodobacteraceae; genus Sinisalibacter. The sequence goes on along the minus strand of JANTFS010000193.1, from coordinate 4,349 downwards.
AATGTCGGCACCTTTGCGCTGATCATGTCGATGGAGCGCGACGGCAAGCCCGTCACCGATATTGCGTCGTTGAACCAATTTGCCGGGGCCGAGCCGGTGAAGGCGCTGGCGATGCTGGTGCTGTTGTTTTCATTGGCCGGTGTGCCGCCGATGGTGGGCTTTTTCGGCAAGCTCTACGTGTTGAATGCCGCCGTCCAGGCGGGCATGACATGGCTCGCCGTGGCCGGGGTGATTGCCAGCGTGATCGGGGCCTTCTACTACCTGCGCATCGTCTACTACATGTATTTCGGCCAATCCGAGGACGCGCTGGAAACCCCGATGAGCCCGGCGGCCTGGGTGATGCTCGTGGGCGCGGCGGCGGCCATGGTGCTTGGCGTGATCAACCTCTTCGGCATCGAGGGCGCGGCCGCGGCGGCGGCGGCGGCGCTGGTCAATTGATCGCGGCCGGGGAAGCCGTTTTCCGCAGCGAAAACCGGCACGGAATTCGCAACGAATTCCGTTGCGCCGGATGAGCCGCTGGCCGGCAGGCTATGCCCATCTCGCGCTCGGGGAAGTGGGGTCGGCCCTGGACGAGGCCGCGCGCCGGTTCGCCGAGCTTTCCGGCCCCACCTGGATCACCGCGACGCACCAGACGGCGGCCCGCGGTCGGCGCGGACGGCTCTGGGCCAGCCCGCCGGGCAATTTCGCCGGTGCCCTCGTCCTCCCGCTCGCCGCGCCCGAGACGGCTGCGCTCCGCTCCTTCGTCGCGGCCCTCGCCCTGCACGATACCTTCGCCACGCTCACCGGACGGGCCGCGTCCTTCGCCCTGAAATGGCCCAACGATGTGCTGTTGAACGGCGGCAAGGTGGCCGGGATCCTGCTTGAAAGCCTGTCGGCCGGCCGCCAGATGGCCGGGGTGGCCATCGGCATCGGCGTCAACCTCGTCGAGGCGCCGGGCGCGGCGGAACTCGAACCCCGGGCCCTGCGCCCGGTCTCGCTGGTGGGCGAAACCGGCATCGGGGTGAGCCCGCAGGACTTTCTCGACATCCTCGCCCCCGCCTTCGCAGATTGGGAGACCCGGTTCACCACCTTCGGCTTCGCGCCGCTGCGCACCGCTTGGCTCGCCCGCGCCGCGCGCCTTGGCGAGACCATCACCGCGCGCCTCCCTGCGGAGGAAGTCACCGGGGTTTTCCGGGCGGTGGACGAGGTGGGGCAACTTGTCCTATCAACGCCGCGCGGGACCCGCCGCATCGCGGCGGCCGACATCTTCTTTTAGGGGGCGGAAACATGCTTCTCGCCATCGACTGCGGCAACACCAATACCGTCTTCTCGATCTGGGACGGCGAGAAATTCCTCGCCACCCTGCGCACCTCCACCGAGCACCAGCGCACCGCCGACCAGTATTTCGTCTGGTGGGACACGCTGACGCGCCACCACGGCATCACCCCCGACATCACCGGCGTGGTGATCTCGTCGACCGTGCCGCGCGTGGTGTTCAACCTGCGGGTTTTCACCGACCGCTACTTCGGCCTGCGCCCGCTGGTGGTGGGCAAACCCGATTGCCTGCTGCCCGTCGACGTGCGCGTCGATGCCGGCACGCAAGTCGGCCCCGACCGGCTGGTCAACACCGTGGCCGGGCATGACCTGTTCGGCGGCGATCTGATCGTCGTTGATTTCGGCACCGCCACCACCTTCGACGTGGTCGATACCGATGGCGCCTATATCGGCGGGGTGATCGCGCCGGGGGTGAACCTCTCTCTCGAGGCGCTGCACATGGCGGCGGCGGCGCTGCCGCATGTCGATATCACCTATCCCGACCACGTCATCGGCACCAACACGGTGGCCTGCATGCAGGCGGGCGTGTTCTGGGGCTATGTCGGGCTGATCAAGGAGATCTCGGCCCGCATCAAGGCGGAGCACGGCCGCGCGATGAAGGTGATCGGCACCGGCGGGCTGGCGCCGCTGTTCCAGGCCCACGCGCCGGTGTTTGACGACTTTGCCGACGATCTGACGATGCACGGGCTGGTGAAAATCCACGATTACAACAAGGAACAGGGCACCCTATGAGCAGGAACCGGCTGATCTATCTCCCCCTCGGCGGCGCGGGGGAGATTGGCATGAACGCCTATGTCTACGGCTACGGCGAACCAGGCGCGGAGCGGCTGATCGTGGTCGATCTCGGGGTGACGTTCCCGGACATGGATACCACCCCGGGGGTGAACCTGATCATGCCCGACATCAGCTTCCTGCGCGAAAACGCCGATCGCATCGAGGCGATCTTCATCACCCATGCCCATGAAGATCACGTCGGCGCGGTGGGGCGGCTCTGGCCCGATCTGCGCGCCCCGGTCTATGCCCGGGCCTTCACCGGACATCTGGCGCAGATCAAGATGGAGGAGGCGGGGCAGGATCCGTCCAATGTCGAGATCGTCGGCGCCTGGCCGCAGAAGGTGGAAGCCGGGCCGTTCAAGGTCAGCTTCCTGCCGATCTCGCACTCGATCCCGGAAAGCGCCGGGCTGGTGATCGACGCGCCGGCGGGGCGGATCGTGCACACCGGCGATTTCAAGCTCGACGCCGAACCGGGCGTGGGCGAGCCGTGGGACGAGGCGCTGTGGCGCGAGGCGACGGCGGGACGGGTGCGCGCGCTGGTCTGCGATTCGACCAACGTGTTTTCGCACCACCCGGGGCGGTCGGAAGCGGGCCTCAAGCAGCCGATCGAGACATTCGTCGCCGGCGCCCCGCATATGGTGGTGGCCACCACCTTTGCCTCGAACGTCGCCCGGGTGAAGACCCTGGCGGAAGCCGGGCAGGCGGCGGGCCGGTCGGTCTGCCTGCTTGGCCGTGCCATGCGGCGGATGATCGAGGCGGCCGTGACCACCGGGATCGTCGATGATTTCCCGACAACCGTCACGCCGGAGGACGCCCGCGACATCCCGCGCGAGAACCTGATGCTGATCGTCACCGGCTCGCAGGGTGAACGCCGGGCCGCCTCGGCGCAGCTCGCGCGCGGCAAATACCTCGGGTTGCAGATGGCCGAGGGTGACAGTTTCCTGTTTTCCTCGAAAACCATCCCGGGCAACGAGCGCGGGGTGATCCGGATCATGAACGCCTTTTCCGAGATCGGCGTCGACGTGGTGAGCGAGGATACGCGCTACCATGTCTCGGGCCATGCCAACCGGCCCGATCTGGAGAAAATGCACGCCGTCGTCGACCCCGAATGCGTGATCCCGATGCACGGCGAACACATGCACCTGCGCGAACATGCCAAGCTCGCCGAGGCCGGCGGGCGGGCCTCGCTGGTGGTCGTCAACGGCGCCGTCTGCGATCTGACCAGGGCGGTTCCGCATGTTGTCGAGCATGTCGAGGCCGATCGCGTCTATCTCGATGGTGACATCCTGATCGGGGCGCTTGACGGCATCGTGCGCGACCGGATCCGGCTGGCGTTGAATGGCCACGTGATCGTCAACGTGATCCTCGATGGCGATGAGCCGCTTGGCGACCCTTGGGTCGAGATCATGGGCCTGCCGGAGACCGGCAAGAGCCGGGCGGCGCTGGTTGACGTGCTGGAGGCGGACCTTGGCCAGTTCCTGATGCGGGCCAAGAGCAAGACGCTGCGCGATGACGAGACGCTGGAAGACGAGCTGAAACGCATCGCCCGCAAGACGGCGCAGGCGGAGATCGGCAAGAAGCCGGAAGTCACCGTGGTGGTCAGCCGGCTGGAATAGCCCGCCCACCCGCGCCGCGCGGCGGCGTCATCTCGCGGCCGGTGGCCCGAACAGCTCGATGAACCCGGCAATGATGCGGCCGGCGCGCTCCGGTGCGTCGAAACTGAGGCCGAAGGTGTCACCCTTCTGCCATGTCAGCGAGACCGGCAGCGGCGGCAGATCCTCAAGACGCACCGTCTCGACCTCATCCAGCCGCAGCTGCGATACATCCGGACCCAGGCGCCCCTGAAGGCCAGCGAAGGAAATGTTGGTGAGCCGGGCGGGCACGGGCCGGCCCGCCACCGTCACTTCCATCGCGGCAATGGTGGCGGTGCGTGTCCGGCTGCGTCGGTCCGGCAGGATCTGGTTCATCTTCGGCCCCTTTCGACTCACGTAACTGGGGCCGCAGTATTCCTGCGAGGTGGAAAGAAATCGTTACCGGAAGCCGGCAGGCTTCGGCGCCGGTCTCACCCGCGCCGTTCTTCGAAGCTCTGGGCGATGAACCCGGGCAGGTGGTCGCCCATGCCGACGACCGTCTTGTCGCCGCCACCTCGTCCCGACGACCTGCCGCGGCCCGAGGACCGCGCCCCGGACGAAGGTTTTGCCTTGGCCGGCGCTTTCTCGGACCGTGGCGCCGTCTTGGTTGCGCCCTCCGGCTTCGGCTCC
>JANTFS010000192.1 GCA_024763335.1 Paracoccaceae bacterium | reverse complement strand
GTCGAGATTGATCTCGTGGCAATGTCGCTGAACCGGACCCGCATGAACCTTTCGCTCGATGCGCGGCCGCGCACGATCCCGGCGCGGCTGGTGGTTCAGTCACTCAAGCTGGCGCGTCAGAACGTGCTCAAACGTTTCCGTTTGCGGGTCAGCGAGTTTGCAGCCGAAATCGAAACCCGTGCAAAGGCGGAATGATCGGCCGGCGCCCTAGCGGCGCTTTTGGTGACGCTGCGGGTCGGCGGGGTAGACCCCGAGAATATCGAGATTGTTGGTGAAATACTCGAGCTCCTCGAGCGCGAGTTGCACCGGCCGGTCGTCGGGGTGGCCCTCGATGTCGGCATAGAACCGCGTTGCGGTGAAACTGCCGTCAATCATGTAGCTTTCGAGCTTGGTCATGTTCACGCCATTGGTCGCGAACCCCCCCATCGCCTTGTAGAGCGCCGCGGGAATGTTGCGCACTTCGAAGACGAAGGTCGTCATCATTCCATCGTTGCCGCGACGGGTCAGATCAGGTTCGCGTCCCATGATCACGAAGCGGGTGGTGTTGTGGCCATGATCCTCGATGTCGCGCGCGAGGATATCGAGCCCATAGATCTCGGCCGCGAGGCTTGAGGCGAGCACGCCCTCGCCCGGCGTCTGTTTCCGGGCGAGATCTGCCGCGGCACCGGCACTGTCGGCGGCGGCATGGCCGGTGATCCCGTGCAGCTTGAGAAATTGCGCGCATTGCGGCAGCAGAACGAGGTGGGCGCGCACGGTGTTGATGTTGTCGAGATGGCTGCCCGGCAGGCCGAGCAGGCTGATGCGCACACGCACGAAAGCCTCGTCGAGAATGTGCAGCCCGCTTTCGGGAAGCAGCCGGTGAATATCGGCCACGCGCCCGTATGTCGAGTTTTCGACCGGCAACATGGCAAGGTCGGCCTCACCGTCGCGGACCGCGGAAATCGCCTCTTCGAAGGTGTGGCAGGGCAGCGCCTCCATGTCGGGCCGCGCCTTGCGGCAGGCCTCGTGCGAGTAGGCGCCGGGTTCTCCCTGAAACGCGATCTTGCCGGTCATTTCGTGCGGCACTCCTTCAATTCCTCTTCGCCTCGCGCCCTGTCCTCATGGGGAAAGGCATTTGGTCGCGCCTCATATCGCTTGAAACGAGGCAATGGAAGCGGATAGAAGGCGTGGGACTCAGGGAACCTACGGACCGCGACATGTTCAACACAACCAACTTGCTCAAGCTTGGCGCCAGTGCTGCTGGCGCACTTCTCATCCTTCTTCTCGTCAACTGGGGCGCAAGCTCGCTCTACAAGGTGGCGGCCGACGATGCCCATGGCGATGAGGAGCATGCCGTGGTGCGCGGCTACGTTATCGCGCCGGAAGACCATGGCGAGGAACAGGCCGCAGCGGAGGAAGTTGTCGTGACTTTTGCCGACGTCTATGCGGCCGCAGACGCTGACAAGGGCAAAAAGGTGTTTGGCAAGTGCAAGGCCTGCCACAAGCTCGACGAGGGCGCGCACGCCACCGGCCCCGCGCTCTACGGCATCGTTGGTCACGCTCAGGCCGCTCAGGACGGGTTCGCCTATTCCGACGCGCTGCTTGGCCTCGCCGGCGGCACGTGGACGCCGGAAGAGCTGGACCATTGGCTCGAGAGCCCGAAAGGCTATGCCCCGGGCAACAAGATGACCTTTGCCGGCCTGAAGAAGATCGAGGATCGGGCAAACCTGATCGCCTATCTCGCCACGATTGGCGGCTGACCGCCGCATCTTGCGCTCGCATCGGCGGCCGTCCCGGTTTTGGGGCGGCCGTTCTTTTTTGTCCGGAATTGCCGGTTGGCCGAGATGTTCACGAATTCTCGCCTTGAATACCGGCCGCGCGGCGCTTTAGCTTGGATTTGGAAAAATCCGCGCAATCGCACCGTTCTGACGGAGGAATACCGATGCAGCCTGCCACCCCGCGCGCCAGGGCGCTTGCCCGCCCCGCCACGTCGCCCATCGAGGTTTTTCGCCACCTCGCCGCTGCCGGGCTGGTTCTCGTGCTCTCCGCGATCGCGGCGGTGGCACAATCGACCATCGTCACGCACGCCTATTCCAATTTCGGCGCAGCGAAATACCCGGCCGATTTCGCCCATCTTGATTACGTCAACCCCGACGCCCCGAAAGGCGGCGAGATCGCCATTTCGGCCTTCGGCACCTTCGACAGCTTCAATCAATACGCCCGCGACGGGGTGACGGCGGCTCTCAACACGATTGGCGGCGAGTCGCTGCTGGTGGGAACGGCCGACGACGCCTATGCGAGCTACTGCTTCCTGTGCACCACGATGGAATACCCCGAAGACCTCGGCTGGGTGATCTTCAACCTTCGCGATGACGTCACCTTCGCTGACGGCACGCCGATGACGGCCGAGGATGTCGAGTTCTCGTTCAACCTGTTCCAGACGCAGGGGATCGCCGAATACCGCGCGATCGTTGAAGGGTTCATCGAGGGCATCGAGATCATCGACCCGCACAAGATCAAGTTCACCTTCACCGAGCAGGCGCCGCTTCGCGAGCGGATCGGGTTCGCTGGCGGCACGCCGGTGTTTTCGAAGGCGTGGTTCGAGGCGACCGGCACCCGCCTCGACGAGGCGTCCGACGCGCCGTTCATGGCCACCGGCCCCTACGTGCTCGACAGTTACGAAACCAACGCCTGGATCAAGTATCGCTACAACCCCGACTACTGGGGCGCCGATCACCCGATGAATATCGGGCGCAACAATTTCGAGACCATCCGGGTGGAATATTTCGCCGACCCGACAGCGCAATTTGAAGGCTTCAAGGCGGGCGAATACACCTTCCGGATCGAGAACTTCTCAAAAAACTGGGCGACGGCCTATAACTTTCCTGGCGTCGACAATGGCTGGGTGGTCAAGGAAGAGGTGCCAGACCGCACCGTCGGCACGGCGCAGAGCTTTGTCTTCAACCTTGACCGCGAGACCTGGCAAGACAAGCGGGTGCGCGATGCGCTTGGCATGATGTTCAACTTCGAATGGTCCAACAAATCGTTGTTCTTCGGGCTCTACACCCGGGTCGACAGCTTCTGGCCCGGCTCCGAACTGGCCGCGAGCGGCACGCCCGCGGAGGGCGAGATTGCCTTGCTTAAACCGCTGGTCGATGATGGCCTGCTCGATGCGAGCATCCTGACGGACCCGGCCGTCGTTCCGCCCGTCAACGACGAGGACGAGAACCGACCGACGCGCAAGAACTATCGCGCGGCCGCGGCTTTGCTCGATGAAGCCGGGTGGGAAGTGGGCGACGACGGCATCCGCCGTAAGGATGGGCAGACGCTTGACGCGGTGTTCCTGTCTTACGATCCGAACTTCGACCGGATTCTCAACCCGATCATCGAAAACATGAAGGCGCTGGGCGTGAATGCGATTCTCGATCGGGTCGATACCGCGCAATATATCGAGCGCCGCCGCGCGGGCGATTTCGACATCGTCAGCCACTCGTTCAGCATGGGCTTCGAGCCCGGGATCGGGCTTGAGCAATGGTTTGCCTCGAAAACCGCCGACGACAGCTCGCGCAATCTGATGCGGCTGCGCAACGAGGCCGTCGACCGGTTGATCCCGCGGATCGTCGAGGCCAAGACCCTCGATCAGCTTGAGACCGCCGTTCATGCCTTCGACCGGGTGCTCCGCTCGATCGGGTTCACGATCCCGCAATGGTACAAGGACAAGCACACCGTCGCCTATTACGATATGTTCGAGCACCCCGAAAACATGCCGCCCTACGATCTCGGCTATCTCGATTTCTGGTGGTATAACGCCGACAAGCATCAGGCCTTGAAGGACGCGGGCGCGCTGCGGTAGCGCCGACAGGAGACGCATGGGCGCCTATATCCTCCGGCGGTTGCTGTTGATCATTCCGACGCTGATCGGGATCATGATCATCAACTTCACGCTCACCCAATTTGTTCCCGGCGGGCCGATCGAACAGATCATTGCCCGCATGGAAGGCGAAGCCGACGTTTTCGGCGCAATCACCGGCTCGGGAGGCGGCGAGCCCGCTTCCGATGCCATCGCGACGGACGAGAAATACCTCGGTGCGCGCGGGCTGCCGCAGGATTTTCTCGACGAGCTGGAAATCGAGATGGGTTTTGCGCGGGTCGTGTGCGAGCCGGGATACGAGGGCACCCCCGATCTTGATGCCGAAGCCTGCCACAAGGTAGACATCCCCGCGCTCGAGCGCTTCCTCAACATGATGTGGCGCTACATGCGGTTCGATTTTGGCGAGAGCTATTTCCGCTCCATCGGCGTGTTTGAACTGATCGCCGAGAAACTGCCTGTCTCGATCACGCTGGGGCTGTGGTCCACGCTCATCGCCTACATCGTCTCGATCCCGCTGGGCATCAAGAAGGCGGTCCGCGACGGCTCGCGTTTTGATACCATCACCTCGGCGTTGATCATCGTGGCCTATGCGCTGCCGGGGTTCCTGTTTGCCATCCTGCTTCTTGTGCTGTTCGCCGGCGGCAGCTACTGGCAGATCTTCCCGCTGCGGGGGCTGACCTCCGACAATTGGGAAGAGCTGAGCCTTGTCGGCAAGGCGCTCGACTACTTCTGGCACATTGCCCTGCCGGTGACCGCCTCGACCATTGCGAGCTTTGCCACGCTGACATTGCTCACGAAAAATTCGTTCCTCGACGAGATCAAGAAGCAATATGTCATCACCGCGCGCGCCAAGGGGCTTTCGGAGCGGCGCGTTCTATATGGCCATGTGTTCCGAAACGCGATGCTGATCGTGATCTCGGGTTTCCCGGCCCTGTTCATCGGCGTGTTCTTCGGCGGTTCGCTGATCATCGAGACGATCTTCTCGCTCGACGGGCTTGGCCGGCTTGGTTTCGAGGCGGCGGTGGCGCGGGATTATCCGATCATCTTCGGCACGCTGTTCGTCTTCGGCCTTGTCGGTCTACTCGTGGGGATCCTGTCGGATCTCATGTATGTTTTCGTCGATCCGCGGATCGATTTCGAGCGGCGGGAGGGCTGAGGCATGGCTGATCCCACCGAGATCATGGACACGCTGGAGACCGAGCGGATGCCGGGCCAGAGCGCGCCGGCCCCGGTGGTGCCGCCATCCGGGCGCAGAGGATGGTTTGCGCTCTCTCCGCTCAACCAGCGCCGTTGGCGCAATTTCCGACGCAACCGGCGCGCCTTCTGGTCGCTGAACGTGTTCTTGGCATTGTTCTTGCTGACGCTGTTTGCCGAATTCATCGCCAACGACAAACCGATCCTCGTGCGCTACGGCGGCAGCTACTATGCGCCTGTTTTCCGGTTCTATCCCGAGACGGCGTTTGGCGGCGATTTCCGCACCGAAGCGGTTTACGGCGATATCGAGGTTCAATGCCTGATTGTCTCCGAAGGGCAGGAGAGTTGCTTTGACGACCCCGAAGGCGTGATTGCGGATGCCGAAGATGGCGAGGTTGCAGGGCAACCCATTCAGAAGGGGTGGCTGCTCTGGCCCCCCATTCCCTACAGCTACGACACGATCAATGATATCGGCGGCGCGGCGCCCTCGCCGCCGGACCAACACCATTGGCTCGGCACCGACGACACCGCCCGCGACGTGCTGGCGCGGGTAATCTACGGCTTCCGGCTCTCGGTGCTGTTTACCGTGATCGTCACCGTGCTGACCTCACTCATCGGCATCGCCGCCGGCGCCATCCAGGGCTATTTCGGCGGTTGGGTCGATCTGATTTTCCAACGGCTCCTCGAGATCTGGGGCTCCACGCCTTCGCTCTATGTCATCATCATCCTGTTCGCGATCCTCGGGCGAAGTTTCTGGCTGCTGGTCCTCGTGACCGTGCTGTTTGGCTGGCCCGCCCTCGTGGGCGTGGTGCGCGCCGAGTTCCTGCGGGCGCGCAATTTCGAATATGTCCGCGCGGCCAAGGCGCTGGGCGTGTCGAACCGGGTCATCATGTTTCGCCACATGCTGCCAAACGCGATGGTGGCGACGCTCACCATGCTGCCCTTCATCATCACCGGGACGATCGGCACGCTCGCCGCGCTGGATTTTCTCGGCTACGGCCTGCCGTCGTCGTCACCGTCGCTGGGCGAACTCACGCGGCAGGCCAAGCAGAACCTCCAGGCACCCTGGCTTGCCTT
>JANTFS010000191.1 GCA_024763335.1 Paracoccaceae bacterium | reverse complement strand
GCCGGGTCCGATCCGGCGCAGGTCACGCAGAAGAGCGGTGATGTCGTTGGAAGCCCGCTCGGTCGAAAACCCGTCATTCACCGCGACGTAGATCATGCTGACATCCATCGTGCCGGCAATCCGGCGCCCGAAGGTCTTGAACGGGATGATGATGATGTCGTCCTGGTCCATCCCCATCGACGAAGCCCCCTTCGCCTCGAGCAGGCCGATCACTTCGCACGACAGGCTCTTGAGCCGCACATGCTCGCCAATCGGGTCAGTCGAGCCGAAAAGCGCCTCGCGAACCGTGTCGCCCAGCAGGCACACGGCCTTGCCGCCCTGTTCTTCCACCGAGGTGAACCCGCGCCCGGCGACCACGGCCCTGTCGGTGATCTGGAGAAACCGCATGTCGGTTCCGTTGACGGTCGTGCGGTAGTTCGCGTTGCCGTAAACGGCGACGAGTTGCTTGTTGCCCGACGGCGCCGCGTTCTCGACACTGGCGAGTTGGGTGGCGATCTTGTCGACATCCGAGGTCTCGAAGGCCCGCGACACCACCCCCCGGCCGCCGGGTCCGAAGGTTTGCTGGCCCGGGGTGATCATCAACAGGTTGGTGCCCAGGCTCTCCACATCGGCCGTGACCGAAGCCGACGATCCGCTGCCGATCGTCACCATGGCGATCACCGCCGCCACGCCGATGACCACGCCAAGCACCGTCAGGAAAGACCGCATCGGGTTGCGAAAGATCGCCTGCACCGCGAGCTTGAAAGTCTCCCACAACATCGTCAGCCCTCCGCCTTGGCGTGGTCGGTCTCGATCTTGCCATCGACCATCCAGATCCGCCGGCTGGCGAACTCGGCCATGTCCTCTTCATGGGTCACCATGACGATGGTCAGCCCGTCGTTTTCGTTCAGCGCCCGCAAGAACTCCATGATCTCGACCGACCGCTTGGTGTCGAGGTTGCCGGTGGGTTCGTCGGCCAGAACCACCTGCGGATCACCGGCCAGCGCCCGCGCAATGGCCACCCGCTGCTGCTGCCCGCCCGAAAGCTCGGAAGGCTCGTGATCCGCGCGGTTTGCCAATCCCACCTTCTCAAGCGCGCTCATCGCCCGCTCTTCTCTCTCCTCACGCGCCATACCCTTGTAAATCAAGGGAAGTTCGACGTTCTGCAACGCCGTGGTGCGTGGCAACAGATTGTAGCCCTGGAAGATGAAGCCAAGGTAATTTCGCCGCAGGAGCGCGCGCTGGTCGCGGTCGAGATGGGCAACCTCAACTCCCTTGAACAGGTAGTGGCCCGAGGTGGGGCTGTCGAGGCAACCGAGAAGGTTCATCGCGGTTGATTTGCCAGACCCCGAGGGCCCCATCACCGCGACGAACTCGCCTTGCGCGATCTTCATGTCGATCCCGTCGAGCGCGCGCACCTGCGCCTCGCCGGTGCCATAGACCCGCCTGATATCCCTGAATTCGATCAGCGGGACCTCGGTGCTATCGGGCATTGAACTCATCGGTAATGACGCGATCTCCTTCGACAAGCTCGCCGGCCAGAACCTCGGTCCGGGTGCCGTCGGTTTCGCCGGTTTGGATGACAACCTTGACCGGCACCTCGTCGCGCAGCACCCACACCGATTTTTCCCCGGTCGAATCCATCGCCCTGCTCCCGCCCGGCATGTGATTGGGCATGATCATCCCGAGCAGCCCGCTGGCGCCCTTGTTGTCGTCTTTCGGCGCTACCGTCTCCTCGGGAAGCGAAAACCGCAGCGCCGCGTTCGGCACCACGAGGGCGTTGGCGACCTCGGCGACGATAATGTCGGCGGTGGCTGTCATCCCCGGGCGCAGCGCGAGATCGGCATTGTCGACCGTCAGGATCGCCTTGTAGCTCACCACCCCCTCAACCGTCTCGGGCGCATAGCGCAGGGCCGCAATCTCGGCGGGGAAGCTGCGCTGGTCGTAGGCATCGACGGTGAACCGCGCGCTCTGGCCAACCCGGACCCGCCCGATATCGGCCTCGTCGACATACACCTGCAATTCCATGCGCGTCAGGTCTTCTGCCAGCGTAAACAGCGTCGGCGCCGACAGCGAGGCGGCAACGATCTGGCCCTCATCCACATCCCGGTCGAGCACGATGCCCTTGATCGGAGAGCAGATGCAGGCCTTGTTCAGGTCCACCCGGACCACGTTGAGATTTGCCTCGGCAAGGGAAACATTGGCCTGAGCCGCGGCCAGATCCGCCTGTGCCCGCTCATAGGCCGCGGCCTGTGAAAGGAAGATCTGCTCCGATTCCACCCCGCGTTCCTGCAACTCGCGCCCGCGCTCATAGGTCTGGCGCGCTTCGTTCAGCGTCGCCTGAGCCACCGCCAGCCGGGCGCGCGCAGCTTCGAGCGACGCTTCCTGAACCGCCATCTGCGCCTCGAGCTTGGTCGTGTCGAGCGTCGCCAGCAGCGACCCGACATCCACCTCGTCATTGAAGTCGACGTGAACCTCCTTGACGGTGCCCGAGAGCTCGGTGGAAACCTCAACGAGATCTGTGGGCTCGACCGTTCCGGTCGCCGAAACCGTCACCTCGATGTCCGACCGGACGACAGGTTCGGTCACATAGCTTACCTGCCCGGCGGTATCACCGCTTCGGAAAAAGTAGAACGCGGCGCCCGCGAGCACGATCAGCCCCGCCACCAGCAGGTATCCCCAGCCGCGCCGCTTCTTTTTTCCAAGCCCCAGCGTGGCCGCAACATCATCTTTGGGTTCGGGCATCGCACCCTCCAGCCTGTGAGGTAGTCTCCACCTTTCTAGTTGGGAATTCTACGTGTTTTCGCAAAGACTCCGTCGCTGATGTGCGCCAAATTCAGCTCGCGCGCGCCACATCCGGCAAGCGAGACCCGGCCCGACGCAATTTCGCGCCGGTCCGGGATGGCAAAATCACGCGCGCACCGGGCTGACGCAGCCGGCAACCCGGGGTGATCAGCTTGAGGAGGGTGGTTCGTTGCGCACGGCGAAGCGCTGGCTCTTGTTGAGCAGAAGCCGGACCCGGCGCGGCAGAAGGTCGGTGACCCGCACATATACCCGCGGCACCAGCGGAAACGCGATCCGCCCGGCACCGCGTTCGATCCCGGCAACAATGCGCGATGCCGCCGCCTCGGGCGTCACCGCAAAGGGGATCGGGCCGATCTGCTGTTCGGTCTGGCGGGTGTGAATGTGGCCGGGCTCGACGACGGTGACAGACACACCTGTGCCCGCAAGATCGTCGCCAAGCGCTTTCGCGAATGCCGAAAGCCCGGCCTTGGCCGCGGAATAGCTCGGTGAATCCGGCGAGGGGCTGACCGCGGCAAGCGACGAGATGAAAACGATCCGCCCCGCCCCGCGCGCCCGCATCGCCGGCACAGCGGCGGTGGCGCAGAGAACCGGCGCGGTGAGGTTGGTTGTGACCAGATCGGGGATGGCCCGCAGCGGCTCCATTGCACCGTGCTCCGGGCGGCCAACGAAGACGCCGGCATTGAGCACCAACAAGTCGATGGGCCCATCCGCCTCGATCCTCGAGATCCAGCCGGGGCCAGCCTCCGGGTCGCGCAGATCGACCGTTTCGACGGCCACCTCCGCGCCCCGGTCCCGGCATTCGGCAGCGGTGGCCTCGAGCCGCTCGAGGCTGCGGGCGCAGAGCCGAAGCTGCACCCCGGGCCCAGCCAGAGCGCACGCAAGGGCCGCTCCGAGCCCGGCGCTCGCCCCGGTGATCGCGATACGGCGAAAATCAGTCATCCACCAAGTCCCCGGATTTGCCTGTTGCGACGCGACATCCAGCGCTCATGCCAGCTCCGCAGCCGATGCTCCGGCGCGGGCCAGATCGCGCGGTGCTGCGCCGAACGGACCGCCTTGCCGTCTGATCCGCATTCGCAAGCTGCCTGCCCCATGTTCCACCCCGCCGGACCCCGACCAACCTAGGCGGCCGGCACCGGCCACGCAACGCGGTTTCGCGCCCCGGCGCCCGGTCTTGCCGCGCTCCCTCCAAGGCCGCCCGATCGCCCCGTCACGGTGTGAGCAGCGACACGAACAGCGTGTGAAGGTAGGTCGATGCCCCTTCGTAGGGGTCGGTTCCATCCGGCAGAATGAGCCGCACCTGGATCTCGAAATCGGCATAGTGCTGGGTCATCGCCCAGATCGAGAATATCAGGTGATAGGGATCAACCTGCGCGATCTTCCCCGCTTCGACCCAACCCGAGATCACCGCCGCCTTTTCATCGACCAGATCCTTCAGGTCGTGCCTGATGAAATCCTCGATTCGCGGCGCGCCTTGCAGGATTTCATTGGCAAACAACCGACTTTCCATCGGGAATTCCTGTGCCATCTGAAGCTTGCGGTCGACATAGGCGAGGATTTCGCTGATCGGCTCGCCGTCCGGGTCCATATGCCTCAGCGGGGCCAGCCAGTTGTCGAGCAGTTCTTCAAGCAGGGCGCGGTGGATCGCCTCCTTGCCGCTGAAGTAGTAAAGAACGTTGGGCTTGCTCATCGAACAGGCCGCCGCGATCTGGTCCAGAGTCGATCCGAGAAATCCGTTCTCGGAAAACACCTTCAGGGCAGCTCTTTTGATCGCCGCCCGGTTCTTGGCTTGAATTCGCGTTTCTTGTTTGTGCTCACCGACCCGATTTGCGCACATTTTTTCAGCTCCGGACTTTGGAGGGATTGTCTCACCGCCAATATTTCTTTGACTGGTTGGTAAAGAGTAGTATCCTCTATTTCCGACCGAGTGGTCAACAAAAACAGCGGGATCTGCAATCTCGATACCGACCGGACCTGGGGTTTCGGGCCTGTCCCGCCCCGGATCGGTGGTCCGATTCGTGGCCCCGCGGCCAATACCAACGGATGCCCATGGAACATGGACACGAGCATGACAGGAGGGAGCCATGGCAACCCCGGGAGCCAATCTTAAGGTCAACGCAGACCGACTTTGGGACAGCCTCATGGAAATGGCCAAGATCGGGCCCGGCGTGGCAGGGGGCAACAATCGTCAGACCCTGACCGATGCCGACGGCGAGGGCCGGGCGCTGTTTCAGAAATGGTGCGAGGAGGCCGGGTGTTCGATGGGTATCGACACGATGGGCAACATGTTTGCCATGCGGCCCGGCGAAGACCCCGAGGCTTTGCCGGTCTATGTTGGCTCGCATCTCGACACCCAGCCGACCGGCGGGAAATACGATGGCGTGCTCGGCGTGCTCGGCGGGCTCGAACTGGTGCGCACGCTCAATGATCTGGGCGTGAAGACGAAACACCCGATCGTGGTGACCAACTGGACCAACGAGGAAGGCACGCGCTTTGCCCCGGCAATGCTCGCCTCGGGCGTTTTTGCGGGCGTTCACACAGAGGATTGGGCGAAGGACCGCGAAGACGCCGAGGGCAAGAAGTTCGGCGATGAGCTCAAGCGCATCGGCTGGGAAGGCGACGAGCCGGTCGGCGCGCGCAAGATGCACGCGATGTTCGAACTGCACATCGAGCAGGGGCCGATCCTCGAGGCCGAGGGCAAGGAGATCGGCGTTGTCACCCACGGGCAGGGGCTGTCGTGGACGCAGGTGACGATCTCCGGAAAGGAATCGCACACCGGCTCGACCCCGATGCCGATGCGCAAGAATGCCGGGCTCGGCATGGCGCGGGTTTTGGAGAAGGTTGACGAGATCGCCTGGAGCCATGCGCCGCACGCCGTGGGCGCGGCCGGTCACATTGACGTCTATCCCAACAGCCGCAACGTGATCCCCGGCAAGGTGGTGTTCACCGTGGATTTCCGCTCGCCGGAGCTTGCGGTGATCGAAGACATGGAGAAACGGCTGCGCATCGAGGGCGACAGGATCGCTGAGGAGATGGGCCTCGAGATCGAATACGAGAAGGTGGGCGGGTTTGATCCGGTGGCGTTTGACGAGGGCTGCGTGACCGCGGTGCGAAATGCCGCCGAGCGGCTGGGCTACAGCCACATGGATATCATCTCGGGCGCCGGGCATGATGCCTGCTGGATCAACCAGGTGGCGCCAACCTCGATGGTGATGTGCCCCTGCGTCGACGGGCTCAGCCACAACGAGGCGGAAGACATCTCGAAGGAATGGGCGACGGCGGGCACGGACGTGCTGTTGCACGCCGTCGTCGAAACGGCCGAGATCGTGGAGTAGGGTCGCCCCGGGCGGGGCCCGGGCCGAC
>JANTFS010000190.1 GCA_024763335.1 Paracoccaceae bacterium | reverse complement strand
CCGTGCCGTCCATGAACGCGGCGTGGGCGAGCACCATGCGCTGCACCGCGCCCGCCACGTCGCCCTCACCGCGCACGGTGAAGCGCTCGCCGCCCGCGCGGTTCTCGCGACGCGCGCGGGAGACTGGCCGCTGACGCGCTACGACCTGCCCCGCGCCAAGGTCGCGGCGCTTGTCGCCGAAATCGAGGCATGGCTCGCGCCGGGCTGACCCCCCGCTCACGCGCCGCCCTGTCTTCTTTGGTCCAAAAATACCTCGGGGAGCGCGAGGGGCAGCGCCCCTCGCACCGGTCGCCCCGGCGTCAGCCGGGGCGAAACCTCCAGCCAAACCGGCCCTCTGCCCCCCGGCGTCAGGGCGCTATTGATGCGGGGTCCCCCCCGTCGCCATCGCCAGGTGGTGCGCCTGATGATGCATCCCCCAGCTCAACACCCCGAAAAACCCCAACCCGGCAAGCTTGGCCCTGTCGGCTTCGGGCACCGTCACCTCGAGCACCGCGCCCCCGGCCACCGGTTCCGCCGTCATGTGCCACCCATCCGTGCCGTCCATGAACGCGGCGTGGGCGAGCACCATGCGCTGCACCGCGCCCGCCACGTCGCCCTCACCGCGCACGGTGAAGCGCTCGCCGCCCTCGATATCGGCACGCGTGACGCTGGCCTGCGTCGTCACGAGGTCCATGTCCACGAGATGCGCCCGGAGCGCGTCGATATCGACCTTGTCCCAATCGGTCGCCGGATCGGCCATCAAGAGCGCGACGATTTCCCCGATCGCGGCAAAGGCCCCCTGCCCCGGTTCGCTCACCGTGGCCTGCATTTCGCTCGCCGCCATGTGCTGGCTGTGGTCCATCATCGTCTGCGCCGTGGCGGGCGCGCCGAGAAAAGCTGCGCCCACGAGGGCCCACCGGATTGCCGTTCGCATGTCTTTCTCCTTTTGCGATCTCTGTCTGCCTCTTGCGGGCAATTCCCGCCGCGTGACATGATTGCGATCATGTCATCGCAGTTTCTTGATCGTCTTGCCGCGCTGCCCTCGACCACCAGACAGCACCGCAAGGGCACGCAGCTCTTCGCCGCCGGGGATGCCGTCGGCCACGTGCGGGTGGTGGAGGCCGGCGAAGTGCACCTGTTGCGCCGCCAGCCCGATGGCGCGGCCTTCGTGTTGCAGCGCGCCGGCCCCGGCTCGATCCTCGCCGAGGCCTCGGTGCTGAGCGACACCTTCCATTGCGCCGCCGAAGCGGTGGAAGACAGCACCCTCAGGCTCTGGCCGCGCGCCGCCGTGCGCGCCCTCATCACGGCAGACCCGGGCGCGGCAGAGGCCTATGCCCACCACCTCGCCGGGGAGGTGCGCAGCGCCCGGCTGCGCGCCGAGATCGCCTCGCTGCGCCGGGTCGGCGACAGGCTCGACGCGTGGCTCGCGTGGAACGGCGGCACCTTGCCCGGACGGGGCCGGCGCCATCAACTCGCCCGCGAGCTCGGGGTGACACCCGAGGCGCTCTACCGTGAGCTGGCCCGCCGCAGGCGCGGGTCATGAGCCGGCTGCGGCTGTCGAACCGCGACGCCCGCCGCCTCTGGCTCGCGCAGAACCTGATCGGCACGCCCGAGCGCGATCCGCTCGAAGTCATCCGCCGCCTCGGCTTCCTGCAGATCGACACCATCCGCAACGTCGCCCGCGCACAGGACCATATCCTGTGGACCCGCGTTCCCGGCTACCGCGAGGCGCAGGTCTGGCCACAGCTCAAGTCGCGCGCGCTCTTTGAGCATTTCACCCATGACGCCTCGCTGATCCCCGTCGAGGTGCTGCCCTACTGGACCCGACGGTTCCACGTGCTCGGCGCGCAGGCGGCGCGGGGCGATTGGTATCAATCCGGCCTCGCTCAACATGAAATTCACGCCATCCGCGACCGCATCGCCGCCGAGGGTCCGCTCTCGACCCATGCCTTCACCACCAAGACGCGGTCGCGCGAAATGTGGGCCCGCCCGCCGCACAAGAAGGTGCTCGACCAGTTGTGGTATTCGGGCGAGCTCGGCACGGCGCACCGCGAGAAATTCGTGAAGTTCTATGACCTTGGCGAGCGGCTGTTTCCCGGCGGGATCGACCACGGCAAGAGCGAGGCGGCCCAGACCACCTGGCTGCACAGCGCGGCGCTTGACCGGCTGGGCCTCGCCACGCCCGGCGAACTCAAACGTTTTTGGGACGCCACGACGCCGGCGGAAACGCGGGCGTGGATCGCGGGCGCGGACGTCGCCCCCGTGGAGATCGAAGCCGCAAACGGGCAAAGCTACGCCGCCATCGCCGCACCCGACATCGAAACCCGCCTGGCCGGCGCGCCGCATCCCGGCCAGCGGGTGCGGCTGATCAACCCGTTCGACCCGCTGGTGCGCGACCGCGACCGCATCGACCGCCTGTTCGGCTTCGCCTACCGCAACGAGATGTTCGTGCCCAAGGCCCGGCGCGTCTACGGCTATTACGTCTACCCGCTGCTGGAAGGGCTCAACTTCATCGGCCGGATCGAGCTCAAGGCCGACCGGCACCGCGACCGGCTCACCGTCACCGGCTACTGGCCCGAGCCGGGGCTGCGGCGCTCTGCGGCGCGCGGGGCGCGGATCGAGGCGGAGCTCGACCGGTTCCGCCGCCTTGCCGGGCTCGCCCGGGTGATCTGGGCTTGCCCCCGACCCTGAGCGGGTGCAGGCTCGCGCCAAAGGGGGAGGCACGCATGAGACTGGATGGCAAAACCGCGATCGTCACCGGCGCGGGCTCGGGCTTCGGCGCCGGGATCGCGCGCAAGTTCGCCGCCGAGGGCGCGCGGGTTTGCGTGGCGGATCTGAACGAAGAGGCCGCCAGCGCGGTGGCCCGGGAAATCGGCGGCATCGAGATGCCGGTCGACGTGTCGCAATCGGCCTCGGTGCGCGCGCTGGCCCATGCCGCGCTGGAAGCCTTCGGACAGATCGACATCCTGGTGAACAACGCCGGCATCACCCACCTGCCCAAGCCGATGGAGGAAGTGACGGAGGCGGAGTTCGACCGGGTGTTTGCGGTGAATGCCAAGTCGGTCTATCTCACCGCCCGCGAGTTCGTGCCGCGGATGAAGGAAAGCGGCACCGGGGCGATCCTCAACGTCGCCTCGACCGCCGGGCTTTCGCCCCGCCCCAAGCTCAACTGGTATAACGCCTCGAAGGGCTGGATGATCACCGCGACAAAGGCCATGGCCGTCGAGCTCGCGCCGTTTGGCGTGCGGGTGAACGCCATCGCGCCGGTGGCCGGAGAGACGCCGCTTCTGAAGAGTTTCATGGGCGAGGATACGCCCGAGATCCGCGCGAAGTTTCTCTCCACCATTCCGCTTGGCCGGTTTTCGACGCCGCAGGACATGGGCAACGCGGCCGCCTTCCTGTGTTCGCAGGACGCCAGCATGATCACCGGCGTGGTGCTCGAAGTGGACGGCGGGCGCTGCATCTGAGGGGTCCCCCGGGGCACGCCCCGGGCGACCCGCCGGGGGGCCAGCCCCCCGGGCCCCCCGAGGTATTTTTGGACCAAAGAAGGACAGACGTGATGAGACCTGGGCGGCGCAACCTGATCACCGACGTGGCCGGGCTCTACGTGGGAAATGCCGCGCAGGAGGCGATCAAGACCGGGGCGACCGTGTTGGTTGGCGATGCGCCGTTCGTTGCCGGCGTGCATGTGATGGGCGGCGCGCCGGGCACCCGCGAGACCGACCTTCTGGCCCCCGACAAGACGGTTCAGGAGGTCGATGCGCTGGTGCTGTCGGGCGGCTCGGCCTTCGGGCTCGAGGCCGCCTCCGGCGTGGCCGACGCGCTGCGGGCGCAGGGCCGCGGATTTGATGTTGGCGGGCAGACCGTGCCGATCGTGCCCGCGGCAATCGCGTTCGACCTGTTGAACGGCGGCGACAAGGCATGGGCGGACAACCCCTACAAGGCGCTGGGGCGCGCGGCCCTCGCGGCGGCGGGCACCGACTTCGCGCTTGGCACCGCCGGCGCCGGCACCGGCGCGACGCTGGCCGATCTCAAGGGCGGGCTCGGCTCGGCCTCGCTGGTGCTCGACGGCGGCGTGACCGTGGGCGCGCTGGCGGTTGTCAACGCGGTCGGCAGCGCCACCGGGCCCAACGGCGCATTCTGGGCCGCGCCGTGGGAGTTCGGCGCCGAGTTTGGCGGGCGCGGGCCGGTGACGGGGTTCGACCCGGGCGCAGAGCCGGTGACCAAGCTGTCGCCGCGCGCCGCGACGACCATCGCCATCGTCGCCACCGATGCCGCCCTGACCCAGGCCCAGGCCGCCCGCCTCGCGGTGGCCGCGCATGACGGCATGGCGCGCGCCCTGCATCCCAGCCACACGCCATATGACGGCGATCTCGTCTTTGCCGCCGCGACCGGCGCCCGGCCGCTCGCCGATCCCGACACCGATCCGCTGCGCCTTGGCCATGCCGCCGCCACCTGCCTTGCGCGGGCGATCGCGCGGGGCGTGCATGAGGCGACCCCGGCGCCCGGCGACATCCTGCCGTGCTGGTCAGACCGATTCGGCGCGCCTTGATGCCGATCAAAGCCGGCCTGTCTCCGCGCGCCTAGGGTGCGCGCGTATGCCAACAGGAGGCTCCCATGTTTCGCGCAACCTTTTTTGCCATCTTGCTCGTGTCCGCAACGAACCCCGCGCTCGCCGACGAGGTGACCGATACCCTGTCGTCGGCCCTTCAGGCCTATGACGAGGGCGACATCGACTACGCCATCGAAGAGCTCGACTACGCCAAGCAGCTGCTGCAGGCGATGTCGGTGCAGGCGCTCACGGATTTCCTGCCCGAGGCGCCCGAAGGCTGGACCCGCGAGATCGGCGCGAGCGAAATGAACGCCGGGCTGGCGATCCTCGGCGGCGGTGTCGGCGCCGAAGCGACCTATTCCAACGGCTCCGAGACGGTGACGGTGACGATCATGGCCGACAACCCGATGGTTGCGATGTTTGGCGGCATGATTGCCAACGCCGGGATGATGGGGCTCAAGATGCACCGGATCGGGCGCGAGAAATTCGTCTTCGACGATGGCCAGCTCACCGGCCTGATCGACAACCGCATCATGGTTCAGGCCGAAGGCGCCGATGTCGACACGATGATCTCGATCCTCGAAAACATGGATTTCAAGGCGCTGGCGAATTTCGGCAACTGAGGCTTCGCCCGCCCGGCTATTGCGGATCGGCGGCGAGCACCGGATAGCGCGCCGCCGTCATCGCCTTGGGTGAATAGCAAAACTGCAGCCCGACCGCGGCGTCGACGAAACAGCCGTTCGCCTGCGCGCTGGCCTCGCCGCCATCCAGCGTGTGCCAGTCGTCGGTGCGGGCCATCTCGGTCACCCGGCCGCTTTTCCAGTCGAATTCGGTCAGGCAGCTGGTGCCGCCATCGGCATCGACGAGGCAGTTCTCGCGCTTCACGCAAGCGCCGTATTCGACGAGACCCGGGCCGCCCGGGCCATCCTGACTGAGCAGGCAGAAGCCAGACCGACCGCCGCCGAAACCCGCGGGCGCCGCAGCGGCCGGCACCGCTGCCGGCGGCGCGGCAGGGGCGGCCGGGGCCTCGGTATCGACGGGATGGATGCAGACGAGCTCGGCCTCGGCATCGGTGCGGTAGCAACGTGATTCGCCGCGTTCGAGGCGCGTCGCCGCCAGCCCGTTGACGCTGTAGCGCGTGCCGCCGCCGGCCACGTCTTCGGCGACGGTGGTAAACCGCGAGCCGTTCGCCACGCGCACCGAGGTGGTGACCCGCCCCTGTGCCACCTCTTCATCGTAGCTGCACGCCGCGAAGAAATCCCACGATGGGTGGCCGGGGTGGCGATACTCGCACTTCGCATCCACCGTCAGGGCCGGCGTTGCAAACAGCAAGGCGACAACAGCGGTAAAATGTCGAATACCCACGCGGCAGCTCCTCACCCGATCACCCATCTCATGTGCGCCGCATCGCCTCAGCTGTCAATCATTGCCCACCAGATCGAGCACCAGATCGCTCTCGGCTTCGGCCAGCCCGTCGATCACGTCGAAATGATGCCGCCCCGGCGCAACATGCCAGCTCGCTTCCTCCCACGCCTCGGCGAGCCACGCCGCCTGATCGAGAAAGGCCGGTCGCTCCTCGGCGCCGACCCAGACCCGCGTGTCGATCCCCCGGCGC
>JANTFS010000189.1 GCA_024763335.1 Paracoccaceae bacterium | reverse complement strand
TGTTCGGATGAGAGCTGCTATGCGCAGAACCGGCGTGCCGTGACGGTGTTGACGGCTGCCGGCGGCGTCAGCTGACGAAAACCGCGGGGAGAGGCGTCGAGATGAGCGTTTGGCAACGTGGGATCGGGCTGGCACTTGCGTTTGCCGTGCTGGCAGCGCCGCTGCCGGCGCAGGACCGGGCCCAGACCCTGGCCGATATCCGTCAGGAGCTGACCGTGCTCTATGTCGAGATCCAGCGCCTCAAGGGGGAACTCAACACCACCGGCGGCGCGACCATGCCTTCGGGTGGCGGCTCGCTGCTGAGCCGTGTCGACGCGATCGAGGCCCAGCTGACGCGGCTCACCGCCAAGACGGAGGAGTTGGAGTATCGCATCAACCAGGTGGTGAAAGACGGCACCAACCGCGTTGGTGATCTGGAATTCCGGCTCTGCGAGCTCGAAGCGGATTGCGATGTGATGTCGCTTGGCGACACTCCGACGCTGGGCGGCGGGACGCTTCCGGCGGGCCCCGGACCTGCCGGGGCGAGCACGCCGGGGCCGGCGGCGGGGGCGGGCGGCGGACAGCTCGCGGTTGCCGAACAAGCCGATTACGACGCCGCCATGGCTGCCTTCGAGGATGGCCGGGCGGCCGAGGCGGCCATGCTGTTTGGCCGCTTTGTCGAGGCCTATCCCGGCGGCCCGCTGACCGGCACGGCGCACTACATGCGCGGCGAAGCGCTGGCGGAGCAGGGCCTGGTTGCCGAGGCGGCGCGGGCCTATCTCGCGTCCTTCTCCACCAGCCCCGATGGCCCCCATGCCCCAGATGCGCTGATGAAGCTCGGGGTCGCGCTGGGCGAGCTCGGCCAGATGACCGAGGCCTGCGTGACGCTTGGCGAGGTCATGGCCCGGTTCCCCGGTGCACCGGCGGTCGCCGAGGCTCAGGCCGCGCGGGCCAGCCTGGGATGCAACTGAGCGGACCCGACGCGCAGCTGCGCCGGCACCTTTGCAACCTCCCGCTTTGGCACGAGATCACGCGCCTCGGCATCGGTGTGTCGGGCGGGAGCGATTCGATGGCGCTCCTGCACCTGCTGCGGGCCTGTGCCGCGGCGCGGGGCGTGGCGCTGGAAGCCGCCACGGTCGACCATGGGCTGCGCCCCGAGGCCGCGGCAGAGGCGGGCTTTGTCGCCGACAGCTGCGGCGCCCTCGGCATTCGCCACGAAACCCTGCGCTGGGCCGGCTGGGACGGCCGCGGCAATCTCCAGGCCGAGGCGCGCGCCGCGCGCTACCGGCTGCTCGCGGATTGGGCGCAGCGGCGCGGGCTGGATGCCGTGGCACTCGCCCATACCCGTGACGATCAGGCGGAAACCTTTCTCATGCGGCTCGCACGCGAGGCCGGGGTGGACGGGTTGTCGGCGATGGCATCGCGGTTTTCCCGCGATGGCGCGGCGTTCTGGCGCCCCGTCCTGCCGGTGGCGCGCGCCGATCTGCGCGACTTTTTGTCTCGCCACGGCCAGTCCTGGCGCGACGATCCCTCCAACGAGAACCGCCGGTTCGACCGGGTGAAGGCCCGTCAGGCGCTCGCCGGGCTGGCCGATCTCGGGATCGACAGCGCCACCCTCTTCGCCGTCGCGGGCAATCTTGCGGATGCCAGAGAGGCGCTGCGCTACACGGCGCAGGAAACGGCCCGGCGGATCGCCCGGATCGAGGCCGGCGACGTGGTCTTCGACCGTGAGGCGCTCATCGCAGAGCCGCACGAGATCGTCCGGCGTCTTCTCGTCGCCGGGCTGGTCTGGGTGTCTACCGCGCCGTATCCGCCACGGCGCGACGCAATCTTGGGGCTGGAACGGGCCATTGCGGCGAAAAACCCGCATACGCTGCATGGTTGCCTCATCACGACCGGGGCCGATTTCGTGCGGATCAGTCGCGAGGCCCGGGCGGTCGAAGGCGAGGTGGTGGCGTTCGGCAGGCCGTGGGACAAGCGCTGGCAGGTGACGGGGCCGGGCGAGGGCTGCGAGCTGCGCGCCCTCGGCGAGGCGCTGAAAGACTGCCCGGACTGGCGCGAAACCGGGTTTGCGCGGGCCACCTTGCTTGCCTCTCCGGCCGTCTGGCGCGGGGAAAACCTCGTGGCGGCACCCGTGGCGGGATTTGGCGCCGGGTTCTCGGCGACAATCGACCACCCGCAGGGTGATTTCTTCACATCGGTTTTATCGCATTGAACATGAGGCTATCCTCCCTATTTTAGAGAGACCCCGCGGGTGCGTCGGCCTCCGCGGAAAATTCTTCAAGGGAGACCGACTTGGGCAACGCGAGAAATTTCGCCTTCTGGATCGTTCTGTTTGTTCTGATCCTGGCCTTGTTCAACCTGTTTTCGAACGGCCAGAGCACGATGGCATCGCAACATGTGAGTTATTCCGACTTCGTGGCGGCCGTCGAGGACGGCCATGTCACCAAGGCGACGATGGACGGCGAGGACGTCCGCTATGTTGGCGCCGACGGAAAGGTGTATTCGACGGTCGTGCCCGGAGACGTGGCCGAAATCCGTGACATGCTGATCGACAAGGGCGTGGCCGTCGAGGCCGAACGCCAGCAGCAATCGGGCTTCTTCTCGTTGCTCTCGCTGCTGTTGCCGGTGATCATCCTGATCGGCTTCTGGTTCTTCATGATGAACCGGATGCAGGGCGGCGGCAAAGGCGGGGCGATGGGGTTTGGCAAGTCCAAGGCCAAGATGCTCACCGAGCGCGAGGGCCGGGTGACGTTTGACGACGTGGCCGGCATCGACGAGGCCAAGGACGAGCTTCAGGAAATCGTCGAGTTCCTGCGCAACCCGCAGAAATTCTCCCGCCTTGGCGGCAAGATCCCCAAGGGCGCGCTGCTGGTCGGCCCGCCGGGCACGGGTAAAACGCTTCTGGCGCGCGCGATCGCGGGCGAGGCGGGCGTGCCGTTCTTCACCATTTCGGGCTCCGACTTCGTCGAGATGTTTGTCGGTGTCGGCGCCAGCCGGGTGCGCGACATGTTCGAACAGGCGAAGAAAAACGCGCCCTGCATCGTGTTTATCGACGAGATCGACGCCGTCGGCCGGCATCGTGGCGCGGGCTACGGCGGCGGCAATGACGAGCGCGAGCAGACGCTCAACCAGCTGCTCGTCGAGATGGACGGTTTCGAGGCCAACGAGGGCGTCATCATCATCGCCGCGACCAACCGCAAGGACGTGCTCGATCCGGCGCTTCTGCGCCCGGGCCGTTTCGACCGCGAAGTGCAGGTGCCCAACCCCGACATCAAGGGCCGCGAGAAGATCCTCAACGTGCATGCCCGCAAGGTGCCGCTGGGCCCCGACGTGGATTTGCGGATCATCGCGCGTGGCACGCCCGGCTTCTCCGGGGCTGATCTGGCCAACCTCGTCAACGAGGCCGCGCTCATGGCGGCGCGCGTCGGCCGGCGCTTCGTGACGATGGAGGATTTCGAACAGGCCAAGGACAAGGTCATGATGGGCGCCGAGCGCCGCTCGATGGTGCTCACCGACGAGCAGAAGGAGCACACCGCCTATCACGAGGCGGGCCACGCCATCGTCGGGCTGACGCTGCCCAAGTGCGACCCTGTCTACAAGGCCACGATCATCCCGCGCGGTGGCGCGCTGGGCATGGTTGTCAGCCTGCCCGAGATGGACCGGCTCAACTGGCACAAGGATCAGTGCGAACAGCAGCTGGCCATGACCATGGCCGGCAAGGCGGCGGAAGTGCTCAAATGGGGCGAGGACGAAGTGTCGAACGGCCCGGCCGGCGACATCATGCAAGCCTCGCAACTGGCGCGCGCCATGGTGATGCGCTGGGGGATGTCGGAAATGGTCGGCAACATCGATTACGCCGAGGCGGCCGAGGGCTACTCGGGCAATACCGGCGGCTTCTCGGTCTCGGCCCATACCAAGGAACTGATCGAGGAAGAGGTGAAGCGCTTCATCCAGGAGGGCTATGCGCAGGCCAAGAAGATCCTTGAAGACCGCCGCGAAGACTGGGAGCGGCTGGCCCAGGGGTTGCTCGAATACGAGACCCTCACCGGCGAGGAAATCGCCCGGGTGATCAAGGGCGAGCCGCCGCATGTCGACGATGACGAGAGCGGCAGCCCGGCCAGCAACAAGCCCGAGGCATCGGTGGCGGCCATTCCGAAAACCAAGCCGCGGCGCAAACCCAAGGCTGATGGCGGCATGGAACCCGAACCCACGGCGTGACCCGGCCAACGCAGCAAGACTGGAATCCCGGAGCCTATGGCAGGTTCCGGGATTTTCGTTTGCGCCCGGCGCTCGATCTGCTCGCCCGGATCGACCCGCTGCCCGAGGGCGAGGTGGTTGACCTGGGATGTGGTGCGGGGGCGATGGCCGAGGCGCTGACCCGGCACTTTGCGGACCGCGCGCTCATCGGGGTGGACAAGTCTGCGGCCATGATCGCGGCCGCCGAGGAAACCGGTGGATATGCCCGGCTGATCCGGGCCGACATTGCCAACTGGCAGCCGGAACGCGCGCCCGCGCTGATCTTTTCGAACGCGGCGCTGCACTGGCTGGGCGACCATCAGCGCCTGTTGCCACGCTTGGCGCGACTGCTGGCGGCCGGCGGCACGCTGGCGGTGCAGATGCCCGCCCAGCACGACGCCCCCTCCCATGTTCTTCTGCGCGAGACGGCGGCGGCGATGTTTCCCGACCGGTTCGATCTCGCCTCGTGGCATCCGCCCGTCGCCCGCATCGAGGATTACGCCCGCCTGCTAGCCCCGCTCGGTGCGGTCGACGCATGGGAAACGCGCTACGCGCAGCGCCTCGCGCCCCGCGACGCGGCCCACCCGGTGCGCCAGTTTACCCAGTCCACCGCCATGCGCGCGTTCCTCGCCAAGCTCTCCGAGGCGGAAGCGGCGGCCTATGTCGCCGCCTATGAACATGCGCTGGCCGAGCCCTATCCGCCCGAGCCCGACGGCAGCGTCCTGTTTCCCTTCCGGCGGGTCTTCTTCGTCCTCGTGCGAGACGCCTAGAGCGGGGCGAGCCAGTCAACCGCCCCGCCAACCGCCGCGCCGCCGAGCGTGCCGAAGATCAGGATTGGCGCATAGGCGCGGGTCACGATCGCGTCGGACAGGCTGATGAGGAAACCAGCCAGCGCTCCCGCGGCCCAGCCCGGGACCGGCAAGGTGAGATACGGCACGATGAAACCGATCGCAAACCGGCTGGCAAAGGCGGCGGCGAGCGCGCGAGGTTTGTCATCGAGGGGCATCGGCAGCATCGTGAGCACCGAAACCGTGCCAAAGGCGAGGCCCGCAAGGAGCCCAAGTGAAAAACCGTCCATGATCGCCCCCTTTCACCGCCAAAATCACAGCTCGGGGCGGCAGGGTCAACGTTTCGGGCAGGGTGATGCACAAGCCGGCACCGATCGCGCCGCGGGCCCCGTCCCGGTGTTTAACGGCGAAACCGGCGGCGGAGTGGTCGGAATTGGTCCTGTGCGCGGCGGGCTGGGCCGGTATACCGCCGGTGTCAGCATGCCGCAGCCGAAGAGGAAAGCCCCCGTGACCCAGAAGTCCGACATCGAGATCGCCCGCGCAGCGCACAAGAAGCCGATCCAGGAGATCGGCGTGGCGCTTGGTATCCCATCCGAGCACCTGCTGCCCTATGGCCACGACAAGGCCAAGGTGACCCAGGCCTTCATCAATTCGGTGCAGGACCGCCCCGATGGCAAGCTCATCCTCGTCACCGCCATCAGCCCGACCCCGGCGGGCGAGGGCAAGACCACCACCACGGTGGGCCTCGGCGACGGGCTCAACGCCATCGGCCGCAAGGCCGCCATCGCCATCCGCGAGGCCAGCCTCGGGCCGAACTTCGGCATGAAGGGCGGGGCGGCGGGGGGCGGCTATGCGCAGGTGGTGCCGATGGAGGACATGAACCTCCATTTCACCGGCGATTTCCATGCCATCACCGCCGCGCACAACCTGCTGTCGGCGATGATCGATAACCACATCTACTGGGGCAACGAGCTGGGCATCGACGAGCGCCGGGTGACGTGGAAACGCGTGGTCGACATGAACGACCGCGCCCTGCGCGACGTCGTCGTTTCGCTCGGCGGCGTGGCCAACGGCTTTCCGCGCCAGACGGGCTATGACATCACCGTGGCCTCGGAGGTTATGGCGATCCTCTGCCTTGCCGACGATCT
>JANTFS010000188.1 GCA_024763335.1 Paracoccaceae bacterium | reverse complement strand
CATGTCGGCATCCTGACAGATACCGGCACCCTCATCCACGCCCGCGAGCGGCTGGGGGTGATAGAGGAACCCTTCACCCAAGCCTGGCGGCGGCGTCTGGCTTTCGCCTTTCTCTTCCCGCAACCCCGGAGGCGCTGATGGCCACGCTTGCACTCGGTCTCGCCGGTCAGGCCATCGGCGCCTCGATCGGCGGCGGCATTCTCGGCATCTCGGCGGTCACCATCGGCGGGGCGATCGGCTCGATGGCGGGCTCCCTCGTCGATAGCTTTATCGTCGGCGCGATGACGCCTCGCCCGGAGGCCGCACCGGACCAGCTGCGCGTCACCTCGGCGACCGAGGGCATGGCTATCCCGCGCGTTTTCGGCCGGATGCGCCTTGGTGGCAACATCGTCTGGGCCACCGACTTCCAAGAGAAGCAGGCGGGCGGCGGTCTTGGCAAGGGCTTCGGAGGTGCGAGCGACGGGGAGGGCTATGTCGCCTCCTTCGCGGTTGCGCTTTGTGAAGGCTCCATCACCGGCATCGGCCGCATCTGGGCCGATGGCGAACTGCTGGATACCTCCACCGTCACCTGGCGGTGGTATCCGGGCGACGAGGCGCAGGCGGCCGACCCGTTCATCGCCGCGAAGATGGGGGCCGAGGGCGCGCCCGCCTATCGCGGCACGGCCTACGTGGTCTTCGAGGAACTCGACCTCACGCCCTTCGGCAACCGCATCCCGCAGCTCTCCTTCGAGGTCTTCCGACCGCTCGCCGATCCCGACACCGCCGAGGGCGCGATCCGGGCGGTCACAATGATCCCCGGCGCGGGCGAGTTCGTCTACGCCACCGAACCGTTGATGCGCGTGGAGGGTGCCAAGACCACGCCGGAAAATGCCCATGCCGAGACCGACAGGGCCGACTTCCTGGTCTCGCTCGACCGGCTCGAGGCGCTGGCGCCGGCGATCGAAAGCGTGAGCCTCGTGGCGAGCTGGTTCGGCAACGACCTGCGCGCGGGCAACTGCACCATCCGCCCGGGCGTGGAGACCGCCGCCAAGACCACCACCCCGCAGGTCTGGCAGGTGAACGGGGTGGACCGCGCCTCGGCGCATCTCGTCTCGACCGATGCCGAGGGCCGGCCCGTCTATGGCGGCACGCCGAATGACGAAGCGGTGGTGCAGGCGATCAAGGCGCTGAAGGCGCGGGGCTATCGCGTGACCTTCTACCCCTTTCTGCTGATGGACGTGCCCGAGGGGAACACGCTGCCGAATCCGTATTCCGACAACGCCGCCACCGTCGGCCAGCCGGCGCTTCCCTGGCGCGGGCGGATCACCTGTTCGCCGACGGCGGGTTACGTGGGCACGGCGGACAAGACCGGCGCGGCGGCCAGCCAGGTCGCGGCGTTCTTCGGATCGGCGACGCCGGCCAATTTCACGGTTGTGGGCGAGACGGTCTCCTGGACCGCCGGCGCCGACTGGGGCTGGCGGCGGATGATCCTGCACTACGCCCATCTCTGCGCGGTGGCTGGCGGGGTCGACGCTTTCCTGATCGGTTCCGAACTGCGCGGGCTGACCACCATCCGCGACAGCGCCAGCAGCTATCCGGCGGTGGCGCAGCTCCAGAGCCTCGCCGCGGATGTGCGCGCGATCCTCGGGCCGTTCACGAAGATCAGCTACGCCGCCGACTGGTCGGAATATTTCGGCCACCAGCCAGCCGATGGTTCGGGCGACGTGTTCTTCCATCTCGATCCGCTCTGGGCGGACGCGGAGATCGATTTCATCGGCATCGACAATTACATGCCGCTCTCGGACTGGCGAGACGGGTTCGAGCATGCGGACGCTGTTGCGGGCGCACCGGCCGTCTATGATCGCACTTATCTGCAATCGAACATCGCCGGCGGCGAGGGCTTCGACTGGTACTACGCGAACGATGCCGACCGGGACGCGCAGAACCGGACGCCGATCACGGACGGCGCCTACGGCAAGGATTGGGTGTTTCGCTACAAGGATCTGGTGAGCTGGTGGTCAAACCCGCACTACGACCGCCCGGGCGGCGTCGAGGCGGAAAACCTGGTTTGGAAGTCCACCGACCTGGTCGCGTGGTACCAGTCGGCAAGCGTGGCCCATTCGACCGGGCTCGACCCGGTGGGAGGGCATCAGGCGTTCATCGTCGATGATGGCGCCAGCACGGCCTTTCAGAACATCTGGAACTGGGCCGGTACCTTCGACGAAGTTGCCGATTTCGTCCTGTCGATCTACGTGAAGGCTGTGCCAACCGCGGCCAGTGCCAATATAGGTCTTTGCCGGGCAAAGATCGCGGGCGTGGCGAACTATGCCGACCTGCGATGGTGGCCGCACGACCCGTCAGTCGCGATCGCGCCGCGTGTGATCGGGGGCGGGGCTGTCATCAGTTCCGGGCAGGTGGCGGTCGGCGGCGGGTGGTTTCGCCTTTGGGCAAGGTTCAACCTGGTGACGGCAGGCGATCTGCAGCTGCTCATCTATCCTGCCACGGGCGCAGGGGCGCAATCGGCGACGGGCGCGGCAGAGGTTTTCGGCCCGTCGCTGACAAGATCGTTCGGCGGCCTGACGCCCTATTACCCCAACGGTTCGTCAGCGGCGGTGACGCGAACAAGCACGCCCTGGGTGCCCCAGTCCAAACCCATCCGCTTCACAGAGTTCGGCTGCCCGGCCATCGACCGAGGTACCAACCAGCCTAACGTGTTTTTTGATCCCAAGTCCTCGGAAAGTGCGGCGCCGTATTTTTCCCGGGGCTGGCGGGACGACGCCATCCAGCGGGCCCATCTCGAGGCCGCGGCGCTCTACTGGACCGATCCGGCGAACAACCCGGTGTCCAG
Source organism: Paracoccaceae bacterium (assembly GCA_024763335.1). Taxonomy (GTDB): domain Bacteria; phylum Pseudomonadota; class Alphaproteobacteria; order Rhodobacterales; family Rhodobacteraceae; genus Sinisalibacter. The sequence goes on along the minus strand of JANTFS010000188.1, from coordinate 3,345 downwards.
TATCACCGGCCTGCCGATGGTCGATACCTCGGAATGTGCCGCCTGGTCCTGGGACGCCCGCCCGCATCCGTTCTTCCCGGCCCTCACCGACGTCTGGTCGGATGGCGCGAACTGGCAACTTGGTCATTGGCTGACAGGGCGCCTTGGCGCTATGTCGCTCGCCGTGCTGGTGCGCCACCTCTGCCTCTCCGCCGGAATGGACGCAGCACATATCGACGTCGCCGGCCTCTGGGGCGCGGTGGAGGGGCTGGTGATCCCGGCCATCGAAAGCCCGCGCGCCACGATCTCCATGCTTGCCCGCCACTTCGGCTTTGATGCGGTGGAGAGCGAGGGCGTGATCCGTTTCCGAATGCGGGGGACCGCGCCGGTGGCCACGCTGACCCCGGACGATCTCATCGCCGGGAACGGCGAGGACATCGAGCGTACGCGCGGCCAGGAGACAGAGCTACCGCAGGTCTTGCGCTGGAGCGTCGCGCGCGCCGACGAGGATTATGACAGCGCCCTCGTCGAGGCCCGCCGCATCACCACCGGCGCGGTGCGCGTGACCGCCGAGAACTTCCCCGTCGCCGTCGCGCCGGAGGAAGCCGAGCGCCGCTGCCGCCGGGCGCTGATGGAAACATGGACGGGACGCGAACGGGCGAGCTTTGCGCTGCCGCCCTCGCGCCTCGCCCTCGATCCGGGCGACGTGGTGATTCTCAGCGACGGTACCGCCACCGAGTTCCGCCTCACGCGCATTGCCGACGGGCTCTCCCGGCGCATCGAGGCGACCCGGCAGGACCGCGAGGTCTACGATCTGCCGCCCGGGGCACAGCGAACGGCCGCCGTGGCCCGCTCCGTGCCGCTTGGCGCGCCGCAGGTGGCGATCCTCGATCTGCCGCAGCTGACCAGCGCACACACGCCGCCGCGGCCACTCATTGCCATTGATGCCGATCCCTGGCCGAGCACGGTCGCCGTTCTGCGCAGCCCCGAGACCTCGGGCTGGGCGAGCTTCGCCACCATCACCCGCCGGGCGCGGATCGGAACGCTGGTCAGCGATCTTCCCGCCGGGCCCACATGGCGATGGGATCGGGGTTCGGCCATTGAGATCGATCTTCCCTGGGGTCAGTTGGAGAGCGTCACCGACCTGCAGCTCTTTGCCGGCAGCAACGCCTTTGCCATCGAGAGCGCGCCAGGCACATGGGAGATTCTGCAGGCCCGCGACGTGAGCCTCGTCGCGCCCGGCCGCTACCGGCTGACGACGCTCCTGCGCGGCCAGCGGGGCACCGAACACGCCATCGGTAATCCCGCCCCGGGCGGGGCGCGGGTCGTGGCGCTGGATGCGGCTGTCACGGAGCTTCCGTTCACGGCCGGCGAGATCGGGTTGCCATGGAACCTCGCGGTGGGGCCGGCTACCCGACCGGTCTCCGATCCGAGTTACACCGTTTTGACCCTTACGCCCTCGGCTGCCTCGCTTCGGCCCTTCGCGCCGGTGCACCTCGGGGCGAAGGCCGAGCCGTCAGGCGTCATCACCCTCACCTGGATCCGCCGTTCCCGCGACCCCGCGGCCGACAGCTGGGAGGCGACCGAGGTGCCGTTCCTCGATCAGCCCGAGGCATGGGAGATCGACATTCTCGACGGCGCGACGGTGAAGCGGACGCTGATGGCGGGAACAACAACGACCACGTACAGCACCGCCGACCAGATCGCCGATTGGGGCGCGGCGCTGGTGCCGGGCGCCGCCCTGACCATCCGCGTGGCCCAGCTCTCGCCCTCGCTCGGCCCGGGCATGCCCGCCGAAACCACCGTCATCATCAGATGAGGCTCCCATGACCACCCCGAACCTGGCTTTGCCCTACATCGCCGCCGCCCAGGCGCAGAAGCATGTCACCCACAACGCGGCGCTCGATCTGCTCGACGGGCTGGTGCAGCTTTCCGTGAAGGACCGGGATCTCGCCGCGCCGCCGGCCAGCCCCGCCGAGGGCGACCGCTACATCGTCGCTGCCGGCGCCACCGGGGGATGGGCCGGTTGGGACGGTGACGTGGCGCTGTTTTCTGGCGGGGCGTGGCTGCGACTGCCCCCGCAACCGGGCTGGCGGGTCTGGATCGAGGACGAGGCGGTTCTGCTGGTCTTCGATGGCACGGCCTGGATCGGCGTCGCGCCGGACGCGCTGCAGAACCTGACCCGTCTGGGTCTCGGCACGACCGCCGATGCCGCCAATCCGTTTTCGGCCAAGCTGAACGGGGCGCTCTGGACCGCGCTCACCGCACCCGAAGGCGGCAGCGGCGATCTGCGCGTCACCCTCAACAAGGAAAATGCTGTCGGGGTTCTCTCGTTTCTGCTCCAATCGGGGTTTTCCGGCCGGGCGGAATTCGGGCTCCTCGGCTCCGACGACCTGACAGTGAAAGTGAGCCCGGACGGCGCCACTTGGCGCGACGCGCTGATTATCGACCGCGCCACCGGCATCGTCGACCAGCCGCAAGCCCCGCGTTTCAAGGCCTACACGAATTACGACAATTACGTCGGGCTCACCACCTGGACAAAGATCGGCATCAACGCCGTCGAGGCCAACGATCAGGGCGCCTTCGACCCGGCGACCAACCTCTTCACCGCGCCGGTTGCCGGCACCTACCTCTTCGGCGCGAGCCTGCTCTACAAGGTCAATGCCAGCACCTCGGCCCGAATGCGTGGGCGGCTGGTCCTGAACGGCACGACCGAAATCCGCGGCTCGTTCGGCGAGGTCTCCAGCTCCCACACGTCGCTCGCTACCGCGCTCTGGCTGCAGACCATGGTGCCACTGGCGGCTGGCGATACCGTCGAACTGCAGGGGTATTTCCGCGCGGCGGACGGGTATTTCGCGGCGGATCATACGTCGTTCTGGGGAACGAAGGTGGGGTGAGAATGTCTGAATTGAAGGCAACAAGCGGTCGCTGCATACCGTCTCTGCCGAGTTCATTGGCGGGTGGCAGGTCTCTTTGCCGCCCCGATCCACGTGCCGCCGGAGATCGCGATGCGGGCGGAGTCCAACCTGGCCGCTGGCCATTCGGGGATTCATGCAAACAACAGGCGCGTTGATGGAACTCCCGATGCACCAGAGATCGCGATGGGATTCTGCGATGGTCTCTCAGGTCGGCGTGCGCCGCTCCTGCCGCAGAGCCTGAGTAGAAAGGGTTTGTGGCTGGAATGATTGAGAGGTTGTGTTAGCACAGATCTGCCTTTGATGGCGCGACCAGACGCAAGACGACAGGAGGATGGATGGCCGACCCTGCACAAATGACACCGGATATCGGGCTGGCTCTGGGCGGCGGCGCGGCGCGTGGGCTGGCGCATATCGTGGTGCTGGAGGCGCTGGATGAGCTGGGCGTCAA
>JANTFS010000187.1 GCA_024763335.1 Paracoccaceae bacterium | reverse complement strand
CGCGCGGCGATCTGGCCCCAAAGCTCCTCGGTGATGAAGGGCATGAAGGGGTGCAGCAGGATCAGGCTCTGGTCGATCACCCAGGCCATTGTGGCGCGGGTCTCTTCGACCACCGCCGCATCGTCGCTGTTGAGGAGCGGCTTGGAGAACTCGACATACCAGTCGCAGACCTTGCCCCAGACATAGGCATAGAGCCCGTGGGCCGCGTCGTTGAAGCGGTAGGCCTCGAGGGCCGCGTCGACATCCTCGCGGATGCGGGCGGTTTCGCCGACGATCCAGCGGTTCACCGTGGCGCTGACGCCGGACGGATCGAACCCCTCAACCGGCTTGCATTCGTTCATCTCGGCAAAGCGCGCGGCGTTCCACAGCTTGGTGCCGAAGTTGCGGTAGCCCTTGATCCGCTCTTCCGAGAGCTTCAGCACGCCGCCGATCGCGGCCATCGAGGCATTGGTGAAGCGCAGCGCGTCGGCCCCGTATTCATCAATGATTTCAAGCGGGTCGATGACGTTGCCTGTCGTCTTCGACATCTTCTTGCCCTTCTCGTCGCGCACGAGCTGGTGCAGATAGACGGTGTGGAAGGGCACCTCGTTCACCACGGCGAGCTGCATCATCATCATCCGCGCCACCCAGAAAAACAGGATGTCGAACCCGGTGATGAGCACGTCGGTGGGGAAATATTTCTCCATCTCCGGCGTCTGCTCGGGCCAGCCCAGCGTGCCGATCGGCCAGAGACCGGAGGAGAACCATGTATCGAGCACGTCCGGGTCGCGCCAGACCGGGTAGACGAGCTGCGTCGGGTCCTGGTCGATGACAAACTGCGCAAGGCTCTCGGCCAGCATCTCCACGGCCGTGTGCCGGTCCTCGACCTCGACCACCCGCGCATGGGCCAGCGGCGCCGGGGTGTCGGCATTGTCATCGAGAAACCGGTCCTTCACCTCCTCGAAGGCGGCGCCGCAGTGGTAGACATCGCCAAGGTCCACCAGCCCGCCGTCGATGAACATCTTGAGCACGTCGAGATGATCGAGCTCCTCGTCGTCATAGACATCACCCTCGTAGGACAGATCGAGCCCATACCAGACCGGGATCTGGTGGCCCCACCAGAGCTGGCGCGAGATGCACCACGGCTCGATGTTCTCGAGCCAGTGATAATAGGTCTTCTCGCCGGATTCGGGGATGATCCTCGTGCGCCCCTCGCGCACCGCATCCAGCGCCGGGCCGACGATCTTTTGCGTCTCCACGAACCATTGATCGGTGAGCATCGGCTCGATGACGACCTTCGAGCGGTCGCCGAACGGCTGCATGATCGGCTTCGACTCGACGAGCGGCACCTCGTTGCCCTCGTCATCGAGCACCATCACCGCCAGCCCCTCCTCGGTGATCTGTTCGACCACCCGCTTGCGCGCCTCGAAGCGGTCGAGCCCGCGCAGATCGTCGGGCACGAGGTTGAGCGTGTCGACCTCGTCGGGATCGAACGACGCCCCCGCGGCAATGGCCTGAGCCCGGCGGGCGCATTTGTCGTAAGCCAGCCCGTCGGCGCGCATGTGGCCCTTGGTGTCCATCAGGCGATACATCGGGATGCCGCCGCGCTGGGCGACCGCATAGTCGTTGAAATCATGCGCGCCGGTGATCTTCACCGCGCCCGAGCCGAAATCCGGGTCGGGGTATTCGTCGGTGATGATCGGGATCAGGCGGCGATGTTCCTTCGGCCCCACCGGGATTTCGCACAGCTTGCCCACGATCGGGGCATAGCGTTCATCGGACGGATGCACCGCCACCGCGCCATCGCCCAGCATTGTCTCGGGCCGGGTGGTGGCGATCGAGATGTAATCGCGCTCCTCTTCGAGGATCACCTTCCCGTCCTCGTCGCGCTCGACATAGGTGTAGGTCTCGCCGCCGGCCAGCGGATACTTGAAGTGCCACATGTGGCCCTGCACCTCGATGTTCTCCACCTCGAGGTCCGAGATCGCCGTCTCGAAATGCGGGTCCCAGTTGACCAGCCGCTTGCCGCGATAGATCAGCCCCTTGTCATACATGTCGACAAAGACCTTGATCACCGCGTCATGAAAGTTCGGGCTGTTTTCGTGGCCGGTGCGCGGGTCGCCCGGTGCGCCGGCCATGGTGAAGGCATTGCGGTCCCAGTCGCACGAAGCCCCCAGCCGCTTGAGCTGCTCGACGATGGTGCCGCCGTATTGCGCCTTCCACTCCCAGACCTTTTCGAGAAACTTCTCGCGCCCCAACTCGCGCCGGCCGGGCTGCCCGGTGGCCGCCAGCATCTTCTCCACCTGAAGCTGCGTGGCGATGCCGGCGTGGTCCTGCCCGGGTTGCCACAGCGTGTCGAACCCGCGCATCCGGTGCCAGCGCACCAGAATGTCCTGCAACGTGTTGTTGAACGCATGGCCCACATGCAACGCGCCGGTCACGTTCGGCGGCGGGATCATGATGCAGAAGCTGTCCATGCCGGGCTTGGCATTGGCACCGGCCCGAAAGGCATGCGCCGCATCCCATTTCGCCGCGATCCGCGGCTCGGCAGTGGCGGCGTCGAAAGTCTTTTCCATGGCCATGAGGCTGTTCCGTTCATGTCTCGTCGCGTTCGGCCCCGTGTTTAACGAAGCCCCGCTGCGAGGAAAAGCCGCTTTGCCACCCACAGCCTGTTCTTCTTTGGTCGAGAAATACCTCGGGGGGCCCGGGGGGCTGGCCCCCCGGTCGCGGCCGCGCAATCACGCGCGCCGGTCGATCCGCGAAGACAGGTGGATCAGGCTCTCCGAGCCGCGCACACCGTCCAGTTCGCCGATGCGGTCCAGGGCGCGGTCGAGCGCGGCGGTGGAGCCGGCCACGAGGCCCAGGATCATGTCGAACCGCCCCGAGGCGGTATGCGCGGCCTCGACCTCGGCAAGAGCCTTCAGCCGGGCCAGAACCGCCGGTGTCGCGCGCGGCTCCAGCGTGAGCAGCACGGTCGCGCGGATCGCCTCGCGCCCGGCCCCCTCGCCAAGCCGCAAGGCATAGCCCGCGATCACACCGCGCGCCTCCAGCCGGTCGATCCGCGCCTGCACGGTCGAGCGCGCCAGCCCCAGCCGGCGCGCCAGCGTGGCCACCGGCGTGCGGGCGTTTTCGGAAAGCAGGCGCAGGAGCGCGGCGTCGGTTTCGTCCATCTGTCGGTATCTCCCGTCGATATGCCGACAGATTGTCGCAGATTCGCCGCTGTGACGCTAGAAATCGACGGCACACCCGGCAAGACTCATGAAAACGCGCGAATTGAGGGATCACATGAGCCGCTTTCCACAGGTCTGGGCCACGCCACAGGAGCATCTGCGCGCCGTCCGCCCCGAGCCGCCCGTCTATTATTTCGCCCCCGAGACGCTGGCGCGCACCGCCCGGCGCTTTCGCCGGGGCTTCGACGGGCTGGTGAGCTACGCGGTCAAGGCCAACCCCGAACGCGCCGTGCTCGAAAACCTCGTCGCCGCAGGCATCACCGCCTTCGACGTTGCCTCTCCCGCCGAGATCGCCCTTGTGCGCGAGATCGCCCCCGCGGCGGCGCTGCATTACAACAACCCCGTGCGTTCGCCCGCCGAGATCGCCGCAGGCGTCGCGGCCGGGGTCGTGTCGTGGTCGGTCGACGGGATGGGCGAGTTTGCCAAGCTCGCCGAGCAGCTCCCCGGGGGCAGCGAGGTCGCGGTGCGGCTGGCGCTGCCGGTCGCGGGTGCGGCCTATGATTTCGGCGCGAAATTCGGCGAAGGCCCCGCGGGGGCGGCCGCGCTTCTGCGCGCTGTGGCCGAGGCAGGTTTCACGCCCGCGATGACCTTCCACCCCGGCACCCAATGCGCCGCCCCCGCGGCCTGGGCGCGCTATATCGAGGTCTGCGCCGAGGTTTCGCGCGCCGCCGGCGTGCGCCTTGCCCGGCTCAACGTCGGCGGCGGCTTCCCGGCCGACCGGGGCGCGGGCCGCCACGACCTCGAGGCTGTTTTCGACGCGATCCATGCCGCGCGCGATGCCGCCTTCGGCGCGCAGGCGCCGGCGCTCGTCTGCGAACCGGGGCGGGCGATGGTCGCCGAGGCCTTCACGCTGGCGCTGCGCGTCAAGGCCGAGCGCGCCTGCGGCAGCCTCTTTCTCAACGACGGGATCTATGGCGCGCTGGCCGAGGCCCCGCTGATGGGCGCGGTCGCGCGCATCCGCGTCGTCTCACCTGACGGCGAGGAGCGCAGCGACGAGCCGCGCGCCCGCGTGCTCTTCGGACCGACCTGCGATTCGGTCGACCGGCTGCCAGATCCCGTCGATCTGCCCGGCGACGTGGCCGAGGGAGATTACCTGCTCATCTCCGGCATGGGCGCCTATACCACCGCCACCACGACCCGCTTCAACGGCTACGGCGCGGCCGAGATCGTCACCGTCCGGCCCTGACGGCGCGCGTCAGTCCTTGACCCAGATGCCGCGCGGCCGGTCGCACAGGCATTCGGCCTTGCCGGTCTCGCGGATCAGGATCGGCTCGGTGATCTCGATCCCCCAGCCCTCCATCCACAGGCCGGGCATGAAGTGGAAGGTCATGCCCGGTTCCAGCACCGTCTCGTCTTCGGCGCGCAGGCTGATGGTGCGCTCGCCCCAGTCGGGCGGATAGCTCAGCCCGATCGGATAGCCGCAGCGCGCCCCGCGCGCGATCCCGGCCGCCTCCAGAACCGCGCCGAGGGCATTGGCGATGTCGCAGGCGCGGTTGCCCGCGCGCGCCGCCTCCAGCCCCGCTTCCAGCCCCTCGACCAGCGCATCCGCCGCAAGCCGCATCTCCTCGGGCAGCTCGCCCAGAAAGATCGTCCGGCAGAACGGCGCGTGGTAGCGCCGGTAGACACCGGCAATCTCGAAGAAGGTCGCCTCACCCTCGCGCAGTTCTTCGCCGTTCCATGTCAGGTGCGGGGCCGAGGCATCCGCGCCGGAGGGCACCATCGGCACGATCGCCGGGTAGTCCCCCCAGTTGCCCTGCGCGCCGCGCACCGCGTCGCGGTAGATCTCGGCCACCAGATCGTTCTTTCGCAGACCGGGTTCGGCGCGCTCGAAAATCCCGTCGACGATCTTTTCCGAAATGCGCGCGGCCTTGCGCATGAAGGCGATTTCTTCGTCGGATTTCACTGCGCGCTGCCAGTTCACCAGCGCCGTGGCATCGACGAGATCGGCCTGCGGCAGTTCTTTCAACAAGGTCACATAGGCCTTGGCGGAGAAATAGTAGTTCTCCATCTCCACCCCGATGCGCGCGCGGTCGAGGCCGAGCTCGCCGAGCAGCCCGGCGAGGTGCTGCATCGGGTGGTGCACGGTCGATTGCACGAATTTGTCGGGGTAGGGGTGCAGCGCGTCGGCTTCGAGCCAGGCCGTGCGCCGCGCGCCATTGGCATCCATCGCCCGGCCCCACCACAGCGGCGCGCCGTCATGGGTCAGGATCACGCCCTGGTGGACATAGAACGACCAGCCGTCGTAGCCGGTGAGCCAGGCCATGTTTGACGGGTCTTCGATGAACAGCGCATCGAGCCCGCGCGCCGCCATCTCGGCGCGCACCTTGGCAAGGCGCCGTGCATATTCGGCTTGCGAAAAGGGTGCGTGTTCATATCCCATCATGTCCTCCCTGTGGCGCAAGCCGGAACAGCCGTCCGGGTCCGGCGATGCCGGTGCTCCCGGCCAGCCGCAGCATCTGCCACAGCAGCGCCTGGTTCGAGCTCACCACCGGCCGGCCGAGCCGGGCCTCGACGGCCTCGATGATCCCGAAACTGCGCAGGTTCGTGCAGGACAGGAACACCGCGTCGATCTCCTGCCCGGCGGCAACGCGCAGGATGCCCTCGGCCACCGCAGCCTCGGAAATCCGGGCCACCTCGGCATCGGTCGAGATGTTGAAGGATCCCTCGCAGACGGTTTCGATCCCGGCACCGGCGAGATGAGCGCGCATCGGGGCGGTCACGCTCGCGACATAGGGCGAAACATAGGCGATGCGCCGGGCTCCGAGCGCTCCGAGCGCCGCCTCGACGGCGCTGATCGGGTTGGTGACGCGCGCACCGGGGACCGCGCCGTTGATCAGCGCGGCCACCCGGTCGGGCCCGATGATCGTGGCGCCCGAGGTGCAGCCGTAGCCGATCACGTCGGCATGTTGGGGCAGCAGCGCGGCGGCGGCGGGCAGCCCGGCGGCCATGGTCGCAAGATCGTCGGGTGTCACCTCCGGCTGTGCCTCGATCCGGCTGTGCAGCAGGCGCAGCGGCTGGCCGGCA
>JANTFS010000186.1 GCA_024763335.1 Paracoccaceae bacterium | reverse complement strand
GGCTAGGCCATTGCCGCGCTGCCGCAAAGCCCCTACATAGGCTGCGACACAGCCCGGGCGAGCGCGATGGATCTCAAGGACCTCAAGGATATGGCCGAAGACGGTGACGCCGCGCCCCGACACCGCCGGTTCCGGCCCTTCGCCGGGTTCCGCAACAACTTTCTCGCCGGGCTGGTGGTGGTCATCCCGATTGCCATCACGATCTGGCTGATCTGGACATTCGTCGGCTGGATCGACAGCTGGGTGATGCCCTTCATCCCCGGCGCCTACCACCCGGACGCCCTGATTTCCTACTGGTTCGGCAACCAGGACTGGTTCGTGCGCCTGTTCGGCGAGGATTTCCACATCAACGTGCGCGGCCTCGGGGTCGTGTTTTTCCTGCTCTTCACCTCGTTCGTCGGCTGGATCGCCAAAGGCGTGATCGGGCGCAGCCTGCTGGCCTGGGGCGAAAGCGTGGTCAGCCGGATGCCGATCGTGCGCTCGCTTTACAACGGGGTGAAGCAGATTGCCGAGACGATCTTTGCCCAGCAGGAATCGAAATTCGACAAGGCCTGCCTGGTGGAATACCCGCGCAAGGGAATCTGGGCGATCGCCTTCATCTCGACCACCGCCAAGGGCGAAATCGACAACCGCATCGAGGCGGGCGAAACCATCGTGTCGGTGTTTTTGCCAACCACACCGAACCCGACCTCGGGGTTCCTGCTCTTCGTGCCGCGTCATTCAGTGATCGAGCTTGACATGTCGATCGAGGATGCGGCGAAACTGGTGATCTCGGCGGGCCTCGTCTACCCCAACGGGGCCGACCCAACGACGCCGCCCGAAACATCGCCGGGCGCGGGCGCCGAGCTGCCCCCACCGGCGGCATGACCGCCGCCGCGCTGACCGGCTTCTTCACCGGCCTGTCCCTGATCCTCGCCATCGGGGCGCAGAACGCCTTCGTGCTTCGGCAGGGGCTGCTGCGGGAACACGTCTTTGCGCTGGCCCTGTTCTGCGCCGTCTCGGATGCGCTGCTGATCGGCGCCGGCGTGTCGGGCTTCGGCGCACTGACCGCCGCGCTGCCGTCGTTGCCGGTCGTGATGAGCCTCGCCGGGGCCGGGTTTCTCGCCGGATATGGTCTGAGCCGGTTTCGCGCCGCATGGCTCGGCGGGCATGTCCTGAGGCCCGAAGGCGAGGCGCGCAGCCTGCGCCGGACGCTCGCGATTGCCGCCGCCTTCACCTGGCTCAACCCGCATGTCTACCTCGACACGCTCGGCCTCATCGGCGCGGTCTCCACCGGCTTCGCCGCACTCGGCGAGAAAGCAGCCTTCGGCGTGGGCGCGGCGGTGTCGTCCTTCGTCTTTTTCTTCTCGCTGGGCTACGGCGCCCGGCTGCTCGCGCCGCTCTTGCGCTCGCCGGCAGCCTGGCGCGGGCTCGACATCGGGATCGGTGTCACGATGCTGCTCATCGCGGCCAAGCTCGTGCACGGCGTCATGTGAATTTTTCAGCCCGACCAGCCACGCCGGGCGAGCGCCCGGGCTCGCGGCCAAAAAAAACGCCGGCACAAGGCCGGCGTCAAGTCATTGAGGCAGGTTTCATACAGGCAAGAAACCTATCGAGCAGTGACCCTTTTATAATCCGTCCGGCCGAAGGTTCCAAGCTAAAAGTTTGAAAACCTTGTCGGCCCTCTCTAGCATCTGCCCCAAGCAAACAACGCCATGGGAGGATTGTTAACGAAATGCGACCAGAGTTTTTCCGCCAGATCTCCCGACAAACAAGGCTCATCCTCGCCGCAATGGCCCTTGCAGCCGGTGGCTCGGGGCCAACCCTCGCCGAGCCCGCGCATGGCATCGCGATGTATGGCGACCCGGCCTTGCCGGCCGACTTCACACATCTGCCCCAAACCAACCCCGACGCTCCGAAGGGCGGCCGAATCGTGTTTGCCGAATCGGGCGGCTACGATTCGCTCAACCCGGTGATCCGAAAGGGCCGCGCGCCGTGGCAATTGCGCTTCATGCTGTTTGAAACCCTCATGGGCCGCAGCTACGACGAACCCTTCACCCTCTACGGGCTTCTGGCCGAGACGATCGACACGGCGCCGGACCGGTCGTGGGTCGAATTCACCCTGCGCCCGGAGGCGCGGTTTTCCGATGGCAGCCCGGTCACCGTCGAAGACGTGATGTGGTCCTACGAGACCCTCGGCACCAAGGGCCACCCGCGCTACGCCGGGGCATGGGGCAAGGTCGAGACGATGGAACAGACCGGCCCGCGCTCGGTGCGCTTCACCTTCAACGAGCCCGACCGGGAACTGGCGCTGATCATGGGGATGCGCCCGATCCTGAAGAAGGCCCAGTGGGACGGCGTCGATTTCGAGGCCTCCGGGATCGATCTCATCCCGATCGGATCCAGCCCTTACGTGATCGACGATTTCGAGACCGGGCGTTACCTCGTCCTCAGGCGCAACCCCAATTACTGGGGCGCCGAGGTGCCCTTCATGCAGGGCCAGGCGAATTTCGACGAGATCCGGTTTGACTACTACGGCGATGGCGACGTGGTGTTCGAAGCCTTCAAGGCCGGCGACGCCTCGACCTATCGCGAAACCAACCAGGCCAAGTGGGACACGCAATATGACTTTCCGGCGGTCCAGCGTGGCGACGTGGTGCTCTCCGACATCCCGCACCAGCGCCCCACCGGCATCAACGGCTTCGTGATGAACACCCGGCGCGACGTGTTCCGCGACTGGCGGGTGCGCGAGGCGATGATTCAGGCCTTCAACTTCGAATTCATCAACCAGACGCTGAACGGCGGCACCCTGCCCCGGATCGAGAGCTATTTCGACAATTCGGTGCTTGGCGCCGATATCACCGCGCCAGCCCGGGGCCGCGTGGCCGCGCTCCTCACGCCCTTCGCCGACAGCCTGCTGCCCGGCACGCTGGAGGGCTATGCCCTGCCCGTCTCGGATGGATCGGAGCGCAACCGCAAGGGCATCGCTGCCGCGTTGGATCTGATGGAACAGGCCGGCTGGACGGTGCAGGACGGGGTGATGAAGAACGCCGCCGGCCTGCCCTTCAGCTTCGAGATCGTGGTCAGCCAGAACGCCACCGAGCGCCGCCAGATCCTCGACATCTACGCCGCCGCGCTCGGCCGGCTCGGGATCACCCCGACGATCACCGCGCTCGACAGTGCCGCCTACAAGGAACGCACCCAGGCCTTCGACTTCGACATGGCGCCCTATGTGCGCGGCCTGTCGCTCAGCCCCGGCAACGAGCAGAAGCTCTACTGGGGCGCCGAGCTTGCCGACGAGCCGGGCTCGCGCAACTGGATGGGGGTAAAAAGCCCGGCCATCGACGCGATGATCGACACGATGCTCGCCGCCCCGAGCCAGGAGGAGTTTCGCGCCGCCACCCGCGCGCTTGACCGGCTGCTCACCGCCGGGCGTTACGTGATCCCGATCTGGTACAACAATGTCAGCCATATCGCGCATGTGAAGGAACTGCACTACCCGGCGCATATTCCGATGTATGGCGACTGGCTCGGCTTCCAGCCCGAGCTGTGGTGGTGGGAAGACTAGGTTTCCCCCGCTGACGCGGGCGACCCGTGCGAGGGGGCGCTGCCCCCTCGCGCTCCCCCGGGATATTTGCGGAAAGATGAAAGACCGACCGCGGCCTGGCGGGGGGCGTCAGGGCGCCTGTGGCAGCAGCAAAGAGGCGTCGCCATAGCTGAAGAAGCGGTAGCGTTCGGCGATGGCATGGGCATAGACCGCACGCATGCGCTCGAGCCCCATCAGCGCCGAGACCAGCATCATCAGCGTTGATTTCGGCAGGTGGAAATTGGTCATCAGCCCGTCGCTGACGCGAAAGGCGAAGCCGGGGCGGATGAAGATGTCGGTGGCCCCGCGCCAGGGCGCGATGTGGCCGGGGGCATTTGCGGCGCTTTCGATCAGCCGCAGCGCGGTGGTGCCCACCGGGATGATCCGCCCGCCCGCAGCCTTCGTGGCGTTGATCTCGGCGGCGGCGGCGGCAGTGACCTCGCCCCATTCGGCGTGCATCCGGTGATCGCTGAGATCGTCGGTCTTGACCGGCAGGAAGGTGCCCGCGCCGACATGCAGCGTCACCCGCGTCGTCTCGACCCCGCGCGCGGCGAGCGCGGCGAGCAGGGCGGTATCGAAATGCAGCGAGGCCGTGGGGGCGGCGACCGCGCCCGGTTTCTCGGCCCAGACCGTCTGGTAGTCGGTCCGGTCGCGGGCATCGGCCTTGCGCCGGGCCTCGATATAGGGCGGCAGCGGCATCTGGCCGGCGGCCTCGAGGGCGGCGTCGAAGTCGGGGCCGGAGAGGTTGAACGCCAGCCGGGCCTGACCGTTGGTCTTGCCCAGCACCCGGGCGCGCAACGCCTGGGAAAAACTGATCTCCTCGCCCTCATGCACCTTGCGCAGCGGTTTCACCAGCGCCATCCAGTCGCCGCCGGGGGCGGGTTCGAGCAAGGTGACCTCGATCCGGGCCACCGCCTCGCCGCGCCGCCGGAGGCCGCGCAGTCGGGCGGGAATGACCCGCGTGTCGTTCAACACCAGCCGATCGCCCGGGCGCAGGAAGTCCGGCAGATCGATGGCCGTGGCATCGGTGATCGTGGTGGGCGTCGCCACCAGCAGGCGCGCCGAGGAGCGCGGCCGCGCCGGCCGGGTGGCGATCAGCGCGTCGGGCAGATCGAAATCATAGTCCGACAGGCGGCTCCCGGACGGGTGGTCGGGCGGCTGGAAGGGATCGGCCATGGCGAAGCTACTCGGTCGGGATTTCCGGCGGCGGCCGGCGGAAGATTTCGCGAAAGACGCCGGGGGTGAGGATCGACAGCGGGTTGACCTGCACCTCGGGCTTGTCGACATCGCCCTTGAGGGTGAAGTTGAAGCCCACGAGCCCCTCGCCGTCGCGCAGGCTGAGGATGCGGCCGATCGCGTTGACGATGTAGAGCGGCGACAGCACGCCCTGCATGTCGATCTCGTCGGCCACAAGATCGTAATAGCCATCGAGCGAGATCCCCATCGAGGCGCCGACAGCGGAGGAACGGTAGAGCGTGACGGCCTTCGGATCGAGCCGGAACCGGCCATCGACTTCGGCAAAGCGGATGCCGTCGCCCTCGAGCTGGTCGATCAGGCCGACGATCGAGACCGCCGACAACAGCTCCGCCATCGCCGGCGCATTCATCACCCAGGTATCGGTGATGGTGAACTCGCCCTCGTAGGTGCCGGCGGCCTTGACCGGGGCGAGGATGAGCTCGAGATCGCCCCCGCGCGCGGTGTCGAAGACACCGGCGCCGCGCAGCACCGCACCGGCATCGCTGGAGGTCAGCCGGAACGCCGCCCCCTCGGTGCTTTGCGCCATGGTGCCGCGGATCGGGGCGCCTTCCATCTGTCCGGTGAAGGTGCCGTGCAATCCGCCGGCGAAATCGAGATCAGCGCGCAGATCGGCGATGGTGATGCCCTCGGAGACGATCAGCCGGTCGAGTGCAAGGGTGAGCGGCTGTCTCGGGCCGACGGGGCCAGCGCCCCCCGTGCCGCCGCCGCTGGTGTCGATCTCGGCGGTGCGCATGTCGATCGTGCCGCCGGGAATGGTGACGGCGAGCGGCGCGTCGGGGCCGCGGCCGGTCAGGACCACCGGCGCATCGAACCAGTCGCCGATGCGCACCCGGTCGAACCGGGCTTCGCCAAGGCTGCCACCCTCGGCGGTGGTGACCCGCCCGGCGGCGCTCAGACCCGCGGCCGCGATCTTGAAGCTGTCCACCTCGGGACGGTCCCCGAAGGTGGCGGAGACATCGAGGCTGCCGGTTTCGCGCGGCTGTTTCGTCCAACTGGTGCCGGGAATGCCCAGGGTAAGCCCGCCAAGGTCCGAGCGCAGATCGACACGCGGGGTGCCGGTCTCGTCGAAGTCGAGGGTAAACCGGCCCCGGGCTTCGCCCGAGACCACCTCTTCGAGGCCATCGAGGCCAAACTCGGCCAAGGCCTTCTGGTTGAGCAGGATCGTGCCCTCGACAACGGACGAACCCGAGGCGTCGCCGGCAAGCGGCAGCCGCCACGTGCCGCTGATCTCGGCCTGCCCGAGGCGTGCCGGCCCGGTGATCTCGACCATGGTCTGATCCGCCGTCAGGCTGACCGCGTCGGCGACCAGAAGCTTGCCGTCGACGATGACATCGGAGGTGATGTCAGTCAGGTCGGCCCGGATGTCATAGGTGATCTGATCGGGCGGGATCGGGCCGGGCGCGAGCGGTAGCGAAACCCGGCCGCGCGCATGGATATGGCCACGCGCCAGA
>JANTFS010000185.1 GCA_024763335.1 Paracoccaceae bacterium | reverse complement strand
ATCCATCGCTGGTGCGAACAACCAGGTCCGACTGCGCAGCAAGTGACAGTAGCGTCGCCAGACGATCTTCCGTCACAGTCGGCTCCCACGGCTTTGCGACCAGGGCTTCAAGGCCGGTTTCTTCGATCGTCAGCCTCAGACGTTGGTTCTGGCCGTCAAACCGGTTTACCGCGGTCGAGAAATGTTGGCTGATGATCATCGCTTCCAGAATGAATTGGAACGCTTCGCGCACTGAGACGTCGCCCAAGCCGACAAGGCGGCGGCGCAAGCTGTCAAGAGACACACGGGGCGCACCTCCAAGGCGAAGCATACGAACTTCATTTTCTGCCGCGCCGGCATAGGCGACACACAGTAACAAGCCGGCAAAGGCATATTGAGCAAACTTGGGGTCGCCGGATTTAAAGAGGTCCTGAATTTCATCCATCAATTCAAAGGGGTTCGAGAGGCGACCGTTTCGCACAGCCTCGATGAATTCGTCCATCCCGTGAGCCTGGCTGTCAAGCGACGCGATCATGTATCCAAGCGTTTCCAGCCCATCGAAGCCATGCTCACTGGCATCCCAATCAGCGCTGAAACGCTCAGCCATGATGGAGGTCTCGTCGATCCGGTCGCCGAGGATGCGGCCCTCGCACCAGGAGAGCAGGCATTCCATTGATAGACGTTGAAGTTGCCGCACTTGCAGGGTGAGCCAGCTATTCCGCGCGGCGATCAGTTGCTCTGGAAGGTCATAGGGCTCGCCATCCTGCGATTCAGAGAGTGCCATACCGGTACGAACATTCTCCACGGGCACCGGTGAGGAGCAGTGAGTCAAATGGTGTATGGCAAGACCAAGCGTCGTGCTCCTTCTGCCAAGCAACGATTTCGTGTCGCCGATCTTATCTGCCGAATAGAGCGCGGCGCCGAAAGTTTCTCGCTCACCTGGGGTGACGTTCTCTGGGGTCCAAGTCCGCCAGAGCGCTTTGGCATCGTCTTCACTCGCCATGACTGGCTGGAGCGTCGCCAGCAGTCGATCATAGAGGTCCTGGTCTTGCTGAAGCTGCACGTCTAGGGCCTCAGCCAGACGAATGCCAGCGCCAGTCGTCCGAAAGAAGCCTGTGTAGCCAGGTACAGGCATGAGAAATCCGAGACCTGTCACGATCTTTGACGCAGGCCCATACCAAAGCGCGGCAATGAGACTGGTACTGCTTTCGATCCGTTTCCAGTCTTTGAACGTCAGGGGTATTTGGCCGTCGGCTGACGGATTCGGCGGCACCGCTCCCGTTCCCGGAATGCGGCCGCTGTGCTCGTGAAGCCTTGCACCCCAGGCGAACAGCACTTCGATCCTTTCTCTGAAGAGGTCAATATCCTCGCGTGATGGCTCTTCGAGACCTGACGCAGCACAGAGATCGTAGAATTTCCAAAAGACCCAGGACATCAGCGAAAACGGCCGGATGTAGTCTGTCACGTTGTTCGTGGACGGGATCATTTGGGCCATCATGTCGAGGTTCACCTGACGCAGGCCGAGAAAATCTACGCCATTGTTTTCGCCAGAACGTGGCGGCAGGAAGAATGGGTGGTCTGGAGAG
The DNA here is from genome assembly GCA_024763335.1 of Paracoccaceae bacterium. Lineage (GTDB taxonomy): Bacteria > Pseudomonadota > Alphaproteobacteria > Rhodobacterales > Rhodobacteraceae > Sinisalibacter. The sequence goes on along the minus strand of JANTFS010000185.1, from coordinate 4,721 downwards.
TGGATGGTCATGGCGTTACGTCCAGTGAGAATTTCTTACATTGAATGCAGCGCCCAATCCTCTCGCGATGAAAGATACCCTTTTCCTGCAGGGGATACGTCGCGTAGCAGTGGGAGCATGCTTCATAATTTGGGAACGCCTTTTTGACCCGCTTTTCCCAGCCAGGCCGGTGCATGGACTCGTGAAGCAGCTTTCCGGTTTCTGACTGGAAGACTTCCCACTCAGAGGGCACGGTCTCCCCCTTCTTTCTCAGCTCCAGCGCATCTTCGAGCTGCTGTCGCCGTGTTCGGGTCGCGAGCACATCTTCAAGCGCTCCGCGCAAATCGACGTCTTCTTGTGCTTGCGCCAGCGCGGCCGCAAACCCTTGGTGGCTGTCTTCGATCAATGCGGCCATTGCGGCGGTCAGATCAATCGGCCCGCCGAAGAACTTTTCCAGATCATCATGCAGCGCCACGAGTTGTTCCGATCTCCGATCGGTGGGCAGTAAAGCCGAACGGATAGCGATTGCCGTGACAAAATGCTGTGAGAGCGCGGTCACAGTATCCTGTTGTGCTGTGACTTTCTGAGCTGTGCGCTTGATCCACGTTCCCAGGTACTCGAAGGCACCGTCGATGTCTTCGAGCCGATGAAGGCGCATCCACATTCCGATTTCGAGCTGGATTGTGAGAAGTCCGGGCAGCCTGTCGGGATACTCAGCGCAGTCATTGATCATCATGCCAATGGCGTGCTCGAAGTCCTGAAGGCCGAGGCTGTAGGCAGTATTCTCCGGCGTTTGTCGCCGTGCATGGTCTTCCTCATCTTCCGCCAGGACGGCGGACGAAAAGCCTTCCCGCGACGCCATATTTCGGGTGCTACCATGACCAAGAAGCATTCTCCGCAACCGCACAAGTGCCGTCTCGAACTGATCGTCCGCCGAAGGCCCGAAGCCCGCGACAGTGGTCAAACCCGCCGGCAGCTCGGGCAACGGCGCGAGCTCTTTCAAGTCGACGCGAACGTTCTCTGAAGGTGCTGCACTGGCGTCAGAACCGTCATTTTCTCCGCCCTTCGCAATCGGCAAATCAAAGACGCGAAGGTGCTTGTCGGCTGCAACGCTCAGATAGTCGAGAAGCGCCTGTATGTCGTCATCACTGCCCTCGCGGCGCATCAAGCGGCTCAGTGCGCCTGCCGTGAGTCTACGACGGGCGCCGACACTTAGCAGCATTTCATTGTGTATCCAGCCGCGCGCCTCGCGACCGTCAAACTGCAACACGATCTGCAAGGCTGGTAGTTCTGCGAACAGCTCAAGCTCTTCATCGAACACTGCGAATGTGCCATCTTCTTTGATTACGACTGCGCCCGAATGGGACGTGCCGTCGGCTTGCACTACACGGTAGGACCATTCACCGCTGGCAGGCCGAAGGCTGATCAGCTGGCCAGTCAGTTTGGCAGGATTGTTTCGATCAAAACTGGCATAGACAATCTCAGCCTGCCCAAGTCCGGACGGCATACGCTGCGCCGGCTCGAATAAAGGCGGATCGCAGCTCTCCCACTTAAGTAGGCTGTCTCCATTTTTCATCCGGCGCAGCACCCCGAGCTCGACATTGTCTGTCGTGGTCAGCGCCTTTCTGGTGGCGTTGAAACTTCCTGTCAGCAAGAGGGTTCCGTCCGAGAATCCGCACTCGATCCATTTGGCATGAACGAACCGATTACCCTCGATCTCGGGCTTCTCCGGAAGAACCGTGCGCGACCAACTCTGCGCCTCATCAAACGGGAACTGGCTCTTCCCTTCATCGGTGACAGCCACGATGCCTTTCTCGGCGTCAAGGCGATCGAGCAGCGAGCTAACTGCCTCTCCGTTCGGGTCATAGTAAGGCGAAATGATCTTCACTTGGCTGCATGCGCCGAGTGTTTCGGCCGCCTCGCCCAGCTGTTCAAGGGCGGGCCGTTCGATTGGATGGATGAGCCGGACCGGAAAGTCTGAGTTGTCTGCGCCCAACGCTGCGGCTTCGCTCGCGCGCCCTGCGAAGTCGTCAATCCACTCCCTGCGTGCGATCTGGATGTCCGGGTTCGAGCCAAGTGTCTCCAGGAAATCGGAGAAATCCGAAAAGGCCGTCGCGTGCTCGTTTGGCACCAGAGCTTCGAACACTTCAGCATTCCGTCCATGGCCACCAAAAGTCACGTTGCCACTACCAACTAGAAGCAACTGCTCATCGTCTGAACACAGGTGAATGCATTTGGGATGAAAGACACCGTCGGGGAGACCGACGGGAACAATTCTGTACTCTTGACCGACTCGCATCGAGCGTCGCTCCAGAAGGGAGGAGCGATAACCTTGGGCGTCACAAACGAGCCAAATGTCATTGCAGCCGTGCTGCAAAAGGGGACGCAATATCTCTGATTCAAAGTAACTCAGGCTGAGGGCATAGGTCGTGAAGAGCGCATGCTTCCACTGCGATGCCGTCAGGTATTCAGCAATTTTGGGTCTTCGAATGTCGATTTCTTCTTGGGAAGCCATACCCTGCTCACAATAATCTAATCATATCAATCCTATATGTGCACACGTGCACAGGCAAAACAAAGTCGCGGTCATGATGTCAACTAATCGCAGGTTCTCACATCAACGCCACCTCAACCCTCGCACACCGTTTTGGAACGGTAGGCGGCGTTGAAAGCCGGTGAATGCTGTCGAATAGCGAAATGAGAATTTCGTGAAATCAAAGGCTTGTGGTGTAAGCGATTGAATTCCATAACATATTGGAATCACTCGATATTCGGCTCATAACCTGAAGGTCGCAGGTTCAAATCCTGCCCCCGCAACCAAAATCCTCGATACTGAAAACCACTCTCGTCGGCCCGGGCCGCGGCGAGACTGGTCCGGGTATCGGAGCGAGCCGAAGGCGCTGTTGCAGGCACCTGACAACGCCGGCGCCACGCTCTCGGCGGCACCGTGCAGCCTGGCCATCGCCGTCGCGGCCACTGAGACTCGTGCGGTGAAGGCCGGTTTCGAGCCCGCCCGTCTGCCGCCTCGGAGACTGCCCCGCACGGCCCCGCGTCATCGGGGACAGGTCGCGCGGGGTACACAAGGGCGCGCGCGTAGGACCGCCCGCCGTGCGACGTGCCTTGTTGTTTTACGGATCAGCCCAGCGTCCGGCGCATGTCGCGGATGGCGTCGCCGATCCGGTCGCCGTAGCGCAGCAGACCGCCGCCGAGCAGGTAGATGGTGTTCTCCCCATAGAGGCGCATCATCTCGGGCATCCGGTCGAGGCTCATGCCACCACCGGGGCTCGGCAGGATCGCACGTCCTGGGCCGTCGGCGTCGCGACAAGCGGAGACGATGTCGGTGCATTCTTCCGGGGTGAAGCCGAACCGTCCGCCGAAATTGGGGAAGATCGAGACATCGGCGCCGGCAAGCCGCATGAGCGTGCCGAACATCATGCCATGGGTGAACCCGGTGTCGGGGCTGAGCACATGCGGCCCGAGGAAGGCGGGGTGGGCCATGATCGGCAGGCCGAAGCCCTCGTCGCGCGCCAGCGCGCGGATGGCGTCGAACCCCTGCAAGCCGGGAATGATCAGCACCCCGTGCGCGCCGGCCTCCTTGGCGAAATAGGCATCGGCGACGAGATCGGTCGTGGCGCCGCCGAGGTTGGGGAAATAAAGCGCTGTCGTGGCATCGCCCGCCGCCTGGCGCACGGCATTGGCCTCGGCGACCGCCTCGGCGAGGCGCGGTACGCGGTCGCGAAACGGGGCTGCGGGCTGGTTGGCGAGCCCATGGTCTTCCTTGACGATGTCCGCGCCGGCCTCGGCGACCCGCCGCGCGGTCACGGCGAACTCGGCCGCGGAAAGGCCCATCGGCTTGATGACCGGCGCGACCAGCCCGCCGTGGGCGCGCCCGGTTGCCGCGCGCAGGCCCTCGATGCCGAACCGCGCGCCGGGAAAGCGGGCCGACATCGTGGGGCCGAGGTCGAGCCCGGTGACCTTGATCCCCTTCTGGATCGAGGAATTGCCGAAGATCACGTTGAGAAGCTGCGGCAGGTCCGGGCCGGCGCTGTCGGGGCTGTAGCTGAGGCGCGCACGGTAGGTCTCGCCGCTCTCCGGCTCGACCGCCTCGACCCGCCCGAGGATCTCGTCCTCGACGTAGCCTGCCGGCACCACGTCGCGCGGGATCTCGACCGTCTGCTCGAGCGCGATGGCCTCGGCACGCGCGCGCGCCTCGTCGGCTGACGCGGCGAAGATCCGGTAGCTGACGGTGAACCGCTCCGACATCACAGCCCTTCGGCCTTCACGTTGGAATGCACCGCTTCGACGCGCACCGCTTCGAGGTCTTCCTCGGTGATGCCATAGCGTTCGCCGGTCAGCTCCTCGATGCCGCGCACCAGCGCAATGGCGTCGAGCCCGTAGTAATGCATGAGGTAGGGGCGCGAGCCGCCGTGGGCATAGGTGTCTTTCAGGCCCAGCCGGACCAGCCGCTTGCCGAGCCCGTGGTCGGCGATGATCTCGGCCATGAGCGAGCCGATACCGCCCTCGGTGACGTGGTTTTCGAGCGTCACCACGCCGCCCTTCACCGAGGCCATGTGGTCGAGCATGGCGGCGGTGTCGAAGGGCTTGATCGTGTGCAGGTGAAGATGGCGGATGGAAACGCCGGCGGCCTCCAGTGCGGCGCGCGCGCGCATCGCTTCCTCGGTGGTGATCCCGGCGGTCACCACGAGAACGTCGTCGCCCGCCGAAAGCTCGCGGATCTCGCC
>JANTFS010000184.1 GCA_024763335.1 Paracoccaceae bacterium | reverse complement strand
CTCGCCCGTGGCAAGGCCGCGCTGGCCAAGGGCCCGGTGGCGCTGATCATGGTCGAAGATCTCGTCGAGGTCGAAAGCACCATCCGTTACCACCAACTCTCCGGGTTCGCCGCGCTCGTCGTTTTCGCGCCGGTGGAAATCGAGCTGTCTCCGGCGCTGGAAGATGCGATCCATCGCGTCGATTATCACACCGTTGCGGCGCACGCTCTGGAGACAGCCGTGAACGCCGTGATCGAGGCCGCGCCGGGGATCTGGCTCTATTATTGCTACAATGCCGAGTATCTGTTCCACCCGTTCTGCGAGACCCGCACGGTGGGCGAAATGCTCACCTTTCACACCGAGGAGCGCCGCGACGCGATGCTGGCCTACGTGGTCGACATCTATGCCGGCGATCTCGACAGGTTTCCCGATGCCGTGTCGCTCGATGACACCTGGCTCGACAAGTCCGGCTACTACGCGCTTGGCCGGCCCGACCCTGCGACCGGTCACCCCAAGGAACGCCAGCTCGACTTTTTCGGCGGCCTGCGCTGGCGCTACGAGGAACACGTGCCCAAGGATCGCCGCAAGATCGACCGTATCGCCCTGTTCAAGGCCAAGCCGGGGCTGAAACTGCGCGCCGACCACACGTTCAACGACGAGGAATACAACACCTATTCCTGCCCCTGGCATCACAACCTGACCGCCGCCATCGTCAGCTTCCGCACCGCGAAGGCTCTGAAAACCAACGCCGGTTCCACCTTCGCCATCCCGAGTTTCAAATGGCACAATTCGGTGCCCTTCGAATGGAACTCGCAGCAATTGCTCGATCTCGGGCTGATGGAGCCGGGGCAGTGGTTCTGAGCAACCCGGCCGGCGCCCGCAGAGCCCGGCCGGCAGACCTGCCCGACGCCGATTCCGTGTTGGACAGTGCGACAATCTGTCGCTAACTTTCCCGAAAAAGGAGGATCACCGGGCCATCGGCCCGCAAAGATCCTGAACCAAGGGAGAGACGGATTGACCAAGCTGATTGCCATTATCAATGTCATCGCCTGGGCCGGGTTCTGGGCCTTCGGCTACCTCGCGCTCACCGCCGACCCGGCGAACGGACGCGAAGTTCTCATCGCCGGTGGTCTGGCCGCGCTTGGCGGCGGGATCGGGGTTTTCACCTTCCTGCGCTGCGCCCGGCGATGCGATGCCACGGGCTATTCCAAGACCTACAAGCGGGCGCCCGCCAGCAGCGAGGAACCGCAAGTCTGAGCCCGGCGCGCCGCACGCGCCTTTGGCCGTCAGTCTTGCCGAAAATTCGGTAAACTCCTTCGTATGCGAATCACAGCGCTCCTCAAAACCGCTTGCATCGGGTTTTTCGTCGCCCTGCCTTCAGCGTCGGTGGCCCAGCAATCAACCTGCCCGCCGGACACGCTCGAAGCGCTCCACGCGACGGCGCTCTCGGCAGAGAACGGCAATGTCACCGCCCAGGCAGCCGTGGACGCCGCCAACGCGGCCCTGCCCCGCTGTGGGCAGGACCGGCTCGGCCTCAGCCTGATGATGGCCGTGCTCGCCAAAACCGGCGGCGCGCTCGCAGCCCCCGCAAACGAGCGCGACGCGCTCCTGTTCAACGCGCTCCAACTGGCCTGGGAGATCGCCCGGGTCGGGGGCGTCTTGCGCAGGGATGACGAACGCTATGGGCGCGTCTCGGTGGATTGGATCCAGCAATCCGAGCAGCGCACCTATCGCGGGCTGATGGGTGATCTCGCGGCGGATTTCTACACGCACGGGCGCAACGATCTGTTCTACCGCGCCGACCAGCAGGCCCAGTTCGGCTGCGGCCCCTACCCCGTCGACGAGCTGATCGCCTACACTTTCGCCCCCAGCTTCGGCGAACGCGGCGAGTTGCGCGCGCGGATCGACTACCTCGTCGCCAATTGCGACGACACCTTGCGCAACGTCAGCGGCCATGCCGCGAAATACTGGGTCGAGCACTTCAACTTCGGCGCCTACGATTCCAACTATGCCATCGAGATTGGCGACATCCGGCGCGAACTGTCCCGAAACCTCGACCTGCACCTGTCCGACAGCATGTGGGGCACGGTGCTGTTCCCACTCGAAGATGTCGAATATCTGCGCTTCCTCCTCGACGAGTAGCTCCGTCGCGCCAGCCGCCCCTTCTTTGGTCCAGAAATACCTCGGGGGGCGCTCCATTCGCACCCTGCGAATGGAGCGTGGGGGGCAGCGCCCCCCTCACACAAAAAGTGCGCGGCGCAGGCGCTCCGTGTTGTAGCCGCCCGACCGGCCCGCCCCGCCTTTACTTCCCGGCCACGAGCCCCCACATTGGCCACAACCGCGCAAGGCGCGCCCCGGCGGCCTTGCAAAATCCACCTTTCTGCAAAGAGAGAACCCAATGACCCAGGTCAAAGAGGGCGATACCGTCCGCATTCACTACAAGGGCACGCTGACCGACGGCACCGTGTTCGATAGTTCCGAGGGCCGCGACCCGCTGGAGTTCGCCGTTGGCGCCGGCCAGATCATCCCCGGCCTCGACAAGGCCTTGCCCGGCATGGAAGTCGGCGAGAAGAAGCGCGTCGAGGTCAGCATGATGCAGGGCTACGGCCCCCGCCACGCCGACCGCGAGATCGAGGTGCCGCTCGAACAGCTGCCGGAAGACATCCCCCGCGAAGTCGGGATCACCCTCGCAATGCGCGGCGAAGACGGGCAGGAAATGCCGGTGCGGGTCGTCGAAGTGACCGAGACGCACATGAAGCTCGACGCCAACCACCAATTGGCAGGTCAGGAACTGGTGTTCGATATCGAACTGATCTCGATCGGCTGACGCCGCCAGCCAGCTTGCAGAATCCAAAAGGCCGCGCTCCCGGGGCGCGGCCTTTTTGTGTCGATCGGGCCGGCGTCAGCTCTTGCGCAGGCGGATCACCACGTCGACCTTGGCAATCTCGGTGCCCTTTGGCGGCTCGGGCAGGTTTGTCACCGCCACTTCGCCCGATTGAACGTCCGACAGCTCACCGGTGTCCTCGCAATAGAAATGCGCATGGTTGGTGGTGTCGGTGTCGAAATAGCTCTTGCTGCCGTTGACCGTGATCTCGCGCAGGATGCCGGCCTCCGAGAAGGCCCGCAGCGTGTTGTAGACCGTCGCGAGCGACACCTTCTCGCCGCGCGCGCGCACCGCATCGAACAGGCTTTCCGCCGTCACGTGCCGGTGCCGGCCATCGCCCACGAGCAGTTTGGCCAGCGCGACACGCTGCCGTGTCGGCCGAATACCGCCACGCGCGAGCCATCTGGTGCCGATCGCTTGTTCCTCAGTCGTCGCCATAGCGCTTCCCCGTTCGCGATGTAGGTAAGGATTATAAGGGGCCGAGCCGCAGGATTTCAATTGGTTTCGGCAATCTGGTCCCCAAACCGCCGCCCCGGCGCGGCGCAGGCGGGGCGCCCTTGCCAGCGCCGCGAGGCGGGTGATAGAGGGGGGCCGACAAGGGAAATGCGAGATGCGGGCGGGGCACGAATGGCGGATTATCCGAACAGCTTTACCAAGGACGACCTCCTGAAATGCGCGGCCGGCGAGCTGTTCGGCCCGGGCAATGCCCAGTTGCCGGCGCCGCCGATGCTGATGATGGACCGGATCACCGACATTTCCGGCGAAGGCGGCAAGCACGGCAAGGGCCATGTCGTGGCGGAGTTCGACATCACCCCCGACCTGTGGTTCTTCGAATGCCACTTCCCCGGCAACCCGATCATGCCCGGCTGCCTCGGACTTGACGGGCTGTGGCAACTGACCGGCTTCAACCTCGGCTGGCGCGGCTGGCAGGGCCGCGGCTATGCGCTCGGCGTGGGTGAAGTGAAGCTCAAGGGCATGGTCCGCCCCGACCGCAAGATGCTCACCTACTACGTCGATTTCACCAAGGCCGTGCAAAGCCGCCGCCTGACCATGGGCGTGGCCGACGGCATCGTCGAGGCCGACGGCGAGGTGATCTACGAGGTGAAAGACATGAAGGTGGCGCTCAGCGAGAGCTGACGCAGCGCCTCACCCCCGCGGCCCCGCCTGTGCGATGTCGCGCCGGGCGTCGCGGATGATGATCCAGGCGGCGTGCAGGAACAGCCCGGCAATCGCGAAGGCGACGACAAGATCGGGCCATGTCGACCCGGTCCAGCCTACCAGAACCGCGGCGGCCACCACGGCGGCATTGCCGATGGCATCGTTGCGCGAAAACAGCCAGACCGCGCGCACATTCGCATCCCCCGCCCGGTGCGGCACCAGCACAAGCGCCGCCGCGACGTTGACGGCAAGGGCGACGAGGGCAAGCGCCCCCATCAGGCCCGCCTCGATCGGCGTCTGCGCAAACACGCGCCACAGCGTGTTGGCGGTGACACTGAGGCCCAGCGCGCCCAGAAACAGCCCCTGCACCAGCGCCGAGCGCGCGCGCCAGATCAGCGGCCAGCCGATCGCGAGCACGCCAAGAAAGGTGATGAGCCCATCGCCCAGAAAGTCGAGCGCATCGGCCTTGAGCGCCTGCGAGCCGGTGAGAAACCCGCCCGCCATCTCGATCAGCCCGTAGCCGACATTCAACACGATCACCACCCAGAGCGCGCGCCGGTAGGCCGGGGCGGCATGTGGCGCGACATCTGCGATCCGGTCGCCGGTCTCGGCCCGGGGCACGAGGTCAAGATGGTATCCAGCCTCGGCGACGGCGCGCTCGACGCCGGAGAGGCGCTGGTCGCCGTCTGGCAGATGCAAGGTGAGGATCTGCGAGGCGGTCGAGACCGTGGCCTCCGCCACGCCCGCCGATTGCACCGCCTTCTCCACCTTGGCCGCACAAGAGGGGCAGTCCATCCCCGTCACCCGGTATCGTATCGTGTCTTCCATGCAATCCCCGCCGTCCTGCCGCCTACGGGTTTCTACCCAACGGCGGTCCGCCAGAAAAGGCGTCTGGCGGAGCATAGCAAACTGTCGGGGTCGACAGAACGGCATCCGGCCGCAATGGCCAAGCCGACGCGGCCAAGGCCGACGGTCGGTGGGAGGCAGCCTATGACGGGTCTCGCGACATGGTCATCCCCGCCGACTTTCTTGCCGTTCTTGATGCAACTCCGGCAGCAAGGGCGTTCTGCGCAACGCTTAACCGTGCCAACCTCTTTGTGATCTACCATCGCCTGCATTCCGCCAAGAAACCGGAAACACGGGCGCGGCGGATGGAGCAAATCCTTCAGCAGCTGGCTTTGGGTAAGCGTTTTCTATAGGCCCCACGGCCCTCTCGCCCTTTGTGCCTTAGCGACGGGGAAGGGGCGGTGCCTGTTGCGGCTCGCCCATCAGGGTGTCCAGCATCGGACACAACCGCTCGCCCCTGTCGCAATTGGCCACCAACTCGGCAAGCGCCCCCTCCAGCCGCTTCAACTCGGCGAGCTTCGCGCGCACATCGGCCAGATGCGCCCGCCCGATCTGTCCGGCATCGGCGCAGGTCGTGGCCGGTTCATTTGCCAAGCGGCGCAGAGACACGGCATCCGGAATCGAGAACCCCAGATCCCGGCAGTGCTTGATGAACCGGAGCGCGGCGATCTCCGCCTCGGTATAGGCCCGCCGCCCCGACGCGGTGCGCCCCGGCTTCGCGGTGATCCCCTCGCGCTCATAGTAGCGGATCGTCTCGACCGCGACCCCGCTGCGCCGGGAGGCTTCGCCAATCGCAAACATGTGATCCCACCCCGCTTGCTCCTGTAGTGACTACAGCTTGCATAAGCTCTGGCATGACATCAAGCCCAGACACCCCGCCCGCCCAAACCGAGATCACCCCCCTCGCCCCCGATGACACCGGGGCGCGCAGCCGATGGATCGCCGCCGGCGGGATCCTCGGGGCCTTGGCCGCCTCCACTTGCTGCATCGTGCCGCTGATCCTGTTCAGCCTCGGCGTCTCCGGCGCATGGGTCGGCAACCTGACCGCGCTCGAGCCCTACAAGCCGCTGTTCATCGCGGTGACGCTGGGCTTTCTGGGCTACGGCTACTGGCTGGTCTACCGAAAGCCAAAACCCTGTGCAGACGGGTCTGCCTGCGCAAAGCCGCTGCCCAACCGTCTCGTAAAAACCGCCCTCTGGGCCTCGACCGCCCTCGTGCTGGTCGCGCTCCTGTGGAACTGGATCGCCCCGGTTCTCGCCCCGATCATGCTGGGCCTGTGAAAGGAACTTTGATGAAAACACGTTTGCTGATCGCCGCCTTGGGCCTTGTCGCCGCCTCTCCCGCCCTCGCCGAGGAACGCCAGATCGATCTGTCGGTGCCGGGCATGACATGCGCGAGCTGCCCCTATGTGGTGCAGGCGGCCATTGGCGCGGTCGATGGGGTCATATCGGTCACCACCGATCTCGAC
>JANTFS010000183.1 GCA_024763335.1 Paracoccaceae bacterium | reverse complement strand
TGAGCCCGGTCGCGCGGGAGAAGACGCGGGAGAAATGGGCTGGATCTTCATAGCCGAGCGCATAGGCGATCTCGGAGACCGAAAGGTTCGAATAGACCAAGTTTCGGCGGGCTTCACGGATGATCCTCTCGGTGATCGCCGCCGAGGCGGGGCGGCCGGTGGCCTGCCGCATCACCCGGCTGAGATGGGTCGGCGTGACGGCGAGCCGCGCGGCGTAGGTGGCGACCGGCCAATGCTCGGTGAAATGCGCCTCGACCAGAGCCTCGAAGCGGCGTTGCAGCGGTGTTTGCGCCGGCGCGAAGGGAGGGGCTGCCTCGGCAATGGCCCGCGCCACGAGGCCGGCGAGCAAGGCAGCGCGGGCGCGCAATTCGTGGGCGCGGGCAAAGTCGCGGGCCTTGAAGGTGGTGAAGATTGCCAGAATCGTGGCCACGATTTCCTCGGTGCCGTCAACCACGGTGGGTTGCGCCAGCAAGGGGCGCAGCCCTTCGCCGTCGGCGAGCCCCTCGTCGAGTGCCTCGCTCGGGATCGTCACCACCCAGCCCTCGGTGCCCGGGGTGAAATTGTAGGCGTGAACGCAGCCGGTGGGGACGTTGGCGAGGCTGCCGTTCATCAGCCGGTGGGTCTCGCCATCGAGCGTGCCCGTGCCGCCGCCGCGCGCCACCATCAGCATCTGGTGCAGGCGGGCGTGACGATGCGGGCGAAACTCCCAGTCATTGGGCACCGAGCGCGCGGCGATGGTTTCACAATGCACCACGTCGGGCAGATCGGCCTGCTCGCCGAAAAGGTTGTAACTGGCAATGGCGTCCATGTTCGATCCATACAGGTTTTGGCAGGGTCGATCCATTCAAATCCAGCCCCGGCGCGGCGATGATCGCGGCACAATCGGGGAGGACGTCATGACCAACACGATCAAGACGAAGGTCGGAATCATCGGTGGCGGGCCATCGGGGCTGCTGCTCAGCCAGCTCCTCGATCTGAAAGGGATCGACAACGTCGTGCTGGAGAAGCACACCCGCGACTACGTGCTTGGCCGGATCCGCGCGGGCGTGCTCGAACATGGCTTCGCCGACCTCATGCGCGAGGCCCAGTGCGGCGCCCGGATGGACGCCGAGGGCGAGATCCACGAGGGGTTCTGGATCAACGACAACGGCACGATGCACCGGGTCGATCTCGCCGGCCATACCGGCGGCAGCTCCGTCGTGGTCTATGGGCAGACCGAGCTGACCCGCGATCTCTACGACGCCCGCGAGAAGATGGGCGGGCAGGTGATCCACGAGACGCTGGACATGGCGATCCACGATGCCGACAGCGACACGCCTGCGCTGAGCTACCGCAAGGGCGACGAGACCTTCCGGGTGGAATGCGATTTCATCATCGGTGCCGACGGGTTCCACGGCGTCAGCCGCAAGTCGATCCCGAGGGATGTGCTGCAGGAATACGAGAAGGTCTATCCCTTCGGCTGGCTCGGCGTGTTGTCGCGCACCCGGCCTGTGAACGACGAATTGATCTACTCGAAAACCGGGCGCGGGTTCTCGCTGTGCTCGCTGCGGTCCCGGGTTCTGAGCCGCTATTACATCCAGGTGCCGCTGTCCGATACCGTCGAGGACTGGTCGGACGAGGCCTTCTGGGACGAACTCAGACGGCGCCTGCCCGACGATGTCGCCGCACGACTGGAAACCGGGCCGTCGATCGAGAAGTCGATCGCGCCCCTGCGCAGCTTCGTGGCCGAGCCAATGCGCTGGGGCAACCTGTTCCTCGCCGGAGACGCCGCCCATATCGTGCCGCCCACCGGGGCACGGGGGCTGAACTCGGCGGCGTCCGACATCTACTATCTCTATCACGCCATGGTGGATCACTACCGCAAGGGCGACAGCACCGGGCTTGAGCAATACTCGGCCAAGGCGCTGGCACGGGTGTGGAAGGCGCAACGGTTCTCGTGGTGGATGACGACGATGCTCCACGACTTCCCCGACACCTCCGCCTATGACCGCAAGTTGCAGGATGTCGAACTGGCCTACCTGCTCAGCTCCGAGGCGGCGATGACGTCGCTGGCGGAAAACTACGTCGGCCTGCCGTTCTGAACCGGCGGCGATCTGTCCCGGCTGCGGGTTGACCTAGGTCATGGTTGTGCGGGTGCTGGCGCCGCACACTGGCACAGACCAAATCGAACAAAAGGGAGAACGTAGATGTACAAGAATATTCTCGTTCCGATTGCTTTCGACATCGGGGACGAGGCGATGCACGCTGTCGAAATCGCCGAATCCCTGGCCGATCCCGATGCGACGATCACCGCGTTGCACGTCGTCGAGGAAGTGCCGTCCTACGTGGCGCAATACCTCCCCGAAGGACAGATGGAAGCCAACGTCAAGGAAATCGAAGACATATTGGCCGAGCGCCTGACCGGGCATGACCGAATCGCGGTGAAGGTGATCGAAGGCCATGCCGGGCATTCGATCGTCGACTACGCGACCGAGCACAAGGTCGACTGCATCGTCATCGCCTCGCACCGGCCGGGGCTGCAAGACCTCTTCCTCGGCTCCACCGCCGCACGCGTGGTGCGTCACGCACCCTGCGCGGTGCACGTGGTCCGCTGACCAAGGACGCCCGGCGGATCAGGATCGGGGCGCGCCGCTCGCGGGGCGCCCCGGCCTTGCTCGGGCCTGCCTCATCGACCCAGGGAGAAGCCCATGAAATGCCCGCGCGACGGCACCGAAATGGATCATCTTGCGCGCCATGGTGTCGAGATCGAGCATTGCCCGGCCTGTGGCGGTGTCTGGCTCGACGGCGGCGAATTGGAGCACCTGATCGAGGCGGTGCGTCCGGCCATCGAATTGGCCAACCCGGAGCCGACGCCGCGTTGGGCCGCGCCGGGTGCCTCGGCCGACAGGGCCGCCAAACCCGGGGCTGCAAGTCGGCGTCCGGGTGAGGGGGGTCATGGTCCGGGTCGGTCCCGGCCCTATGGCGGGCGCTATTCGCACAAGGCGCGGCTGAAAAACATCCTCGAAGAGATCTTCGATTTCGACTGAGTTTGGCGCAAGCGCGGGGCGGTGCTAGGCTGTGCCCATCAAAACGGAGATACCCGATGCCCACGATCACCACCGATCCGAGTATTCAGACCGTCATCACCACCTTCGAGGTGACCCCGGGCACATGCGATGACCTGCTCGAAGAGTTGCGCATGGCCTGCACCAAGTTCGTGTCCAAGCAGCCCGGCTTCATCGGTGCCGCGATGCATGTCAACGACGCGCGCACGCGGATCGCGAACTATACCCAGTGGGAGAGCCGCGAAGATTTCCAGATCATGCTGCGGTCTGAGCAGATGCGGGAATACAACCGTAAATTCAATGCCTTGTGCAAGACCTTCGAGCCGGTTCTCTACGAGGTGGTGACCGCCACGGAATAGGGCGGCGTCGCTCGGTCACATTGCCATCGGCTCCCGCTGGCGCGAGACTGTGACGGGAGGTGGCGCAATGACACGATTCTTCAGAAATCTCCGCACGGCTCTGATCGGCGCGGTGGTGGCGGTCGGCGTCGTCGGGGCCGCTGCGGCGCAGGATCTTATCGGCAGCTACAGCGCCTATATTGGCTGGGATGATCTGCACAATTCAAAGGGTGCGCGGCTCACCGAGCCGTGGCAGGTGGTGCGGCAGGATCGCGCCAATTTCCACCGCTTCGGGATCAGCCAGCCGGGCGACGAATGGGATCCGTTCTTCGCAGATTATGACAATCGCGCCGCAATGGAGCAGATGATCATGAACGGCGCGATCGAGCCCTCGGCTGCGCAGATCCTGTTGCAGGGCGGGGCGACGGTCTATGTCGAGATCTATGGCAGCGGCGGGGTCGGCAAGTCGATCCACGTGACCGTCTCGCGGTAGCACGCCGGCTCATCGGCCCATCGGGCGCAGGAGATAGGCCGCGAAGGCGGCGATTTCGCGCATGATGAGCTTGGCCGTGCGCCAGGGGTTTGCCCCGCGCAGCGAGGGTGATGCGCTGGTGGCCGCCAGGCCGAGGCGGCGCGCAACGAGGCGCGCACGCGGCTGATGCCACGCATCGGTGACCAGAATGACGCGCGCCTCAGGCGGCAGGAGCGCCGCGGCAAAGGCGATGTTTTCCATGGTGTTGCGCGAGCGGTCCTCAAGCGTGATCGCGTCCCGTGGCACGCCGTGATTGTTGAGGAGTGCCGCAACTACGGCGGCTTCCGAGGGAGGAGGATCGCTGCCCGCGCCGGTGGCTATGACCCGACCAACCTTGCCCGCGCGATACAGCGCCACCGCCGTTTCCGCCCGCCGGCGCAGCGTCGGCGTGGCGGTCCCGTCGGGCTGCACGCGGGCCCCGAGCACGATGGCGACCGGAAGTGTCATGGCACAACGCTAGGGGGCGCGGACCTCCGCGGCAAGCGAGGCAATCCGCCGGACCGGTGCAGGATCGTGCCGATCCAACAGATGCGGCGTTTTGGCTCACTGACGAGGCGGGGTTAAAATACGTATATCCAATACAACTTTGAATCATCCGGTAACGAGAACATGCCTCGCAGACAGACCCAAGGTGGAGAAGAACACGGCCACGGCCACGGACAACGCAGCCCGGAAATGGCCGCGCGGCACCAACGCGATCAGGCGGTGTTTCATGAACTGCTCAAGCGCCACGAAGATATCCGCCGCGACGTTGTCGAAATCGAGACCGGCATCCGCGCCGTCACCGAATCGGACGACCC
This sequence comes from Paracoccaceae bacterium, assembly GCA_024763335.1. GTDB lineage: Bacteria > Pseudomonadota > Alphaproteobacteria > Rhodobacterales > Rhodobacteraceae > Sinisalibacter. The sequence goes on along the minus strand of JANTFS010000183.1, from coordinate 1,680 downwards.
GCATCTGGCCGGGCTGATCCGCGCCCATGCCCGCGAGATGCACCGGCGGCTCGAAGAAGGCTTCGGGCTGCGGTTCTGGGATCCGGCCTTCGCCGAGATCTTTGCCCAGAAGGACAAGGTTCGGATGACCCTGACCGATACCGACACGGGCATCGCGATCGAGGAAACGAGTGACGATCCCAATGTCGCGTTGTTGATCCAGGCGCATGGCGCCGTGGTGACGAGTTTCGTGAAATCCGGCGGCCGCGCGGCATCGCAGCCAAGCCCGCTGCCGGAAGAATACGTGCGGGTGGCGTCCTAGGTCCTCCCTGACCTCTTCGCCCGCCGTAGCTTGTCCCGCCCTCTACCGGACGGGGCGGGACAAGCACCTTCTTTCGTGGCACTCTGTGCGCGAAGGAGTGATTCATGACCGATCTGCCCATCATCGGCGCGCAGTTGACGGTGCTCGACTTGCCCAAGCACCGCGACTGGCTGTTTGAGAAAAACCGTGATCTCGAACTGCCCGAGTTCTGCATGGCCGATATCCTCGCCGCGCCCGATCCCTTTGTCGACATGGCAAAAAAGGCGCTCGACGGATGGCACGGGCGGCTCGGAATCCACGGCCCGTTCTCGGGTTTCGAGCTTGATGTGAAAGACCGCGAGATCCGCGCCGTGGTGCAAAAGCGGATCGACCAGGCGCTTGATGTTTGCGCCAAGCTCGGGGCGACCCAGATGGTGTTGCATTCCCCCTACACCCACTGGGACCTCACAAATCTCGACAACACCGCCCAGGCCCGTGCGAAACGGGTTTCCGCCATTCTCGACACCCTCGCGCCGGCGATCGCGCGAGCCGCGGAGATGGGGGTGGAGATGGTGCTGGAAAACATCCAGGACGTCGACCCACGTGACCGCGCCGCCGTCGTGGCGGCCGCCGACAGCCCGGCGTTGAAGCTTTCGGTCGATGTCGGCCATGCCTATTGGGCGCATGTCATGGCCCGTGGTCCGGCGGTCGACCGGTTCGTGTCTTTCGCCGGCGACGCGCTCAAGCATGTGCATTTGCAAGATGCCGATGGCTACGCCGACAGGCACTGGGTGCTGGGCGAGGGCACGCTTCCCTTTGCGCCGATCTTTGCCGCGCTCGGGGCGCTCGGATCGAACCCCCGGCTGATCGTCGAGATCAACGAGTTTGGCCGGGTTCCCGAAAGCGTGGCCCATCTCGAAGCCCTCGGACTCGGACAGTAAACGTCAGCCGCGCGGGGGCTCGGCAAACAGGGCCCGAAGCTCTGCCTTGGCCTCCTCGAGCACCTGCCTGCGCGCCGGAGGCAGGTTTTTTCCTGCGCGGTTGATGTAGAAATTCAGCATCGACATGGCCGATTGGTAGGGCGTGCCCTTGCGCTCGCGGCTCGCCTCGGCAGAGCGCTTGAGTGAGGCCGCGATGCGCTTGGGATCGTCCCATGTAAACACGCCCGGCTCGAGCACCAGCGCATGGCTGGTTTCGGTCACATGCTGTGACCAGCGGGGGCGCGGGGCATCGGTCATGGCGCGAGAATAGCCCGGTCGCGGGCGCGGGCAAACGGGGGCGGCGGAAAGAGATGCACGGCGGGGGGCGCTCTGGTAACACGGGAGGCGTGCCCGTGCGCATTTCAGGGAGGACACCATGCCACGCATCTTTGCCATCTTGCTCATCCTTGCGGCTCTGCC
>JANTFS010000182.1 GCA_024763335.1 Paracoccaceae bacterium | reverse complement strand
GAGGCCGACGAGTTGCCGCTCGAACCCACCGACCAACCCCTCGACGCCATCGTCACCGAGGCCGAAACGCTCACCTTCTGAGCGATGCGGACGTTTCGACGCGTTCTGTCACGGTTGCGCCGCGCGGTCATTCCGCCTAGGGAACCCGCATGAAGATCCTGTTCCTCGGAGACATCGTCGGCCGCGCCGGGCGCAAGGCCATCACCGAACGCCTGCCGGGCCTGCGCGAGCGCTGGCGGCTCGATTTCGTCGTGGTCAACGGCGAGAATGCCACCGGCGGCATGGGGCTGACCGCCGCCCATGCCAAGAGCTTCCTCGAGGCTGGCGCCGACGTGATCACGCTGGGCGACCACGCCTTCGACCAGAAGGAGATGCTGAGCTTCTGCGAGCAGGAGCCGCGCATCATCCGGCCGCTGAACTATGCCAAGGGCGCGCCGGGGCAGGGGGTGCGGCTCTTTTCCGATGCCCGCGGCCGCAAGGTTCTCGTCGCGCAGGTCTTGGGACAGGTGTTCATGAAACGCCCGTTCGACGATCCCTTCTCCACAATCGAGGCGGCGCTGAAGCCCTATCCGCTCGGCGGCCAGGCGCAAGCGGTGCTGGTGGACGTGCATTGCGAGGCGACCTCGGAGAAGATGGCGATGGGCCATTTTCTCGACGGACGTGCCAGTGTCGTGGTCGGAACCCATACCCATGTGCCGACGGCGGATGCGATGATCCTGCCCGGCGGCACCGCTTACCAGACGGATGCCGGCATGTGTGGCGACTACAATTCGGTGATCGGCATGAACAAGGCCGAGCCGATGCGTCGCTTCGTGACCGGCATGGCCAAGGGACGGTTCGAGCCCGCGCTGGGCGAGGCCACGCTGTCGGGGCTTTACGTCGAGACCGATGACCGAACCGGCAAGGCCACGCGTGTCGAGATGGTGCGCGAAGGCGGGATCTTGCAAAGCTCGACGCCCTGACCCTTGCCGCATGTCGGCGCGCGGGCGACAATGCCTGCGGAACCGGGGCGCACCATGGATTTTTTCGAGTTGAGCCGCGAGATGCAGGCGATCATTGCGCTGGCCGTTGTGGGCGGCATGTTCTTGCTGTTCCTGCGCGAGACCTTCCCGGCGGAGGTTGTCGCCCTGGCGGCGGTGGCGGTCCTGCTCGTCACCGGCGTTTTGCCCTATGAGGCAGGGCTCGCGGTGCTGTCGAACCCGGCGCCGTGGACGATCGCGGCAATGTTCATCCTCATGGGGGCGCTGGTGCGCACCGGCGCGCTGGAATGGTTCACCCAAGCCGCCGCCGGACAGGCCGGATCCCGGCCGAGGCTGGCGCTGGCGCTCTTGATGGCCTTTGTCGTCCTCGCCTCGGCTGTCGTCTCCAACACCCCGGTGGTGGTGGTGATGATCCCGGTGTTTACCCAACTTGCCAAGAGCCTGAAGCTCGCACCCTCGAAGGTGCTGATCCCGCTCTCCTACGCTGCGATCATGGGCGGGACGCTGACGCTGATCGGCACCTCGACCAACCTGCTTGTCGATGGTGTGGCACGCGCCAACGGGCTGGCGCCGTTCTCGATTTTCGAGATCACCCCCCTCGGCATCGTGCTGGTGGCCTGGGGCATGTTCTATCTCGGCCTCATCGCGCCGCGGCTCCTGCCCGATCGCAGCTCGCTGGCCGCGTTGCTCACCGATCGGTCGAAGAAGAAGTTCTTCACCGAGGCCGTGATCCCGCCCGACAGCGCGCTTGTCGGACGGCCGGTTCTCGAGGTGCAGCGCTTCCAGCGCGAAGGCGTGCGGCTTGTCGACGTGATCCGGGGCGATCTCTCTTTGCGCCGTGCGCTGGGCGAGGTGCGCCTCCAGCCCGGCGACCGGGTCGTGCTGCGGACGCCGATGGCCGAACTCCTGACATTTCGGCAGGACAAGAACCTGCGCAGCGTCGACCAGGTGTCGTCGGTCGAAACCGTCACCGTCGAAGCGCTGATCACGCCCGGCTGCCGGATGGTCGGGCGGCGGCTGGGCCAGCTCCGCCTGCGCCGGCGCTACGGCGTCTACCCGCTGGCCGTGCATCGCCGGAACCAGAATATGTCCGGTCTCCTCGACGACGTGAAAATTCGCGTGGGTGACACGCTGCTGCTCGAAGGCGCGGCGGAAGACATCCAGCGCCTGGCCATCGAGATGAACCTCGTCGACGTGGCGCAACCCTCGGCGCGGGCGTTTCGCCGTAGCCATGCGCCGATCGCCGTCGGTGCGCTGGCCGGGCTCGTGGCGTTCGCCGGTTTCGGCCTTGCCCCGATCCTCGCGCTGGCGGTGGTGGCCGTGGCCGTGGTGCTGGCCACCCGGTCGATCGACGCCGACGAGGCTTTCTCCTTCGTCGACGGGCGCCTGCTCGCGCTGATCTTCGCGATGCTCGCGATCGGTGCGGCGCTGGAGGCGTCGGGCGCGGTGGCGCTCATCGCCGGGGCGCTGGCGCCCGTGCTCGAAACCCTGCCGCCGGTGCTCATCGTGTGGGCGATTTATCTGCTCACATCGGTGCTCACCGAACTGGTCTCGAACAACGCCGTGGCGGTGGTGGTCACACCGGTTGCCATCGGCTTGGCGCAGGCGATCGGGATCGACCCGCGCCCCCTTGTCGTCGCGGTGATGATCGCGGCTTCGGCCAGTTTCGCCACCCCGATTGGCTACCAGACCAACACGCTGGTCTATGGCCCTGGCGGCTACCGGTTCACGGATTTCCTCAAGGTCGGGATTCCGCTCAACCTGTCGATGGGTCTGCTAGCCTCGGCGCTGATCCCTCTGATCTGGCCGCTCTGAGGCGGCGCGCCATCCCGCCGCATTGTGCTCGGGGCATGCAGGCCCCACATCCCGCCGGTCACCGAAAGGGGTTACCATGACACATGACCTGCGGCGCCAGACCGCCGACATTCTTGCCCTGCAGCACTTGACCATCGAAATGGCCGAGCCGGCGATGGAATGGGGCTGGGCGATGGTCGATGGCGAACATTTTTCCGACGGGATCTGGGCGCTCACCGCGCTGCAGCCACCGTATTACTGGTCGGAAATTTCCGATCTCGTGCGCCAGATCGCGCGAGAACAGGGGCTGGTGACGCCGCAAAGCCAGGACGAGGCAACGCAATGGCTGGCCTACGGCCATCTCGAGGATGTGGTCGCCTCGGGCGGCGAGGATTTCTATTCGCTGAAGCTCGTCTCTCGGCTTTGGTTCGATCACGAGACGCCCGATCTCCTCGTCTTCAACACCCTCAAACACGCGATCCGCGAGGTCGAGGCCAATGGCACGCAAGGGCATATCGAGGGCCTGACCCAGGAGAACTGGAAGACGATGTTGTGCGACATCGCGCGCGCCTGGTTGGCGGCGCACGAACGCCCCGATCCGTTCGGCCAAGGCTGAGCGAGGCGGAAACCGCTGCGGTTTCCGTGCCGATTTCCGCTGCGGAAATCGCGCCCGGTGACGGTTACAGCGGCCAGAAGACCAAAATGAGAGGGATCGACGTGGCCACAACGATGATCTCGAGCGGCAGGCCCATGCGCCAGAAGTCACCAAACCGATAGCTGCCGGGGCCGAGGATCAGGGTATTGTTCTTGTGCCCGATCGGCGTGAGGAAGGCGCATGAGGCGGCGACGGCCACTGCCATCAGGAACGGGTCCGGGTTCACCCCAAGCTTGTCGGCCATCTCGATCCCGATCGGCGCAGCCACGATCGCGGTCGCGGTGTTGTTGAGCACGTCCGAAAGCGTCATCGTCACCACCATGATCACCGTCAGCACGGCCCAGGCCGGCAGGCCTTCGGTCACCGACACCAGCCCATTCGCAATCAGTTCGGTGCCGCCGGAGGTTTCCAGCGCGGCGCCGAGCGGGATCATAGAGCCGAGCAAGACAACAACGGGCCATTCAACGTGATCGTAGAGTTCGCGAAGGGGCAGGATGCCTGTCAGAACATAGCCCACGACGACGATGCCGAGCGCCACCGGCAGATAGACCAGCCCGAAGCTCGCCGCCGCCACCGCCGCCGCAAACAGCCCGATCGCGAGCCACACCTTGTTTTGCTGTGTCACCGGCAGGCCGCGTTCGGCCAGTGGCAGGCACCCCAGCCATTCGGTCACCTCCGCCTCGTGCCCCTCGGGCACCAGCAAAAGCAGGATGTCGCCCTCGCGCGCCCGGGTCTTGCGCACCTGGCTGCGAAACGGTTTCCCAGCCCGGGAAATCCCCAAAAGAACCGCCCGGCGGCGCCAGTTGAGCCCGATCGCCTGCGCCGTCTTGCCGTTGATGCGTGAATTCTCGGTGACCACGACCTCGGTTTTCGAAAGCCCCGCGCCGTCTGCCGTGAGCCGCGCCTTGCGTTTTTCATCGGCGAACGCGAGGTTGAGTGACGCGCGAAACTCGTCGAGCGCCTCGGGAGCGGCTTCGATCACCAGCGCATCGTCGGCCTGAAGCGTAGCGGTCCGGCCCGTGCCGTGAAGACGCTTTCCGTCGCGCACCAGGCCGAGGATGGCCACGTCATTGCGGTCTGCTTCGTCGTAAAGGGTCTCGACCTGCTGCCCGATCAGCTTCGAGCCCTCCGGAACGACGAGTTCCGAGATGTAGTCGGAATAGTCCTGCATCGGGTCGGAGGGAAGCTTGTCCGCATCGGGCTGCGGGATGAGGCGCCAGCCGACGAGCGCGACGAAAGCGAGGCCGACAAGGGCTGTCAGCGCGCCCACCGGCGCGAAATCGAACATGTGGAACGGCGCGCCAAGCGAGGTTTCGCGGATCGACGAAATGATGATGTTTGGCGGGGTGCCAATCAACGTTGCCATGCCGCCCAGGATCGTGGCGAACGACAGCGGCATCAGGCTGAGACCGACCGCGCGTTTGGCCTTGCGCGCGGTCTGGATGTCCACCGGCATCAGCAAGGCAAGGGCGGCAACGTTGTTCATGAAGGCTGAAAGCGTGCCGGCGACAATGCCCATCACGGCAATATGGCCCCCGAGTGACCGGCCCGCGTCGACCAGCGTGCGGGTGATCAGCAACACTGCCCCCGAGCGCACGAGCCCCGCCGAGACGATCAGCACCAGCGCCACGATCAGGGTCGCGGGGTGACCAAATCCATCGAAGGCATGTTTTGTCGGAACAACCCCCAGCACCACGGCGACCATGAGCGCCGCGAAAGCCACGATATCGTAGCGTAGCCGCCCCCAGAGCAAGAGGCCGAAGACTGCGACGAACAGGGTGAACAGGATGATCTGGTCGGTGCTCATGCTCCAGCCATAGCCCGCCCCGCGCGATCAGGCAAAGAGAACGGGGGGAGAGCGAGGCGATGAGCCGCGCCGGGTTGGTCAGCACCCGGCGCATGTCGCGGCCGATCATCACCCAGTTCGACACAGTCGGCAGGTTGATCGCGCCAAACGCAACGGCAACGAAACCGACCGTGGCAAGCGATTGGTCCGGGGCACGGGCGGTCAGGGCATTCAGCGCCATGGCCCAGGCTTTCGGGTTGACCAATTGGAAAGCGGCACCCTGCAGAAAGGTAAACAGGCGGTCCTTGGTGCGGGCCTCTCCCGGCGCGCTCGCGCGCACGATCTTCCAGGCAAACCAGCCCATGTAGATCACGGCCAGCGCTTTCCGCACCGTGTGCGCCAGCGGGTAACGGTCGAGATGCGCGATGGGCCCGAGGCCCAGCAGCATCTGGTTGTTCGGCCTCGGCCTGATGGAGGAGACGAAAGCGAAGGTGACGAAGGCCAGGAGCAGGTCGGGAGGCATGTGGCAATGATCTCATGGCAGAAAGGGCGCTGGGTTGCGAATTCGCGCGCCATACCTGGCCACGGGAGCAATGATCGCCGGGTTTCGACAAGATCGGCTGCCGAATATTGCGCAAGCTGACCCGCGACGGACGCCTCCCCGACGCCGGGCTCGCCGAGCGGCGCGGCATCATCACCGGATACCGCGCGGTGCTTGACCTGGCGGCGATGGGCCAGGGCTTCCTCGCCGATGTCACCTTGGGCCTGTCGGTGCACACCAAAACGGCCCAGATGCCGTTTGAAGCGGCCGTGGCCGGGTTTGAGAAGGTGCGCGAGCGCCACAACGTTTCCGGTACGGTGGAATGTCTGTTGCAGATCAAGGCCGGAGACCTCGCCGCCTGCAAGCGCTTCCACACCGACAAGCTCGGCACGGTCGAGCGGGTGAACCGGCTCACCACCCAACGGGTGACGGGCAGCCCGAAAGATGAGCGGGGGCAGTGCGCACAAGCGGTGCGCCGGTGGCGCGCAGTCTCAATTTGCGTTCAGGCCACGCAGGCCTTGGGGGCGCTGCCCCCAAACCCCCGGAGTATTTTTGCCAAGATGAAGCGCAAGGTGGACGGCTGGCGTTCGCGGGGCAGACGTGGTCATGAGCGTTCGGGCGGACACCCGCGCCATTCTCAAGGCGCTTGCTGAAAGTGCTGCGCTGGAGGCGTTGTTTGCAGATTGCGTC
>JANTFS010000181.1 GCA_024763335.1 Paracoccaceae bacterium | reverse complement strand
GACACCACCATCGCCGATCTCGCGGTGGCGACGAATTGCGGGCAGATCAAGACGGGCTCGCTCAGCCGCACGGATCGACTGGCCAAGTACAACCAGCTCATGCGCATCGAGGAGATGCTGGGCGAAAGCGCGCGCTTCGCCGGGCGGTCGGTTCTGCGTTAGGAGCGGGCGAAGCGCTGCGGGCGGAAGGGCGCGAACAGCGGCTCTTCCCCCTGCCCCGCGATCTCGCGGGCAAGCCCCTCGGCCACGCCGGCGGCCAGCGTCACGCCGGAATGCATCCCCGCCAGCCAGAGGCCATCGGGGCCGGCTGGGCCAAGCACCGGCAGGCCATCCTCGGGCACCGGGCGCCAGCCCAGCGAGACCTGTTCGCAGGCAAGCCCCGGCAGGTCGAAATGCGCGCCGAGACGGGCGAGCGCCGCCGCGGCAAGCGCCTCGGCCGCGCCGTCGATCGCCTCGGCATCGTCGGATTGATGGCTGGTAGCCACCGGCAGGTGCAAATGCCCTTCCCGGTCTTGCCGAAGCTCGCCGAAGGGACCGACGAGAATGCCCCCGAGCCGCGGCGCCACCGGCGCCGTGCGCAGGATCAGCCCCGGGCGCGGCAAGAGCGGCAATTTCACCCCGAGCGGCGCCAGCAAGGCAGGCGCGCCGGTGCCGGCGGCGACGACCACGCGGTCGGCCCCGAAATAGCCGCCATCGGTCTCGACCCCGCGCAGCTGCCCGCCCGGTGCGTCGATCGCCCGGACCGTGAGCCCTTGGAACAGCCGCGCGCCGGCCCGCGCCAGAAGGCCCGCCGCCATGGCGCCTGCGTCCATCGCCCCTTCCGCGGGAAACGAGAGCGCCTTGTCGGGAACCTGCTTGAGAAAAGGCAGTGTCGCGCGCAAGCCTGCCGCATCCACCGGCTCGACCGGATAGCCCAGCGCCGCGAGCTCGCTGGCCTGCGCGTCGAGCGCGGCGCCCTCGAACTCCCAGCTCAGGCAGCCCTGCCAGTCGAGCCCCGGCGCGCCCTCCGCCTCGAAACGGTGCCACGCCGCGAGGCTCTCGCGGCGCAGGGCGAAATGCGCAGGGCCAAGGTGAAACGACGCGCCCGCCCAACCGAAGGAGGCCGCCGTGGCCGGCCCCGGCCCCTTGGCAATGACCAAGACCTCGGCCCCCTGCCGCCCGAGCGCAAAGGCCAACGCCGCGCCGACGATCCCGGCCCCGATGATGATGACCCTCATGTTGTCCTCCCGCATCGAGCCTAATAGGTTCCCGTCATGGATGCATCAGAGATCATCACCGCCCTCGACCTCAAGCCGCACCCGGAAGGCGGCTGGTATCGTGAAACATGGGTCGCGGACGCGCCCGCCGGGTCCCGGCCCTGTGGAACGGCGATCTACTTTCTACTCAGGCATGGCGAACGCAGCCACTGGCACCGGGTGGACGCCACCGAGATCTGGCATTTCTATGCCGGCGCGCCCCTCGTGCTCTCGACCGCGGCCAGCGCCCAAGGCCCTGCCCGTGACCACCGGCTCGGTGCCGATCTCGCCCGGGGCGAGTTGCCCCAGCTCTTCGTGCCGACGCATCACTGGCAAAGCGCGGTGAGCACCGGGGCGTGGACGCTGGTCGGCTGCACGGTGAGCCCGGGCTTTCGGTTTTCAGGTTTCGAGCTGGCCCCGAAAGGTTTCGACATTCCCCGGGCGGGGAACACGATTTTCTAGAAAATCGTGGATTATCAAAATCTTCTAGAAGATTTTGCAAAAGCAGAATTTTCTGGAAAATTCTGCACCTAGTCCTCGGGCAGTGTAAATACCTGACCCGGGTAGATGAGATCGGGGTTCCTGATCTGGTCGCGGTTGGCCTCAAAGACCCGCACGTAGAGGATGCCCTCGCCATAGCGCGCGCGCGAAATGCCCCACAGCGTGTTGCCCGGCTGCACGGTGATCGCCTGTACCGGCGGTTCGGCGGCTTCCTGCGGCATCTCTGCTTCCTTCTGCGCGAGTGCCGCGGCGAACTGGGCGGGATCTTCGCGCTTGAATGGGGTTTCGACCCGGCTTGACACCTCCCCGGTCTCCGCCAGTTCGTCGACTCGCAGCGTGTAAATGCCCTCGTCCACCTGCGGCAGCGGCGTGCGCCATTGGCCATCTTCGGCGATGGGCGCGGTCTTCACCGGGCGGTTGTCGAGATAGACCCGCACATTCGCCCCGGCCTTGCCACGCCCGGCCAGCGTCACTTCTCCGGCGTTGTCATAGCTGATCGAATCGATTGTGACGCTGCCTTGCACTTCCGGTTCGCGCGCGGGCGATTGCACCACCCGCACCCCCTCCGAATCCATCAGCATGACCGTGGGGGCCTCGGCGGCGGGAACGCTTGCCACCGGCCTGTCACTTGCCCCGTTCTGCTCCGGCGTCTGCTTCGGCGTCTGCTCCGGCGCTGTCTGCTCCGGCGCTTTAGGCTCCGGTGTTGTGGGCTCCGGTGTTGTGGGCTCCGGTGCTGTGGGCTTTGCAGTCCCGGCCTCGCTTGCGAGACCGGATTGCGCGGCGGGGGCGGATGCTGCTGCGGGCGTATCCTGCTGAGCGGCAGGCGGGGGCGAGGCGGGGGTTTGACCGGCCTGCGCCCCATCCTGCTGTTGCGAAACCGCCTCGGCGGGCGCCTCGGGAGACGGGCTTGAAACCACCGGCTGTTCGCCCGCCTGCATCGGCGCGGGGGGCACGGCTTGGGACGGTGCTACCGGCGCACTGGCGCCGTCAGCTGACGCTTCCGGCACCGCGGCGGCGGGGCCTTGCGCTGCTCCCGCCCCGGGGGGGGCCGACGAAGAGGCCGTCACCGCGCCGGTTTCAGGCCCCGGAGCGCGCTGCGCCTCTGGCGCGGCCGGGGTCTGGGCTTCAGGTGCGGGCGGGGTCTGGGCTTCAGGTGCGGGCGGTGTCGCCGGTGCGGCAGGTGCAGCTTCGGCCATTTCGACAGGTGCAGCCTGAATCACCGCGCTTTCATCCGAAAGCAGCACCGCGCCGTCGGCATCCCGGGCCGAAAGGCTCACGACCCTGGCAGCGACGGATGGGGCAATATTGGTGATCATCACGAACTTGCCATCGGACCCGGCCTCGGCCTCGGCCACCTCGACCCCGTCGAGCAGAAGCGAGACCCGCGCCCCGGGCGCCGCACTGCCGGCAATCACAGAAGCGCCATCGGGTTCGACCCGGATGAGATCGAAGGCCGGCAGCACCACGGGAGCCTCGGTCTGGGCGGTGTCTTCGGAGGCCGCCGCCGGGGGCGCTTCAGGCGCCGGCGCCGCGGCCTCCCTGGTGCCCCCCCGATCATCAGGCGCATTGTCGCCCGCAGCTTCCGAAGACGCCGGCGCAACAGGCGCCTCGGCCACGGGCTTTGCGGGGGTGCCGGACGGCACGGGCGCAGCCGGCTGGCCCAGCCGGTAGGCGCCATAGCCAATCACCGCGACGACCGCAGCCGCAGCCGCAGCCATCAGCGCGGTGCGTGCCCCGCCCGCACCCGGGTCCCCGCCTCCGGATTTCGCCATTGTGATCCCTTTATCCCCATGTCGCCGCTCTCGGCTTGTGAGACCCTATCAACACCGTTATCTGGGGTCAAAACCCATTCGTCACAGGTATGTCATGCAAAATTCTTCCGCCCTCTCCGTCTGCGTGTTCTGCGGCTCCCGGCTCGGTAGCAACCCCGCCTTCGCCAAGGCTGCCGCCGATCTCGGCAAGGCGCTGGCCGGGCATGGCTGGCGGCTGGTCTACGGTGCCGGCGACGTGGGCCTCATGGGCCGGGTTGCGCAGGCGGCGCAGGCGGCAGGCGGTGAGACCTTCGGCGTGATCCCCGAGCACCTGCTTCTCAAGGAAGTGGGCAAACGCGACCTGAGCCGTTTCATCATCACCGAGAACATGCATGAGCGAAAAAAGGTGATGTTCATGAATTCCGACGCCATCGTCGTCCTGCCCGGCGGGGCGGGTTCGCTCGACGAGTTGTTCGAAGTCCTGACCTGGCGCCAGATCGGCCTTCATGAGAAGCCGATTTATCTCCTGAACACGGATGGTTACTGGCAAAAGCTCATGGAGCTGATCGACCACGTGATCGCCGCCGGTTTCGCCGAGGCCTCGCTCAAGGGCTTTCTCACAACGGTGCCTGACGTGCCGGCGCTGATGCAGGCGATCGAATCCATGCAATCCTGAACGTCCAGAGCGGCCGGGCGGCGAAATCCGTTACGGATTTCGGGCCGTTTTCTTGCAAGAAAACGCCGCCCCACCGGTCAGGACTGGTGAGAAAGCAGGTAGGACAGCGGCGCCAGCGAGACCTGCTTTGCCCGGTTGCCGAGGCTCCATTCGACCAGCGCCTGAACGGTTTCCGGGCGGACATGGGCGAGCAGGATCACCCCGTCATCCTGCCGGGCCTTGAAGGCAGCATTGTCGACGAACCGGCTGATCACGCTGCCTGACTGCCCGTCATTGTCGAGCTCGCGGAAAACCAGCCCCGCCGGCGCCCCTGCCTTGGCCGCAGATTTGTGCCCGGTATTGAGCCCCTGCGGCAGGCTCACCAGCCCCAACCCGCGATCCGCAAGCGCCGCGCCGAGTTGTGTGGCCGCCGGGCCCATGGTCTGAAACCCGCTCTCGGCGGGGATAAGCACCGCCACGACCTGATCGAGCAGGTCGCCATAGGCCTCCAGCGTCACCTCCACATCTTCGGGCCGCGACTTGGGCGCAAGCGGCAGCAGCAGTGCCACCTCGGCGCCGGCCCCGCGATAGAAGGCAATGGCCCCGGCCGCGTCGGGCGCGTCGGCGGGAACCACGAAGGTCGCCTTGAACGGCAAACCGGCGAGATCGCCGAGGGCTGTGCGGGTTTCGGGCACGTCGATGAGCAGGACCGACATCACCGGCAGGCCCTCCGGGTTGTCGAACGCGGCGGCATTGCGAACAAGCGCGCGCGGATCGGCGGCTTCTTCGTCAGCAGCGCCGGTCTCTGTGGTCGCCCCGGCATTTTCGGTTTGCGACCCGGTGCCGACTGTCGGCAGCGAGCTTGCCGGCGCGCGCTCTGTCAGCGGCACAACCGGCGTACCGATCGCCGGAGAGGGGGCCGGTGCCGGGGAAGGCTCGGGGGCAAGGGCCTGCACCGGCGGAGCTTCGCCGGTGGGCGAGGCTTCCGGCGATTGTCCGGCTTCGAGCGCCGGGGGAGCGCCGGGCGCGACCGGTGCGGGCGCCTCGGCTCCGGCGACATCCGGCGCCGCTCCCGGGGCCGGGGCCGCGCTGTGCGCCGCGCTGTCGTCGGTGTCCGGAAGTCCGGGGCCGGGCTCGGTGATTGGCGCGGTCTCATCCGTGGGCATGGTGGGCGCAGCGGCCGATGCTGCCGGCGCGGCGGCATCGGCAAGCGGGGCCGGGCGCGGCGCCATGGCTTCATCTGCCGGCAGGCCCGGCGCCGAGGTTTCTTGCGTTGCTTCGGGCATGGCAGCGCGTGCATCGGCGCTGGCTGGCGGATTTTCCGATCCTGCCTGATCCTGCACCTGTACGGGCGCGGTCTCGGCGGTAACGGGGCTTTCATTGGTCATCCCCGGTGTCGCGTCACCGGTTCCGGGTTGTACCTCAGGGTTGGGCGCGGAATTGGGCGCGGCATCGGAGCTTTGAGGCGCCGGCGCCTCGGATGGCTTTGGCGCATGCGTCGCCACCGACAGGATGCTGAGCCCAAGCCCGACCACCACGATGCCCACCACAGCTCCCGATACGAACCCTCGTGCCAATGTCCTGCTCCCGCCTTTTGCAACCCAAGTCCTGGCCGCTCTTGACGCTCCAGCGGCTCTCGGACCATGTATAGGCGCCCGGTACCGGGCGTGTAACCCCCCGTGTTAGTCTCCTGAGGGCGCCCGCATGATCCTGCTGATCGATAATTACGACAGTTTCACCTATAACCTCGTTCATTACCTGGGCGAGCTGGGGGCCGATGTGAAGGTCGTGCGTAACGATGCGCTCGACGTGCAGGCGGCGATGGCGCTGAAGCCCGAGGGCATCGTGCTCTCGCCCGGCCCCTGCGACCCCGACCAGGCCGGCATCTGCCTCCCGCTCTCGCTTGCCGCCGGCGAGGCCGGGGTCCCTCTTCTCGGAGTCTGCCTCGGACACCAGACCATCGGCCAGGCCTTCGGCGGTCGCGTGGTACGGGCGCGCGAGATCGTGCATGGCAAGATGGGCACCATCCATCACGGCGGCAAAGGCGTGTTTGCCGGCCTGCCCTCACCGCTTCAGGGCACGCGCTATCACAGCCTCGTCGTCGAACGCGAAAGCCTGCCCGACGTGCTCGAAGTCACCGCCTGGCTCGAGGATGGCACGATCATGGGGCTCAGGCACAAGAGCCGCCCCATAGAAGGCGTTCAGTTTCACCCCGAAAGCATCCGCTCGGAACACGGGCATGCGATGCTGAAGAACTTCCTCTCCACCGCAGCCCGCGCAAAGGAACCGGCATGAGCGACGCAATGAAACCCCTGATCTTCGCCGCCTCCGAAGGCCCGCTGAGC
>JANTFS010000180.1 GCA_024763335.1 Paracoccaceae bacterium | reverse complement strand
GGCGGCGGGCAGCGAGGTTTGGGCGGTGGATACGGCGGCGAAGGCGCAGGTGATGAAGGCGGCCGGGGCCGATCACGTGATCGACTTCGAGGCGGAGGACTTCGCCAAGGGCGGCGAGAGGTTCGATCTGATCCTCGATCTGTGGGGCACGCGGCCGGTGGGTGCGGTGCGGCGCGCGCTGCGGCCCGGCGGGCGCTACATGATGGTGGGCGGGCCGTTGGGCAGGCTGCTGGGTGTTGCCGCTTGGGGCGGGCTGAGCTCGCTGGTCTCGCGCCGCAAGGTCGGGGTCTTGGGTGTCAGCCAAGGCCCGGGATCGCTCGCGGAGCTGATGGACATGGTCGAGGCCGGGGCGTTGCGCCCGATGGTGGGCGAGGTTGCCCCGCTTGAGGGTGCGGCGGGGGCGCTGAAGCGTATGGGTGCGCGCCGGATCGCGGGCAAACTGGTGATCCGGCCCTAGGCTAGGGCTCCAGCTCCACACCGGCGGCGCGCAGATCGGCCAAGGCCGCGTCGAGCGAACCTTCGAGGTCAATCGCGCGGCAGGCCGAGAGCCGGACCGTCACGCCAAAGCCGAGCCGGGCGGCATCCAGCGCCGACCAGGCGACGCAGAAATCTGTGGCGAGGCCGGCGAGGGTGACATGGGTCACGCCGCGGTTGCGCAGGTAGCCCTCCAGCCCGGTGGGCGTGGTCTGATCGTTCTCGAAAAACGCCGAGTAGCTGTCGATCTCGGGGCGGAAGCCCTTGCGCAGGATCATGTCGGCGGGCTCGACATGCAGGTCTTCGTGGAAGTCGGCGCCATCGGTGCCCTGCACGCAATGGTCGGGCCAGAGCACCTGCGGGCCATAGGCCATCTCGACCATGTCGAAGGGCGCATGCCCCGGATGCGCCGAGGCGAAGGAGCCGTGGCCGGCGGGGTGCCAATCCTGCGTGAACACGCGCACGGGGAAATTGCGTACCATGCGGTTGATCCGGGGCACGACCTCGTCACCACCGGGCACGGCGAGCGCACCGCCGGGGCAGAAATCGTTCTGCACGTCGATCACGAGGATCGCTTCGTCGCCTGCGTGGTCCATCTGCGTCCCCTCCCCAAGTCGCCTCCCTCAATGGGTACGCAGCGGTTGGCTTGCGGTCAACGAAGATTGGCGCCCGCCGCCCTAGCCGCGCCAGGTGAGATAGACGCGGCCGCCGCGCCGGTCGATCACCACCTTCCAGCTGCGCCGATCATCGTTCGCCGCGGCAAGAAAATCGCTCATCGACCGGATCGCCACGCCGTTGATCTGCGAGATCACGTCGCCCGGCTGGAAGTTGCGGGCCCGGCGCGGATCGTCCATGCCGAGGACGATGACCCCTTCGACCCCGCTGCGCAGGCCGAGCTGGCTGGCCAGCGCCGGCGTCAGTTCCTGCACCACGAGGCCCTGGAACGGGCCGGGAAATGTCACGGTCACCGGCGCGGCGCCAAGCCCCTCGCTGGCCGAGGACGGCGCGCGCATTTCGACGGCGACGGTGCGGCGGGAGCCGCCGCTCAGAATGACGACCGGCACATGGCTGCCAAGCTCTTGCAGGGAGAGACGGAACCCAAGCTCGCCCGGCGCGTTCAGATCATGCCCGTCGATCGAAAGGATCACGTCGCCCGGCTGCACCCCGGCCTCGGCAAAGGGGCTGGCGGGCGCGAGCGAGCGCACAAGGAGCCCCTGCGGGCGATCGAGCCCGAGCGCGTTGGCCATGTCGGCATCGACAAGCTGGACCTCGATCCCCGCCCAGGGCCGGGTGAAGCTCGCGGCGCCTTCGGCGGCCTGCGCCAGCACCCGCCGCACGAGGTTGGCCGGGATGGCGAAGCCGATGCCGATCGAGCCGCCCGAGCTGGTGACGATCTGGGTGTTGATGCCCACCAGCCGGCCCTGCATGTCGACCAGCGCGCCGCCGGAATTGCCGGGATTGATCGGCGCATCGGTCTGGATGAAATAGCCCCCGGTGTTGAACGCGCCGCCGCCGCGGCCGGTGCGGGCCAGCCCCGAGATGATGCCGGAGGACACCGTCTGGCCAACGCCGAAGGGGTTGCCGATCGCCAGCACCAGATCCCCGACCTCGACCGCATCGCTGTCGGCGATTTCGAGCGCCGGAAGACCGGCGCCGCCGGCGATCCGGATCACCGCCAGATCGGCCTCTTCGTCGGCCAGCACCAGCTCGCCGTCGAATTCGCGCCGGTCGGCCAGAACGATCCGGATGTCGGTGGCATTCTCGACGACGTGGAAATTCGTGACCACCAGCCCGTCACCAAGGATCACCCCCGACCCGAGCGCGTTCTGCTCGCGCGGGCGCACCGCCCCGAGATCACCGAAGAACTGCGAAAAGAAATCGTCGTTGAAAAACGGACTCACCCGCTCCGCCACCAGCCGGGTGGCGTAGATATTGACGACGGAGGGCACCGCGCGGTCGACCACGGGCGCGAAGCTGAACTGCACCTGGGCAAGGTCGGCCGGCACGCGCGTTTCTGCCGATAGCGTCACCGGGAAGAGCATCAGGACAAGCGCGAGGCCGCGGAAAATCGGTTTCATGAAATCCTCCATTTGCGCAAGAATTCGGTGCATTTCCCTGCGGGATCAAGTGGTTTGCACGGTGCACCGCGCGGTTGGGCCGGATTTGGCCGGCTTCGGGGCCTTGATCGCGGCCGGCCCCGGTTGTAGCCCCGCGGCATGATCACCGTCTGCGCGCTATACCATTTCACCCGGTTCGACGACCCCGCCGCGCTGCGCGGGCCGCTTCTGGAGCTGTGCGAGGCCGGGGGGCTGACCGGCACGCTGCTTCTGGCCGGCGAGGGGATCAACGGCACACTGGCCGGCCCGCGCGATGGCATCGACCGCCTGCTGGCCCATATTCGCGGCCTGCCCGGCTGCGCCGATCTGGAGTGGAAGTTTTCGACCGCGAGCGCGCCGCCGTTTGGCCGGATGAAGGTGCGCCTCAAGCGCGAGATCGTGACGATGGGCCAGCCGGATGTCGACCCGCGCGCCCGGGTCGGCCACTACCTGTCGCCCGAGGACTGGAACGACTTCATCGCGCAGGACGACGTTGTGGTGATCGACACGCGCAACGATTACGAGGTGGCGATTGGCACCTTCGACGGCGCGGTCGACCCGCACACGAAGAGCTTTCGCGAGTTTCCGGCGTGGTGGGCGGAGAACAAGGCGCGGTTTCACAACAAGCGGATCGCGATGTTCTGCACCGGCGGGATCCGCTGCGAGAAATCGACGAACTTCCTGATCGGGCAGGGGGTGGAGGATGTCTGGCACCTGAAAGGCGGTATCCTGAAATACCTCGAGGAGATGCCGGAAAGCCGAAGCCGCTGGCAGGGCGATTGCTTCGTCTTCGACGAGCGGGTGAGCGTGGGGCATGGGCTTCGCGAGGGGCCGCATACGCTCTGCCGGGCCTGTCGGCGGCCGCTGGAACCGGAGGACCTGAAGCGCCCGGAGTATGAAGAGGGCGTGTGCTGCCATCGGTGCGCGGAGGACTACAGCGACGCCCAGCGCGCGCGCTTCCGCGAACGCCAGAGGCAGGTGCGCCTCGCCGAGGCGCGGGGCGAGAAGCACATCGGGCGGCGGGCCTAGATTGCGGTTGGCGCGCGAATGGGCCACAGAGGAGCGACGGAATGCGAAGGAGGACGGGATGCGCTATCTGCACACGATGATCCGGGTGAGAGATCTGGATGAAAGCCTCGATTTCTGGGTGAACAAGGTGGGCCTCGTCGAGACCCGCCGCAAGGACAACGAGGCGGGCAAGTTCACGCTGGTGTTTCTGGCCGCGCCGAAGGACGAGGCGCGCGCCCGTGCCGAGAATGCGCCGGAGCTGGAGCTGACCTACAACTGGGACAGCGACGAGGTGTATGAGACGGGGCGCAGCTGGGGCCACCTCGCCTACAAGGTCGATGACATCTACGCTTATTGCCAGAAGCTGATGGATGCGGGGATCACCATCAACCGCCCGCCGCGCGATGGCTGGATGGCCTTCTTCAAGTCGCCCGACAACGTGTCGATCGAGATCTTGCAGGAAGGCGCGCCGCTGGAGCCGCGCGAACCCTGGGCCTCGATGCCCAACACCGGCAGCTGGTAGCCGCCACCTGGTCGCCGCAAGCGCGCGCCCGGCATGGGGGGTTTCCGTTTGCGGATTTTGATTGTATACCATCGCACACATTGACTTGAGCCGTGTTGCCGACTAGGCGAACGGCAAAGCCGCGCGGGCGCTCCCGCGCCACGAAAACAGCTGAGGACGATCCTGACCATGGCCAAGACCGAGACGCCCGACATCATCTATACCAAGGTGGACGAAGCCCCCGAACTGGCGAGCGCTTCGCTTCTGCCGATCATCCGGTTCTTTGCCGGCGCCGCCGGGATCGACGTCGAGACGCGCAACATCTCGCTCGCCGGCCGGGTGCTGGCGGCGTTTTCCGACCGGCTGCCGGAGGATCAGCGGGTGCCGGATGACCTTGCGGAACTGGGCGAGCTGGTGAAGACGCCGCAGGCCAACATCATCAAGCTGCCCAACATCTCGGCCTCGGTGCCGCAGCTGGTGGCCACGATCAAGGAACTTCAAGGCCAGGGCTTTGCCCTGCCCGACTACCCCGAAGAACCCGGGACGGACGACGAGCGCGAGATCAAGGCGCGCTATGACGCGGTGAAGGGATCGGCGGTGAACCCGGTGCTGCGCGAGGGCAACTCCGACCGGCGCGCGGCGAAGGCGGTGAAGGAATATGCCAAGAAGCACCCGCATTCGATGGGCGCGTGGTCGTCCGACAGCAAGACGCATGTCGCCTCGATGCCGGGCGAGGATTTCTATGCCAACGAGAAGGCCGCCACCATCACCGCCGATCAGGCCGGCGGCGCGAAGATCACCTTCACCGATACGGCCGGCCGTGAAACGGTGCTGAAGGACGGGCTGTCTTATCTCGAGGGCGAGGTGGTCGATGCCACCTTCCTGAGCGCCAGAGCGCTGCGCGCCTATATCCGCGACCAGATCGCCGCCACCGAGCCCGGCGTGCTGTTCTCGGTGCACCTGAAGGCCACGATGATGAAGGTCTCGGACCCGATCCTGTTTGGCCATTTCGTGAGCGTCTATCTGGAGGATTTCATCGCCCGTCACGGCGAGACACTCGACGACCTTGGCTGGAACCCGAATGACGGGATTGGCGATCTTGAAGCGCGCATCAAGGGCGACGCCGCGCTCGAGGCCGATCTCAAGGCCGCGCTGGAGGCCCGTCCGCCGCTCTACATGGTCGACAGCGACCGCGGCATCACCAACCTGCACGTGCCCTCCGACGTGATCATCGATGCGTCGATGCCGGCCCTGATCCGCGCCGGCGGCAAGGCCTGGGGGCCGGACGGCGAACAGGCGGATGCCAAGTGCTGCATCCCCGACAACAGCTATGCCGGCGTCTATGACGAGACGATCGCATACTTCAAGAAGAACGGCGCGCTGGACCCGACGACGGCGGGTGCCGTTTCAAACGTGGGGCTGATGGCGCAGAAAGCCGAGGAATACGGCTCGCACCCCACGACCTTCGAAATCCCCGCCGCCGGCACCGTGCGCATCGTGCTCGACAGCGGCGAGGTGCTGCATGAGAATGCCGTTGAGCAGGGCGACATCTGGCGCTCATCCACCGCCAAGAAGGCGCCGATCCTCGACTGGATCCAGCTCGGCATCGCGCGTTTCAAGGCAACCGGCCTTGCCGCCTTCTGGCTGGACGAAAACCGCGCCCATGACCGCGAGCTCATCGCCTATGTGAAGCCGGCGCTGGCCGAGGCCGGGGTCGATATCCCGATCCTCGCCCCGCGCGAGGCCACCCGCTACACGCTCGAAGAGCAAAGGAAGGGCAAGGACGTGGTGACCATCACCGGCAACGTGCTGCGCGACTACCTCACCGATCTGTTCCCGATCCTCGAGCTTGGCACCTCGGCCAAGATGCTCTCGATCGTGAAGCTGATGAACGGCGGCGGGCTGTTCGAGACCGGCGCCGGCGGCTCGGCGCCGAAGCACGTCCAGCAGCTCCTGAAGGAAAACCACCTGCGCTGGGACAGCCTCGGCGAGTTCTGCGCGCTGGGCGAGAGCTTCAAGTTTCTCGCCGAGGCAAAGGGCAAGACCCGGGCCGAAATCCTCGGCGAGGCGGTTGAGGAGGCCACGCAGAAGGTGCTCGAAAACGGCAAGAGCCCGCAATACAAGGTCGGCCAAAACGACAACCGCAGCTCGCATTTCTACTTCGCGCTCTACTGGGCAGAGGCGCTGGCGGCGCAAACGGCTGACGCCGAGCTGGCCGCGCATTTCGCCCCGATCGCGCGGGACATGGCTGAGAAGGAAGCGCAGATCATCTCGGAGCTGATGGCCACGCAGGGCACGCCGGCGGATATTGGCGGCTACTACAACGCCGACCCGGCGAAGCTGGCGGCGGTGATGCGCCCGAGCGCGACGCTGAACGCGATCATCGGCTGACCCGAGGCCGGCGGGCGGGGCCCCGGTTTCCCCCGCTT
>JANTFS010000179.1 GCA_024763335.1 Paracoccaceae bacterium | reverse complement strand
CGGCGGGGTCGAGGATGCCGGCGGCGGGCATTTGCATCCGTTGCGGTATGCCCTCGGGCTGGCACGTGCGGCCAAGGCGGCGGGGGCGCGGATTTTCGAGCGGTCGCGCGTTGACTGGGTGGCGGAAACCGAGCCGGTGCGGCTGGGTGCGGGCGGGGCGACGATCACCGCGCGCTATATGCTCTGGGCGGCGAACGGCTATCTTGGGCAGATGGACCGGCGCATCGCCGCGAAGGTCATGCCGATCAACAATTTCATCGTCGCCACCGAGCCTTTGGACGCGGCGATGGTGCAAAGCCTGATCCCCGAAAACCAGGCGGTGGCGGATTCGAAATTCGTGATCAACTATTTCCGGCTGTCGCAGGACAAGCGGATGCTGTTCGGCGGCGGCGAGAGCTATGGGTATCGCTTTCCCGCTGACATCGCCGCGAAAGCGCGCCGGCCGATGCTGGAGATCTTTCCGCAGCTCGCACAGGCGAAGATCGACTATGCCTGGGGCGGCACGCTCGGGATCACGTTGAACCGGATGCCGCATTTCGAGCGGATCGCGGGGAATATCCTCACCGCGGGGGGCTATTCCGGCCATGGCGTGGCGATGGCGACGCTCGGCGGCAAGCTCGCGGCTGAGGCGATGCTGGGGCAGGCGGGGCGGTTCGACCTCATGGCCCGGGTGCCGACACAGCCGTTCCCGGGCGGCCCGGCCTTGCGCGCGCCACTCCTCGCTCTGGCGATGGTCTGGTTCGCGTTGCGCGACAAGCTCTAGGCGGGCCCTGCACCACGGCGCAGCGGAGTGTTCTCTGCCAAGGCCGGATCGTGAAGCCAAGATCCCGGGTGTTCGGATTCTTGGCGCCCCGTGCGCAACCCGGCCCTTTGTATACCAAGGTGCGCACTTGGCTTGAACGGGGGGCATATGCATGCAAGGTAGGGCAGGCCGTATACGGAGGCATACATGAGCGACCAGAAGCCGACCCAGAAAGACGCATATTCGCTGATCCTCGATGCGATCGATGCGGGCATTTACAGGCCCGGTGACCGGATGGTGGAAAACGAGCTGGCCGACCGGTTGGGGGTGTCGCGCACACCGGTTCGCGAGGCGCTGCAGCGGCTCGAGACGCAGCGGCTGCTCACCCGGGATGGCCGGTCGCTGGTGGTGGCCTCGCTCGATCACAACCAGCTTGCCGAGCTCTATGCCGTGCGCGCCCAGCTTGAAGGTTTGGCGGCCCGGCTCGCGGCCCAGCACGCGGCGCCCGAGGAGGTGCGGGTGCTGCGTGAGATGGTCGAGGATGACCGGGCGCTGATCAATGATCCCGCCGCGCTCGCCCGGGCCAACCGGCGGTTCCACAAGCAGATCCACCTCGCCAGTCACAACCGCTACCTCGTCCAGCAGCTTGACCTCGTGCACCGGACCATGGCGCTCATGGCGACAACCTCGCTCGCGGTGGAGGGGCGGCCCGAAACCGCGATCGCCGAGCACGACGCGATCGTCACCGCGATCGAGGCACATGACGGCGATGCTGCCGACGCGGCGTTGCGGGCCCATATCAGCCGGGCCTTCGAAACCCGACTGAGGCTCGATTCAGGCGCTGTCGAACCCCAGAGCTGACCGGTCAGTGAAACGACCCGTGCTGGGTCTTGTCCCAGTAGAACGGCTTCGTCACCAGTTCGATCATCGCCTTCATCGCTGCGAAAGAGGCCAGTGGCCAATAGACATGCAGCGTCGGCACCCATTTGACGAGGAACCGGTGCTCGGGGTCCGAAACCGCGATCGCGCCGATGGCAATCGTCAACAGCTCGGAGGCGGCGAACACGCCGGCGAGGGTCCAGAACATTGGCCCCGGCATCGCCTCGACAAGCGGGTGCGGCAGGCCGAAGGGCACCACCCAGAAGCTCCATAGCAGCGGCGCCAGCAGGAACTGGCTGAGCGAGCCGAGAAACAACAGCTGCACGCCGAGGAACTTGCGCAGACCCAGCTCGGCAAACAGCCGGCGCGGGCGGCGCATGTGCACGGCCCATGTCATCGCGTAGCCCTTGATCCAGCGCGAGCGCTGCTTGATCCACGGCACGGCGCGGCAGTTGGCCTCTTCCTTGGTCACCGTGTCGATCAGCTCGGTGCGGTAGCCGTGGCGGGCGAGGCGGATGCCGAGATCGGCATCTTCGGTGACGTTGTGCGCATCCCAGCCCCCGAGCCGCTCCAGCGCATCGCGGCGAAAAAACAGCGTGGTGCCGCCGAGCGGAACGGCGAATCCCATGCGCTCGAGCCCCGGCAGGACGACACGGAACCAGGTGGCGTATTCCACGGTGAAGGCGCGGGCGAGCCAGTTGGCGTGGGCATTGTAGAAATCGAGCACGCCTTGCAGGCAGGCCACCTCGGGGCCGGTCTCGGAAAATCGCCGCACCACGGTGTGGATCTGTTCGGGTGCCGGCGCGTCCTCGGCGTCATAGACCCCGATGATCGAGCCGCGGCAGAAGTCGAGCGCGAAATTGAGCGCCCGGGGCTTGGTGCGCACCGCGCCGCGCGGGACGATGATCTTGCGCATCCAGCGCGGCAGGTCCGAGGCTGCCAGCGTGGTTTGGGTCAGGTTGTCGTCTTCCTCGACGACAAGGCAGATGTCGAGCAATTCGCGCGGATAGTCGATCGCGGCCAGGCGCGTGACGAGGCGCCCGGCAATTTCGCGCTCCTTGAACAGGGGCACCATGATCGAAACCGTGGGTAACCGGCGATACCCGGCCACGGGCGTCGGCGTCGGCGCCGGCGCCGGCGCGCTGCGACGGCCTTGCCACTTGCGGTGCAGAAACAGCAGCGCGGCGGCGAGCTTCAGCCCGGTGTTGGCCATCAACGTGGCGACGGCCCAGCCAACGAGCAGGGCAAGACCCGCCACCGGCGACTGCACGAACAGCGCGGCCAGCGCGGCGAAGCCGGCCGCAGCCAGCCGCCAGACCGGGCCGCTTCGCCATGTCCGGCAGCTTTCCTGCTCGGCGACGCGGGTTTCGGCCCGCCCGGCGAGCGCGCGGTGGCGCGCGGCGACGAGGGCGGCCTGGATGTCTTCCTCCGGTGCCACGGCGAGACGGACCCGGCCAAAGCTCTGCGGGAAACCGGGCAGGAGCCGGGAAAACTCGTCGGGGCGCGAACAGATCACCACGGTGGCGCCGCCGGCGCGTTTCCACGGCACGATGCCATGGCGGATGCAGGTATCGGCCCCCAGTTCGTCGACCAGCCGGGTGTCGGGCGGATCGCGGCGCAGATCGGCCACGACGGTGTGGTATTGCGCTGCGAGGCCGGCATAGAGGGCTTCGCGCGTGACCATGCCGTGGGCGAGGAGGATATCGCCGAAGCGGGCTTCCTCGCGGGCCTGCAGGGCAACCGCGCGGGCCAGATCATCCGGGCTCAGCGCGCCGCGGCTGATCAGGATCTCGCCCAGCGGACGCCGGGTGACGGCGCGATGATCGCCGGATCGGAGCGGGTCATCATGGAAGAGGCGCCGGGCCCGCGCCTTGGGCTGCGGGAAATCGACGACCCGGGCCTGCTGGGCCGAGCCCGGCGCGTGGGCTTGCGACCGGCCGCCGGGGCCGGTGGCGGCGTCGGCGCGCCGCAACGACACGTGGGGATCGGTTGATATGGTCATGACCCTGCCCGAGGATTGATGCGGGCAGAATTGCGTAAGGATCGTTAATGCGAGGTTAACGTCGTCGCGACAGCCTTACTTTCGTGCCGCCATCGCACCGGCGAACCGTTCGAACAGGTAGTAGCTGTCCATCGGGCCGGGGCTGGCTTCGGGGTGATACTGGACCGAAAACACCGGCCGGTGTTCCATCGCGATGCCGCAGTTCGAGCCATCGAAGAGGCTCACGTGGGTTTCCTTCACCCCCGCGGGCAGGGTCTGGCTGTCGACGGTGAAGCCGTGGTTCATCGAGGTGATCTCGACCTTCCCGGTGTCGTGATCCTTCACCGGGTGGTTGGCGCCGTGGTGGCCGTGGTTCATCTTCACGGTTGTTGCGCCAAGCGCGAGCGCCAGCATCTGGTGGCCGAGACAAATGCCG
This sequence comes from Paracoccaceae bacterium, assembly GCA_024763335.1. GTDB lineage: Bacteria > Pseudomonadota > Alphaproteobacteria > Rhodobacterales > Rhodobacteraceae > Sinisalibacter. The sequence continues at coordinate 2,499 of JANTFS010000179.1, read as the reverse complement.
AAGATCGGCAGGCTCTCGTCTTCCAGAAGCTCCTTGATCATCGGCACGGCATAGGCGCCGGTCGCCGCCGGGTCGCCCGGGCCGTTGGAGAGAAATACCCCGTCGGGGTCGAGCGCGCGCACCTCTTCGGCGGTGGCGGTTGCGGGCAGCACCGTCACATCGCAGCCCGCCGAGGCCAGCGAGCGCAGGATGTTGCGCTTGGCGCCGTAGTCGATCGCCACGACCTTGTGCTTGGGGTGCTCCTGCCGCGGATAGCCGTCCGGCCAGGCCCAGCGCATTTCGTCCCAGTGATAGGACTGGCGGCAGGTGACTTCCTTGGCGAGGTCGAGCCCGACGAGGCCGGGAAAGGCCCGCGCCCGGGCCACCAGCGCCTCGATGTCGAAGTCCCCCGTCGGGTCATGGGCCAGCGCCACATGCGGGCTGCCCTGCTGGCGGATCGCGCGGGTCAGCCGGCGGGTATCAACCCCGCCGATACCGATCCGCCCGCGCTTGGCGAGCCAGTCGTGCAGGTCTTCGCGCGCCCGCCAGTTCGAGGGCTCGGTCGGATCCCATTTCACCACCATGCCGGCGGCAACGGGTTCGCCGGCTTCGTCGTCTTCGGGGTTCACGCCGACATTGCCGATATGCGGGAAGGTGAAGGTCACGACCTGGCCGGCATAGGAGGGGTCGGTCATGATCTCCTGATAGCCGGTCATCGCGGTGTTGAAACACAGCTCCGCGGTGGTCTCGCCGGTGGCGCCGAAGCCTTCGCCGTAGAACACGGTCCCGTCAGCCAGGGCGAGGCAGGCGGTGGGCTTGCGGGTCTGGGACGTGGGCGCGGCAGCAGGCATGGCGTTTCCCCCTTTGGCCAAATTGTCGCTTTCCTAGGCCCGGGCGCGGGCAGGGTCAAGCGCCGGCCACCATGGCGAAGCCGCGACGCCAGGGCCGCTTGTTCTTCCTCGCGCGAGGGGGTATGAGCCAAGCTTCGCAATTGCAACCACCCGGGGCACAGGCCGATGGACATGCGCAGCCGTCTCAACGAGGCACTCAAGACCGCGATGAAAGAGAAGGAGGCCGCGCGCCTCTCGACCCTGCGGCTGATCAACGCCGCGATCAAGGATCGCGATATCGCGCTCAGGGGCCAGGGCGGCGAAACGGAGGTCAGCGACGACGATATCCTCGCGATTCTCGGCAAGATGGTGAAGCAGCGCCAGGAAAGCGCGCGTGCCTACGAGGAAGGCGGGCGGCTGGAACTGGCCGAAAAGGAACTGGCCGAGGTTGGAATCATCGAGGAATTCCTGCCCAAGCAGCTTACGGACGACGAGGTTGAAGCCGCGGTGGCGGCAGCGATCGACGAGGTCGGGGCCGACAGCATCCGCGACATGGGCAAGGTCATGGGCGTGCTGAAGGGCAAGTTCACCGGCCGGATGGATTTCGGCAAGGTCGGCCCGATGGTGAAGGCGCGGCTCGGCTGACGCCCCGCGGGCGCGCGCCCGCGGGTCTCGCCCGCGCGCGCGGGCGAGGCCCCATCAGTCGCGGCGCCGGGATTTGGCCAGGGTCAATGCCTGTTGCAATTCATTGTATAGCGGCGGGCGTTCGGCCTCCGACAGGAAGGCGCCGATCTCCACCTCGCGGCCATTGCCCTTGAGGGTGATGTAGTCCGGCACCGGGCCGCCTTTGGGGTGGAGCTGCACCGTCACCCAATAGGGATTGGCCTGCCATTGGGCGTGGACCCCATGGGGACCGTCACGGGTGAGCTGCACATGGTCGGGCCAGAGTTCGAGCACCTCGAGGATTTCGCCATCGCGGTAGCTCCGGTCGAGGAACCAGTAGAGCCCGGCGATCGCGGCAAGCCCCGGCACCAGCAGCCACCAGATCGCCAGCGTGCCGATGAAGGCCGAGATCGGGATCAGAAGGAGCACGTAGGCCATGCCGATGACGAAGACGAAGCCGCGCTTGGGCAGCGAGCGGAACGGCCAGGCCTGCAATCGGGCGATCGGGGCGGCCCCCTCGGCGTGGCCGGGGGCATTCTCGGGCGGGGCCTCGCGGATCGGGATGTCCCATTCGTAGGGCATTCTGCGCTCCTAAATGAAAGGCCCGGGCGTTGGTCCCGGGCCTTTCGCATTGTCAGCCGTGAGCGCCTCAGTGGGCGTGCGACTTGTCCCAGTCCTCCGGCTTCGGCAGCTGCTCGAAGGTGTGCTCCGGCGGCGGCGAGGGCAGGGTCCACTCCAGCGTGTCGGCGTATTCGTTCCAGTAGTTGTTCTCGGTCACGCGCTTGCCGGCCCGCAGGGTGTAGAACACGATGCCGATGAAGAAGATGAACGAGGCGAAGGAGAGCAGCGCGCCGTAGGACGAGATCTTGTTCCAGTAGGCGAAGGCTTCCGGGTAGTCGATGTAGCGACGCGGCATGCCCTGACGGCCGAGGAAGTGCTGCGGGAAGAAGGTGAGGTTCACGCCGATGAAGAACAGCCAGAAGTGCAGCTTGCCGGCCCATTCGGGGTATTGCCGCCCGCTCATCTT
>JANTFS010000178.1 GCA_024763335.1 Paracoccaceae bacterium | reverse complement strand
ATCACCCCGCTCTACATCGACGAGGCCGACATCGACCGCGCCGTGGCGGTGCTGGCCGAGGTGATCGAAGACCGCCTGTGGGACAGGCCCGAATACAAGGCCCGCGCCGCCGTCACCTGAGCCACACCGGCCTGTGATCCGGGTGACGCCACGTCGCGTATGCCAATGAAGCGCGCCCGGCCTATCTATTCCCTCGCGCAAGCAACAAGCCACAGGAGGCCCCGGTGAGTTACAGCCTGACGGTCAACGGCACGACCCACGAGATCGACCTGCCCGGCGATGTGCCGCTGCTTTGGGTGCTGCGTGACGCGCTTGGGCTCACCGGCACGAAATACGGCTGCGGTGTCGCTGCCTGCGGGGCCTGCACCGTGCATGTGGGCGGCACCGCCGAACGCGCCTGCCAGCTGCCGCTCGAAGCGGTCGACGGCGAGGTGCTCACCATCGAGGGGCTGGGCACAGCCGATGCCCCGAGCGCGTTGCAACGGGCATGGGTGGCGCACAACGTCGCCCAGTGCGGCTATTGCCAGTCTGGCCAGATCATGCAGGCCGCCGATCTGCTTGCCGCCAATCCCGACCCGAGCGATGCCGAGATCGACGACGCGATGTATGGCAACCTGTGCCGCTGCGGCACCTATCCACGCATCCGCGCCGCGATTCACGACGCCGCGCGCAATATGCGCGGGGTGGGCTAGGGCATGGGCAGGCTCAGAACGATCACCCGGCGCAGCTTCCTCGTGGGCTCCGTCGCCGTCGCGGGCGGCGTTGCCTTCGGCACCTATCAGGTGCTGCGCGATCCCAAGGACCCGAAGATCGAGACCTCCGGCACGGTCATGAACCCGTGGGTCGTCATCGATCAGCGCGGGGTGACCATCATCGTGCCGCGCGCGGAAATGGGTCAGGGCGTGCAAACGACGCTGGCCGCGCTGGTGGCCGAAGAGCTCGAGGTGGCGCTCGAGGCGGTCAACATCGAGCACGGCCCCCCCGGCGAGGCCTATGCCAACAACGCCCTGATGATCGGGCGCGACTACGATGCCGGCCCGCCCTCGGGCATCGGCGGCGCGGTCATGGGGCAGCTGCCCAAGATCCTCGGGCTGCAAGTCACCGGCGGGTCCACCTCCACGGTCGATGCCTTCGACAAGATGCGCCATGCCGGCGCAGCGGCGCGCATCGTGCTGATCGAGGCGGCGGCGGCGCGGCTCGGCCTCGGCCCCGACCAGCTGCGCGCCGAAGCAGGCGAGATCGTCGCGACCGATGGCCGCCGCCTGCCCTTTGCCGCGCTTGCCGAGGATGCCGCGCGCATCGCCCCGCCGAAGCGCCCGGCGCTCAAGCGCCCCGGGGAATGGCGCCTTCTGGGCAAGAGCCAGCCCCGGCGCGACCAGATGGCGAAAGCCACCGGCACCGCCAGTTTCGCCGTCGACATCCGCCTGCCGGGGATGAAATTCGCCACCGTGAAGCGCAATCCGCATCTCGGCGGCGAGATGCGCGCCTTCGATGCCTCGGCGGCCGAGGCGATGCCCGGCGTCGTGGCCGTGGTGCCGCTCGACGACGGCTTTGCCGTGGTGGCCGACAACACGTGGCTGGCGATGCAGGCGGCCGAGGCGGTCACGCCCGACTGGGGCCCCGCCCCCTACCCGCCCACGACCGACGCCATCTTTGCCAAGATCGCCGAGGCTTTCGCGGCCAAGCCCAACATCACCGCGCGTGACGAGGGCGATGCGGAACCCATCGCCGCCCCGACCCTCAGCGCCGAGTATCGCGCCCCCTACCTTGCCCATGCCACCATGGAGCCGATGAGTGCCGCGGCGCTCTTTCGCGACGGGGCGGTGGAGATCTGGGCCGGCAACCAGGCGCCGATCATGCTGCGCGACGACGCGGCCAAGGCGCTCGGGATCAAGGCCGACAAGGTCACCGTCCATACCCCCTTCATGGGCGGTGGGTTCGGGCGGCGCTCCTTCGTCGGCTTCGGTGTGCAGGCGGCCCAGATCGCCAAGGCCCTGCCCGGCACCCCGGTCAGCGTGACGTGGAGCCGCGAGGAAGACACGCGCCACGACTATTACCGCCCCGGCGCATTGGCCCGGCTTTCGGCCACGCTGGAGGGCGGGCGCATCGCCCGGCTCAGCGCCGATCTGGCCTCGCCCTCGCTCATGGGGGCCTCGATGCGCGACATGACGGGCCTGAATTTCACGCCCCCCGACCGCACCCTCACCGAAGGCGCGGGCGACCAGCCTTATGCGATCGACGCCATCCGCGTGCGCGGGTTTGCCGCCGACGTGGACATCCCGATCGGCTACTGGCGCTCGGTGGGCAATTCGCAAAACGCCTTCTTCTGGGAGAGCTTCATCGACGAGCTGGCCCATGCGGCCGGGGCCGACCCGGTGGACTTCCGCCTCGCCCATATCCGCCCCGAACACGCCCCCTCGGCCGATGTGCTCGAACGGGTGGCCGAGATTGCCGGCTGGGGCAGGCCGAAGCCCGCCAACGTGGGCCGCGGCGTGGCCTTCACCCATTCCTTCGGCACGCCCACCGCGGAAGTGATCGAGGTGATCGACGAAGACGGGCTGATCCGCGTGGCGCGATGCTTCATCGCGGCCGACCCGGGCCTCGTGCTTGATCCGGCCAATGTCGAGGCGCAGCTCATCGGAGGCGCGATCTTCGGGCTGTCGGCGGCCATCAACGGGGAGATCACCTTCGAAGATGGCGCCGTGGTGGAGGAAAACTTCCCCGACTACGATGTCCTGCGGATGCCCACGACCCCCACCTTCGAGGTTGCGCTCCTGTCAACGGGCGACCGGCCGTCGGGCATCGGTGAGCCGGGCACCCCACCGGCGGCGCCGGCGCTGGCCAATGCGCTTTTCGATCTCACTGGCACGCGCGCGCGCCAGCTGCCGCTCTGGCGCGCCTTCGATTTCGCCGGCTGAACACCGGGAGCCGGCCGCCCCAAACGTGCCCCAAACGCCACAGATCATCGGGCAACGGGCGGGAATCGCGTATTTTTTCGGCGGCTACAGCCCAACACGCCTCGCCTTTTGGCCGATCTTCGCTTAGGGTTGTGACAGCACGCCCGGGCACAAAGGGCGGCAAATGAGGCAGCGATTTCATGGAACTGGTCCGAAACCGGTTGATCAGGATATGCGGGCGCACGACGCAGGGTCGTGCGCTTGGCCCTGTTCGTAGACGTCCTTGCCTTTCGCCGCTTGCGCCGCAGCCTGTATGCGCGCCATGGCGGGAGGCTCCGGCATGGCGACGATGAACTCCGGCCTCGGCGGGCCGGCAGGCTACGGCGAGGGCGTTTTTTCCACCACCGCGAAAGACGCCGGCAACAATGACGACGGGTCGGTCGAGGTCGATATCACCTCCGTCTTCGGGGCTGGCGGGATCGACTTTTTCGGCACCTCCTACACCTCGATCTTCGTCAATTCGAACGGCAACATCTCGTTCGGCACCGCCAACACCGACTACCAGACCGCCGACCTCTCCGCCGAGACGATCCCGACCATCGCGCCGTTCTGGGCGGATGTGGACATCAACTCGGGCGGCGAGATCTACTGGGATCTCGACCCGATCGCCGGCACCGTCACGATCACATGGGACGGCGTGGCGCCCTATTCGGGAAGCGGCACGAACTCCTTCCAGGTGGTGCTCACCTCAACCGGCAGCGGCGATTTCGAGCTCGAATTCATCTATGAAGACATCCAGTGGGACACCGGCTACAGCCAGGAGGCAGAGACCGGCTTCACCGACGGCGGCGCGAACGACTACGAATTGCTGGGATCGGGCAATGCTGCAACCTTGCAGGATTACGAAACCACCGATTTCGGCACCAGCGATCCCGCCGGTGTCACCGCCTATACCTTCATCAATGGCCAGCCCTTCTTTACCGACGGGATCGTCGAGGGCACGGCGGGCGCCGATCTGATCGACGCGAGCTATCTGGGCGATCCAGATGGCGATACCGTCAGCGAGGGGGGCGACAATATTTTCGCCTATGGTGGCGACGACACGATCGAGGCGGGGCTTGGCAACGACACGATCGACGCGGGCGATGGCGACGACACGATCATCTGGAACGCCGGCGACGGGTCCGACACGATTGATGGCGGCGCGGGCGGCGAAACCGCCGGCGACACGCTCGACATCACCGCCACCGGCAACACCACCAGCACCGTGCTGACCGGCGACGGGACCGGCACCACCGACATCGGCGCCGATACGCTCGACTTCACCGACATCGAGACTTTCATCTTCGATGCGGGCACCGCCGACAGCTTCGATGGCCACGCCGATTCCGCCGGGTTCAGCATCGACACCGGGGGCGGCGACGATACGGTGATCGGCGGCGCGGGCAATGACACGATCTCGGCCGGCGATGGCATCGACACGGTGCGCGGCGGCGCCGGCAATGACACGATCGACGGCGGCGCCGGCGCCGACACGATCTATGGCGATACGGGCGGCGTCCCCCATCTGGAGGTGCTCGACTGGAGCGCACAGGGCGCCGACGGCGCCGATCTGTCGGCGGGGTTCACCCAAAACACCGGCGAGTTCGACGTCACCGTCAGCTTCGCCGACGACGGCACCAACAGCGCGACCTACAATGTCGAGACCACCGACACGACCTATGTCGCCTCGGGCGAGCCGTTCGACCCGAATTCAAGCCTGCGGCTGTTCGGCAACGGCAATGGCACGACCTCGACCACGACCATCGACTTTGCCGCCACCCCGGGCAACACCTCGCTCGACGAGGTCGAAAACGTCTCCTTCCGGATCAACGATATCGACTGGGGATCGGGCAACCACACCGACGTGGTGACGGTCAACGCCTTCGACGCGCTGGGCAACCCGGTTGCGGTGACGATCACGCCGGGCGCGGGCGACACCGTGTCGGGCAACACGATCACGGCTGAAAACGTCAGCGAAACGGAAGCCGATCTCGGCGGCTCCGCGCTGATCGAGATCGCCGGGCCGCTCAGCCAGATCGAAATCATCTATGAAAACGCCCAGTCGGGCACGCAGGCGGTGTGGGTTTCGGACCTGCATTTCGAAGCGGTGCCGGACCCGGCCGCCGACGGCAACGACACGATCACCGGCGGCGCCGGCGACGACATGATCTATGGCGAAGGCGGCGACGACACCCTCACCGGCGGTGCCGGGGCCGACACCGTCGAGGGCGGTGCCGGCAACGATACCCTCAACGTTGGCGCCGGTGACACCGCAACCGGCGGCGACGGCGACGACCTGTTCCTCTTCGATCCCGCCAATGTCTATGGCGGGCCAGGCTCGACGATCACCATCGACGGCAACGAAACCGGCGAGGTCAATGGCGATACGCTCAACCTCGGCGGGCTCGCATCGCTGTCTTCGGTGACCTTCACCAGCCCCGAAAGCGGCTCTGTCACGCTCTCGGACGGCACCACCGTCAACTTCTCCAACATCGAGAACATCATCATCTGCTTCACCCGCGGCACCCGGATCGAAACGCCACACGGGCCGCGCGCGATCGAGACGCTGCGGCCGGGTGACTTCGTACTCACCCGCGATCACGGCCCGCAGCCGGTGCGCTGGATCGGCCACAGCACCGTGGCCGGACGCGGCAGCCTCGCCCCGATCCGGTTTGCCCGCGGGGTGGTCGGCAACGACCGGCCGCTGCTGGTCTCGCCGCAGCACCGGATGCTCTACGAAGGCGGCGATGCGACGCTGTATTTCGACAGTCCCGAGGTGATGATCCCCGCCAAGCACCTGGTCAACGGCGGGTCTGTCCAGCAGATCGAGATCGAAACGGTGAGCTACTACCACATCCTGTTTGATACCCACGAGGTGGTCTGGGCCAACGGCGCGCCGTCCGAAAGCTTCCATCCTGCCGAGGAGGGTCTGGCCGCGATCGACACGGCGGCGCGCGAAGAGCTGTTCGGGCTGTTCCCGGAGCTGCGCAGCAATGCCGGCGGCTATGGTCAGACCGCCCGCACGGTTCTGAGAAAACACGAATCCGCGCTTATTGCTCTGGCCTGACCGGCACCAGCGGAGACCCCTCGCGGACCCAACGCTGCATGACGTCACCGCCGAGCGCGCGCAGTTCCGCCAGCCGCAGGCGCGGGGCATCGGCGAGCTGGCCAATGCCCATTGCCGCCAGCGCCGGGCGCCCTTCCGCCCCCAGCGCGAGCCCCCCGGTGAAGGTATAGAAGGCATCGACCAGCCCCTCGGTGAGCAAGGAGGCCGCCAACGAGCCACCACCTTCGCAAAACACCCGCGTCAGCCCCTCCCCGCCGAGGGTCCGCAGCGCGGCGCCGACATCAATCTGCCCGCCCCGCACCGGCACCTCGAACAGCTTCGCGCCGGTCGCCTGCCAATCGGCGACGCGCCCGGCATCGCTGCGGTCGCCATGCAGGATCCACAGCGGGATCTCGCCGGCGCTTCGCGCCAGCCGGCTGTCGAGCGGCAGGTCGAGATGGCGTGAAAACACCACCCGCACCGGCTGGTGGCGCGCGCCGAGGCCGCGCACGGTGAGCGCGGGATCGTCGGCGCGCACGGTGCCGGCCCCCACCATCACCGC
>JANTFS010000177.1 GCA_024763335.1 Paracoccaceae bacterium | reverse complement strand
GAGCTGGTGGAGGCGGAGCGGCGTGCACTTGCGGCGGAATGGCGGGCCGTGGGTGGGCGCGACGGCGACCCGGTGAAGCGGTTCCGGCGCAAGGGGCCCTAGGCGAACCGCTCCAGCGCGGCGCGGTAGAGCGGGGCGTCGACATTGCCGCCGGACGCGACGACGATCACGGTTTCCGCCTCGATCTGATCGGCGTGAAAGAGCGCGGCCGCCAGCGCCACCGCGCCGCCGGGCTCGATGACAAGTTTGAGCCGGGAAAAGGCTGCTGCCATGGCGTGCAGGGCCTCGTCGTCGGGAACCGCAAGGCCGGGGCCGCAGAGCCTGTGCAGGAGCGGGAAGGTGATCTCGCCCGCCGAGGGCGTGAGGATCGCGTCGCAGACCGAGCCGCTTTGGCGCGCATTGGCCAGACGCCGGCCAGCCGCGAGCGAGCGCTTCACGTCGTCAAAGCCCTCGGGCTCGACCGGGTGCACCTGCATTGCCGGCGCGTTCGCTTCAAGCGCCAGCGCGATGCCCGCCGTCAGCCCACCGCCACCGCAGGGCACCAGCACCTGCGCCTCGGTCACCCCCATCGCGGCGGCCTGCGCGGCAATTTCCAGCCCAACCGTGCCTTGCCCGGCGATCACCAGCGGGTCGTCGAAGGGTTTGACCAGCGTGAGCCCGCGCGCGGCGGCGAGACCGGCGCCGATCTCGTCACGGTCTTGCGTGGCGCGATCATAGAGCACCACCTCGGCCCCGAGCGCCTTTGTGTTGGCGATTTTCAGCGCCGGGGCATCGGCGGGCATGAGGATCACGGCCGGAACGCCGAAGGCGCGCGCGGCCAGCGCCACGCCTTGCGCATGGTTGCCGGAGGAAAAGGCGATCACGCCCTTGGTGCGGGCCTCCGGGTCCATCGCCGCGATGGCGTTGCGCGCGCCACGGAACTTGAAGCTGCCGGTATGCTGAAGGCATTCGGGCTTCACCAGCACGCGGCGGCCGGCCATCTCGTCGAGGAAGGGCGAGGAAAGCAGGGGCGTGCGGCGGGCGTGACCTTCAAGGCGCCTTGCTGCCGCGCGGATCATCTCGATGTTCATCGCATCTCCTCCAGCCATGCGCGGATGACCGCGAGCGCCTCGGGCTCGTCGAGCCACGGCACATGGCCGCGATCGGGGACGCTGGCAAAGCGCATGTCGGGCCGCCGCCGGCGCATTTCGTCAACCGTGGCCTGAGACAGGATGTCGGACCCGGCACCGTGACACAGCGCCAGCGGCAGGCCCGATAGCGCGTCGAAGACATCCCAGAACGGCTGCGACGCGGCATCGAGCGTGGCGTTGAAGGCAAGCCGCAGGGCCGGGTCGTAATTGACGCGAAAGCCCTCGCCGGCTGGCGCGTAGAGGTTTTTCACATCCGCCAGCCAACGCTCCCGGGGCACGTTGGCGAACCCCACGGCTGCCTTGGCGCGGGCCTCGGCGAGCTCTTCCCATGTCTTGGCCGTGGGATTGCGGCCGATGTAGATGCCGATCGAGGCAAGGCCCCGTGCCTCGATCTGCGGGCCGATGTCGTTGAGGCAGACGCCGCGCAGGCGGGCCTTTGCCACGGTGGCGAGATACATCGCGATGAGCCCGCCGCGCGAGGTGCCGAGGAAGGCGGCGCTGTCCAGCCCGAGGTGATCCATCAGCCGCAGCGCGTCGCGCGCTTCCTGTTCGACGGTGTAGCTGTGCCAGTCGCCCCATTGCGAGGCGCCGCGGCCGCGATAATCAGGCCGGATCAGCCGCACCCCTTCGAGATGCGGGGCGAGGAAATCGAAATCCCGCCCCGTGCGGGTGAGCCCGGCCAGCGCCATCAGCGGCAGGCCCTCGCCCTCGTCGCGATAGGCGAGGCGGAGGCCGTCTTCGGCGGTGAAGTAGCTCAGGCCCATCAGATCGCCGCCGCGATGTCGGGGATCGTGGTGAGATCGGTGAGCTCCTCGTGTGGCGGGTGACCGAGACGGTCGGGCGGCTCGCCGGCGCGGTTCACCCAGGCCGTCAGGAAGCCGAAACCCGCGGCGCCGGCGATGTCCCAGCCGTTCGAGGAGACGAACAGGATCGCGCCGGGCGGGCAATCGAAGCGGGTGGTGGCGAGGCCGTAGACCTGCGGAGCCGGCTTGAAGATGCCGACGCTTTCGACCGAGAGCACGTCATCGAGCAGGGCTTCGATCCCGGCCGAACGCACCGCGGCGTCAAGCATGTCGGGCGAGCCGTTGGACAGGATGGCGGTGGCGATACCGGCTTGCTTGAGGCGCGAGAGCATCCCGGGCACTTCCGGGTAGGCGGAGAGGTTCCAGTAGAGCGCGAGCAGGCGGTCGCGCAGCGCGGGCTGGCCGGAAAGGCTCTGGGCGTCGAGGGCCCAGTCGAGCCCGTCCGCGGTGATCTGCCAGAAATCCTTGTGTTCGCCGGTGATGGCGCGCAGCCAGGAATATTCGAGCTGTTTGCGCCGCCAGTCGAAGGCGAGCCGTTGCCAGCTTTCGGCAATCGGGTAATTGCCCGGTTCGGCAGCGGCCTCGCGCGCGGCGGCGGAGACGTCGAACAAGGTGCCATAGGCGTCGAAGATGCAGGCGGTCACGGGCATGGGTTCTCCCCCGGTGTCGGGCTGGCGCAGGATGGCACGACGGGCGTGGGGAGAAAAGGGCTCAGACCCCGAGGGGAAGGAGCTTCAGCGCCCACCAGCCGGCGAGGGCATAGATGCCGAGCATCGCGAAATAGGCGGTGAAGGCGATGCGGGCCTGTGAGCGGGTGAACGGCTGGCGCGCCGGGCCGTCTCGGTGGGTGGCGAAGGCCGGCGCGGTGGCGATCAGGCCAAGGGCGAAGAGCAGCGGGGACGACAGCGTCAGGGCGAGGCCGAGAAGTCCGGCCCCAAGCACCACGGCGCCGGGTCTGCGGAGGCGCGGAAAGCGCGCCGTGATCAGCCGTCGGGCCGGTTGGGTGCCGGGCAACGGCGAAAGGGGCTGGAGGGCGAGAAAATTCAACCCGCCCGCCGCCAGCGCATAGCTGTGGGCGGCGGCGGAAAAGCCGGGGGCCGTTTCGGCAAACGCGGTCCCGAGCGCGAAGGCGGCGACCATCGGCACAAGGCCGAGACCGGGGCCCATCAGCAGGATGAAGAGAGCGGCCAGATCGCTCGTCGGCGGGTGATCGGACACCGGCGGCCCGCCGGGCAACGGCAACAGGCGCAGGCGCGCGTCGTCATGGCCGGCAAGCCGGTGGCCCAGCCCATGGCCGAGTTCCCAGACCAGCGCGGCCGCCAGAACTGCAAGCGCCAGGGGGATGCCGAGGACCGCCGCCAGCATCACGACCGCGGCGAAGACGGCGAGCACCCCGCGACCGTCGAACCGGCCGGGGCGAAGGGGGGAGCCCTCCGCCATGGCGGGACGCACCACGAGATAGGTTGCAAGCACCAAGCCGGTCGAGAGCATCAAGATAGCCATGCGGCCTCGTTTCGGGATGGCCGGATGACCGGGTGTTCAAGCGGGGCGGTGGGTTCACAGGGGGCGGCGCGGAGAGATGTTGGAAGGAAGGATCAACGCGCCGCCCGTGATCCAAATGTGCCGAAATCGTGGCAGCGGGGCAAGCGATTATGGCGGAATGCGGGGGAAAAAGACTGTTTCCATTTGCGGCTTGTGCGCGACGGCGCGATGCCCGCAATGGCGGCTGTCCGGGGTGTGGGATCGGAAAAGGGTTTGCCCGGCGCTGTGCGTGGCGCGGCTGGCCCGCCATGGCCTGTGTCCGGCGTGACGCGGCGGCGCATGGACGCGCGGCGCGTGGCGTGGTCAAATGCGCGCATTTGAGAAAGGGAGAAACGTGCGGATCTTGGCATTCCTGATCGGGGCGGGGCTGATCGCTCTGGGTGGCGTCGCATTTGTGGGCGCGATGGAGGTTTGGCGGTCCGGAGCCGGTGTCGAAGCGATCGCGCAGGGCTTTCTCGTGCCTGTCAGCCTGATCGTCGTCGGCGGCTTCGTGATCTGGATGGGGCTCGCCGGACGCGGCGAGTGACGGCAATGCCGGCGCCGGGCCGGACGCCGAAACCGGGCGGGTCGCGCCCCGGGGCCTCAGAGATTGTCCGACTGCGGCATCCCGAGCACGTGGAAGCCCGAATCCACCGTGATGATCTCGCCGGTGGTGCAATTGCCGTAGTCCGACGCCAGATAGGCCGCCGTGCCGCCCACCGCCTCCAGAGTCACGTTGTGGCGCAGGGGGGCGTTGGCAGCAGTGTGGCGGAAGGTCTTGCGCGCCCCGCCGATCGCCGCCCCGGCGAGCGTTTTCATCGGCCCCGGCGAGATCGCATTCACCCGGATGCCGTCCGGGCCGAGATCGTTGGCAAGGTAGCGCACGCTGGCCTCGAGCGCCGCCTTGGCCACGCCCATAACGTTGTAGAACGGCGTCACCCGGTTTGAGCCGCCATAGGTCAAGGTCAGCATCGTGCCGCCCTCGGTCATTTTCGGGGCCACCCGGCGGGCGACCTCGATGAAGGAATAGCAGGAGATGTCGAGCGAGGTCTTGAAGTTGTCTCGGCTGGTGTCGACGAAGCGGCCGGTCAGCTCGGACTTGTCGGAAAAGGCGATGGCATGCACCAGCACGTCGATCTTGTCCCAGCGCTGCCACAGCGCATCGAAGCCGGCATCGAGCGAGGCGTCGTCGGTCACGTCCATGTCGACGAGGATGTCGGAGCCGAGCGAAGCGGCGAGCGGCTCCACGCGCTTGCCGAAGGCCGCGCCTTGGTAGGAAAACGCCAGCTCCGCCCCCTCGGCGGCGAAGGCCTTGGCGATGCCCCACGCGATCGAACGATCATTGGCGACGCCCATGATCAGCGCCCGTTTGCCTGTCATCAGTTCCGCCATCGGGTTTACTCCTTGAACTTGGAAAGCAGCATCGAGCCGTTGGTGCCGCCGAACCCGAACGAGTTGGTCATCACGGTGTCGAGCCCTGCGTTCTCCACCAGCGCGGTGGCGATTTCGCCCGGGTTGATCGCCGGGTCGAGGGTCTCGACGTTGATCGACGGCGCGATGAAATCGTCCTCCAGCATGAGCAGGCAATAGATCGCCTCCTGCGCGCCGGTGGCGCCCTGGCTGTGGCCGGTCATCGACTTGGTCGAGCTGATCGGCGGCGTGGTGCCTTCGCCGAAGACGCGGCGCACCGCTTCGACTTCGCCCACATCGCCCACTGGCGTCGAGGTGCCGTGGGCGTTGATGTAGGAGACTTTTCGATCATCGGGCAGGGTTTGCAGCGCCAGCCGCATCGCCCGTTCGCCGCCCTCGCCGGAGGGGGCGACCATGTCGTGCCCGTCGGAGGTGGCGGCAAAGCCCGTCACCTCGGCATAGATCTTGGCGCCTCGGGCCTTGGCGTGTTCGAGCTCTTCGAGCACCACGATGCCGCCGCCGCCGGCGATGACGAAGCCGTCGCGGTCGGCATCGAAGGCGCGCGAGGCCTTCTCGGGCGTGTCGTTGAACTTCGAGCTCATCGCGCCCATCGCGTCGAACAGGCACGACAGCGTCCAGTCAAGCTCTTCGCCGCCGCCGGCAAACATCACGTCCTGCTTGCCCATCATGATCTGCTCGGCGGCCACGCCGATGTTGTGCAGCGAGGTGGAGCAGGCCGAGGTGATCGAATAGCTGATGCCCTTGATCTTGAAGGCGGTGGCGAGATTGGCCGAAATCGTCGAGCTCATGCATTTGGGCACCGCGAAGGGGCCGACGCGCTTGGTCGCCCCGGTGGCCAGCACCGACTGGTGCGCGGCGAACATCGCGCTGGTCGAGGGGCCGCCCGAGCCCGCGATCACCCCGGTGCGCGGGTTCGAGACCAGCGATTCATCGAGGCCGGCGTCGGCAATCGCCTGGCTCATCGAGATATGGGCATAGGCCGCGCCCGGCCCCATGAAGCGCAGCGCGCGCTTGTCGACATGCTCCTTGATGTCGATCTTCAGCGTGCCGGCAACCCGGCTGCGGAAGCCGTGCTCGGCCATCTCTTCGCTGAACTCGATGCCGGACTTGCCCGCCTTCAAAGCCGCGCGGACTTCATCCACGTTGTTGCCGATGGGCGAGACGATCCCCATCCCGGTGACGACGACACGTCGCATGGGCGCACTCCTCTTTGTCTGGGCCCGTGTGTAGGCCAGAGCGGGGAGGCGGGGCAAGGGGGCGGGGCCGCAGTTCGCGCCGGGGTGGAATCACGGTTTCGCAAAACCCGGATCGAGCGTTCCCGAGGCGCTGAAAAGCCCATCTACGGGCCGGTTTCAAGGATTGCGCCCGACGCCTATCCGCAGCAGGTCTTGCTTTGCTGGATCGGCGGGCAGGGAACGGTGCCGTAGGAACAGAACACGCAACAATCGCCGGGTTTGGGCCGTAACACCGCGCCGCAGGAGGGGCAATCGTAGAACCACTGGCAGGCGTCGGTGGGCATCGTCTCTTCGCTGGCGTGGCCGCACGCCGGGCAGGTGATGACCGATTGCAGGATGATCGCCTTGTCTGTCTGTGTCATTGGGGTCCGTCCCTGTTGGCGGGGGGCGCGGGGGGCATCCGGTCAGCTCTGGTCGGCGCCATCCGGGATCAACTCGGCGGCGTATCCGGCATCGGTTGATGCGGCTTCGATTGC
>JANTFS010000176.1 GCA_024763335.1 Paracoccaceae bacterium | reverse complement strand
TTTTCTCGTCAGCGTGGCGCGCGATGCGCAGCATGCGCAAAGGCTTCTCACGGGGCTCGACTTCGATCTGGTGCTGCTTGACGCGGCGCTGCCGGACGCCGGCGCGTTGATTGGCACGCTGTCGGCAAACGTGCTGCAACTCGTGCCCGGCGGCGCGACACCGCCGGACGAGGGCGAGTGGATCGCCAAGCCCTTCGAGCCGCGGGCGCTGTGCGAGAGGATCAACACCATCCTCGACCGCCGCCCGCCACCGGCCTCCCTGACACCGCGCGTCGTGCAGATGGGCGAGCTCGGGTTTGACATCGAGAGCGGGCTCCTGACACGCGGCAGCGAGCCGGTGCGCCTGACCGGCACCGAGGTGCAGCTGCTGCGGGCGCTGGCGGCCGATCTTGGCGAACCGGTCGGGCGGGGCGAGCTGATCGCCCGTCTCGGCCGCGAGGGGCTGCATGCCAAGGCCCGCGCGATCGACGTTCAGATCACCCGGCTACGGCGCAAACTCGAGGACGATCCGCGATCGCCGCGCTATCTGCAAACGGTGCGCGGCGCCGGCTACATGCTGGTGGGAGACTGAGCCGTTTCGCCCTTGGCATGGCCGCACGAAGGGCGCATGGTCTGGCCATGACAACCGCCTATTTTTCGCATCCCGACTGCCTCGAACACGTCAACCCGCCGGGCCATCCGGAACAGGTTGCCCGCCTGAAGGCGATTGATGCCGCGCTGGCAAACCCGGTCTTCGACGGGCTCGACCGGCGCCCCGCGCCGCTCGCCGCCGAGGAGACGATCCGCCGCGCCCATTCCAAGGCCTATATCGAGGCCCTGCACGAGGCCGTGCCGGACACCGGCTGGACACAGCTTGACCCCGACACGACGATGTCGCCGGGCTCATGGAATGCCGCGCTGCGCGCCGTTGGCGGCGTGGCCGCCGCCGTCGATGCCGTTCTCGCCGGCGAGGTCAGCAATGCCTTCGTCGGCGTGCGCCCGCCCGGCCACCATGCCGAGCGCGCTCAGGCGATGGGTTTCTGCCTGTTCTCCAACGTCGCGATCGGCGCGTTGCACGCGCTCGAAACCCATGGGCTCAATCGTGTCGCGGTGCTCGATTTCGATGTGCACCACGGCAACGGCACGCAGGACGTGTTGTGGAACGAAAGCCGCATTCATTTTGCCTCGTCGCACCAGATGCCGCTCTTTCCCGGGACGGGGGCACGGCACGAGCGCGGCGCCTACCTGCAGGTCAGGAATGTTCCGCTGAGCGCCGGAACCGGGAGCGCGGAAATGCAGGCCGCATGGGACGGCGAAATCCTGCCATGGGTGAAGGACTGGGAGCCGGAACTGGTGCTGGTGTCGGCCGGGTTCGACGCGCACCGGGCCGATCCCCTCGCGGGGCTGCACTGGACGACTGAGGATTTCGGCTGGATCACCCACCGGATCTGCGATCTGGCCGACGCCTGCTGCGGCGGCAAGGTGGTCTCTGCGCTCGAGGGCGGATATGATCTCGAAGCGCTGGCCGACAGTGTCGGGCTGCACGTGGAAGTTTTGATGGAGCGCGGAGCATGAGCGAAAAGCCGGTTGAGGAAATGAGCTTCGAGGAAGCGATGGCGGAGCTTGAGGCCGTGGTCGGCCAGCTCGAACGCGGCGACGTGGCGCTGGAGGATTCGATCAAGCTCTACGAACGCGGGGCGGAGCTGAAGGCGCGTTGCGAGGTCAAGCTCAAGGAAGCCGAGGAAAAGGTGGCCGCGATCACGCTCGACGCCGACGGCAACCCGACCGGCACCAAGCCTGTCGAAGGTCTGTAAATGTTTCGCGAACGGCTGGGAGATGATTCGGCCCTCGTGGGCGCCTGCCTGCTCGAGGCCCTCCCGGACAGCGGCCCCTTGGCCGAGCCGATGCGCTACGCGGTGGCGGGCGGCAAGGGGCTGCGCGGGTTTCTGGTGATCGAGGGGGCGCGCATGCTGGGGGTCGCGCCCGATGCCGCGCGCCACCCCGCCGCGGCGGTCGAGGCGATCCACGCCTACAGCCTCGTGCATGATGATCTGCCCGCGATGGATGATGACGATCTGCGCCGGGGGCAGCCAACGGTGCACCGGAAATGGGACGAGGCCACGGCCATTCTCGTCGGCGATGCGCTGCAATCGCTGGCGTTCGAGCTGGTCGCGCGCGACGAGGTGGGCCCGGCGGAGGTTCGTATCGAGCTGTCGCGGACCCTTGCCGAGGCCGCCGGGGCGCGCGGCATGGTGCTGGGTCAGGCGCTCGACATCGCCGCCGAGACCGCCGCCGCGCCGCTGACGCTTGACGAAATCATGACGCTTCAGGCCGGCAAGACCGGCGCGCTCCTGCGCTGGTCGGCCATGGCCGGGGCCCGTCTCGCGGGCGAGAGCCCGGAGCCGCTCCGGCGCTATGGCGAGGCGCTTGGGCTGGCCTTCCAGATCGCCGACGACGTGCTCGACGTTGAGGGCGACGCCGAGACAGTCGGCAAGGCGGTGGGCAAGGATGCCGACGCGGGCAAGGCGACCTTCGTATCGCTCCTCGGGCTCGAAGCGGCCAAATCCCGCGCATCCGACCTTGTCGATGACGCCATCGAGGCCCTTGCGCCGTATGGAGAGAGAGCTGAAACCTTGCGGGAAGCCGCCCGCTTCGTTATTGCGCGAGATGCTTGAGTTTTTCGAGAGTTTGACATGTCTGACCGGCCCGATACCCCGCTCCTCGATCGCATCGCCTCACCCGCCGACCTGAAGGCGCTTTCCATTCAGGACCTGCGGCAGCTGGCCGACGAACTCCGGGCGGAAACGATCAGCGCCGTCTCCGAGACGGGGGGGCACCTCGGCGCCGGGCTGGGCGTGGTCGAGCTGACCGTCGCGCTGCACCATGTCTTCGACACCCCGCGCGACCGGATCATCTGGGACGTCGGCCATCAGGTCTACCCGCACAAGATCCTCACCGGCCGGCGCGACCGCATTCGCACCTTGCGCCAGAAGGGCGGGCTCTCGGGCTTCACCAAGCGCTCGGAGAGCCCCTATGACCCGTTCGGCGCCGGCCACAGCTCGACGTCGATCTCCGCCGCGCTCGGCTTTACCATGGCGCGCGAACTGGGCGGCACGCCCGACCCGGCGCTGGGCGACGCGATCGCGGTGATCGGAGATGGCTCGATGACGGCCGGCATGGCCTTCGAGGCGCTCAACAACGCGGGCGATCTGAACAAGCGCATGTTCGTCATCCTGAATGACAACAACATGTCCATCGCCCCGCCGGTCGGGGCCTTGTCGACCTACCTCAGCCGGCTCTACGAGGCCGAGCCGTTCCAGGAGCTCAAGGCGGCCGCCAAGGGCGCGGTGAGCCTGCTGCCGCCGCCGTTTCAGGAAGGCGCGCGCCGGGCCAAGGAAATGCTCAAGGGCATGACCGTGGGCGGCACGATGTTCGAGGAACTGGGCTTTTCCTACATCGGCCCGCTCGACGGGCACGACATGGAGCACCTCGTCGGCGTGCTGCGACAGGTGCATGACCGCGCCACCGGGCCGGTGCTCCTGCACGTGATCACCAAGAAGGGCAAGGGCTACGCGCCGGCCGAGAACGCCGATGACCGCGGCCACGCAACGGCGAAGTTCGACGTGCTCACCGGCAAGCAGCACAAGACGCCCTCCAACGCGCCGTCCTACACCAATGTCTTCGGGCGCACCCTGACCGATCTCGCGACGCAGGACGACAAGGTCTGCGCGATCACCGCCGCGATGCCCGATGGCACCGGTGTGGGGATGATGGCCGAGCGCTACCCGAGCCGCACCTTCGACGTCGGCATCGCCGAGCAGCACGCCGTGACCTTCGCGGCAGGCCTCGCGGCTGGCGGCATGAAGCCGTTCTGCGCGCTCTATTCCACCTTCCTGCAACGCGGCTACGATCAGGTCGTGCACGACGTGGCGATCCAGCGCCTGCCGGTGCGCTTCATGATCGACCGGGCCGGGCTCGTCGGGCAGGATGGCGCCACCCATGCCGGCAGCTTCGATCTCGCCTATCTCGGCAATCTTCCGGGCTTCGTGATCATGGCCCCCGCCGACGAGGCGGAACTGATCCACATGGTCGCCACCGCCCATGCGATCGACGATGCCCCGTCGGCGGTGCGCTATCCGCGCGGCGAGGGCGTGGGCGTCGACATGCCCGAAACACCCCGGGTGCTGGAAATCGGCAAGGGCCGGATCATCGAAGAAGGCCGCCGCGTTGCCATCCTCTCGCTCGGCACCCGGCTCGAGGAAGCGCGCAAGGCGTCGGAAAAGCTGGCGCAGCGCGGCATCACCCCGACCCTCGCCGATGCCCGCTTCATGAAGCCGCTCGACGAGGACATGATCCTCGGCCTTGCGCGGGATCATGAGGTGCTGATCACCGTCGAGGAAGGGGCCGTGGGCGGCTTCGGCAGCCACGTGGCCCAGCTTCTGGCCGAGCACGGCGTTTTCGACACCGGCCTCAAGTTCCGCTCGATGGTGCTGCCCGATACCTTCATCGACCACGCCAGCCCGAGCGAAATGCGCGAGGTTGCCAAGCTCACGGCGTCGGATATCGAAACCAAGGTTCTCGAGGCCCTCGACGTGGCCGCGCTCGGCGCCAAGCGGGCCTAGCACCGGTTTCGTTCAGGGCTGTTCTTCGAGCGCCAGAAGCGCCGCGAGCCCCTCGCGGTAGCTCGGATAGAGCAAGTTCACGCCCAGCTCCTTGCGAATCCGGTCGTTCCGCACCCGCTTCGACTCGGCATAGAAGCTGCGCGCCATCGGCGTCATCTCGGCGGTGGCATAGTCTTCCTCCGGCGGCAGCTTTGCGCCCAGAAGCTTCGCGGCATGGCTCAGCACATCCTCGGGTGGCGCCGCCTCGTTGTCGCAGACATTGTAGATAGCGCCCGGGTTCGGCTTGGCGATCGAGGCGGCGAGCACCTGCGCGATGTCGTCGACATGGATG
This sequence comes from Paracoccaceae bacterium, assembly GCA_024763335.1. Taxonomy (GTDB): domain Bacteria; phylum Pseudomonadota; class Alphaproteobacteria; order Rhodobacterales; family Rhodobacteraceae; genus Sinisalibacter. The sequence goes on along the minus strand of JANTFS010000176.1, from coordinate 1,683 downwards.
CGGCTAAACACCTGGTTTGGCTTGATGATCCGCCGCGCCGTGCCGCGCCGAACCTTGGCAAACGGCCCCCGGCCCGGCCCGTAGATACCGGCAAGGCGGAAGATGTGCAGCGGCAGCCCGGCTTCCTCAGCCAGCGCCTGCCATTGCGCCTCGGCTTTCACCCGCTGATGGCCCCGCCGGGTCGCCGGTGTGAGCGCGGTTTGCTCATCGACCCAGCCGCCCTGATGATCGCCATAAACCCCGGTGGTGGAGAGGTAGCCCACCCACTCAAGATGCCCGGCATTGGCGGCGATCTCGTCGCGCAGCGCCGCCAGCACCGGGTCTCCGTCATCGTCGGGCGCGGCCGAGAGCAGGAGATGGGTGGCATCGGCCAGATGCGGCGCCATGTCGGACCCCGGCCAGATGACCGGCTCGACACCCTCCTTGCGCAACGCCTCGGCCTTCTCGGCGCTCCGGGTTGTGCCGATCACCCGCCAGCCTTGCGCGATGAGCTTGCGCGAAAGCGCGCGGGCGGAAAATCCGTGGCCAAAGGAAAGCAGAGTGGGAACAGTATCGGTCATCATCCCGACATGGGCCAAGGCGCCCGCCGAGACAAGGGCCTTGATCGAATCGGTATTTCATAGTTTCGTTAATTAACAGATGAGGAAATCATGAAGCCCCTGCCCGACACCTTCGCCGCGCTCGGCGACCCGACCCGCCTTGCCATCGTTGACCGCCTGCTCGACGAAGGGCCCCTAAGCGCCGGCGCGCTGCAAGACGTGGCGGCGATCTCCGCCCCGGCGATTTCGCGGCATCTGAAAGTGCTGCGCGAAGCGGGGATCCTGCGCCGCGAGATCGACGGGCAACGGCGGATCTACTCGGTGAACCCCGCGCAGGTCCGCGCCATCTACGACTGGACCCAGAGCCACGAAGCCTTTTGGCGCGGCGCCGTCGACCGGCTCGCCGCCGCGCTTGGAGAGGAGACGAACGATGGCTGACCTCCTGCTGACCCGGCAATTCAAATCCAGCCCCGAAAAGGTCTTCGGCTTCATCACCCAAACCGCGCAGCTGCTCACATGGTGGGGGCCGGAAGGCATGCACATCTCGGATCACGATCTGAGCTTCGCGCAGACCGGGCCGTGGATGTCGGTGATGACCAATGCCGAGGGGCAGAATTACAAGGTTTCGGGCCATGTCACCCATGTCGACCCGCCGAACTCGATCGGCTTCACCTGGGCCTGGCACGACGAGAATGATCGGCGCGGGGTGGAGAGCCATGTGACGATCCGGCTCGTGCCGGCCCGGAACGGCGGCACGGATCTCGAACTTCGCCACGTCGATCTGCCGGATGACGAAGCGGCGAAGAACCACGGGGCCGGGTGGGCCTCAAGCCTCAACAAGCTGGAGAGACTGGCCGGTTGAGGCCAACGTCAGGGAGGACAACATGCCGAAATTCATCTTTGCCTATCACGGTGGAACGGCTCCTTCTTCGCCCGAGGAGGGTGAGAAGGTCATGGCCCAATGGAACGCATGGTATGGCGCCATGGGAACCGCCGTGCTCGATGGCGGCGGCCCGCTCGGGCAGTCGATGACCGTGAGCAACGCGGGGCTGGCCGACGACGGCGGCGCAAACCCGGTCTCCGGTTTCACCGTGGTGGAAGCCGCCGATCAGGCGGCGGCCTGCGACATGGCCAAGGGCTGCCC
>JANTFS010000175.1 GCA_024763335.1 Paracoccaceae bacterium | reverse complement strand
ATGGTCAAACATGGGCGTCACCTGTTTCTGGTTACGCCACAATCCCCGCCAATCCCGACAATTTGTGGAAATTCCCAAGGTTTTTGCGAGGAAACGCGCCCTGGGTGCGACCGAAACACTGTGTTTCCGGCGCGGGGCCGACAAATCAGTCCCACGTTAACCGGTTTCGGGTTAGGACACCGCATGATCAAACGCATTCCCGCGCCGGTGCTGGAAGCCCTGGCCTTTATCATATTTGTGTCGGCCCTCGCGGCCGTCGAGTGAAACACAAGAAAACGCCCCCAGCGGGGGGCGTTTTCCTAGTTCAGAACCCGCGCCGAGGTGATCACGTCCGGATCGCCGATGATCCGTCCGTTGCCGCCGGTGCCGCGCTTGATCGCGTTGACCACGTCCATGCCGGAGATCACGCGCCCGACGACGGTGTATTCGCCATCGAGGTGCGGTGCCTTGTCGAACATGATGAAGAACTGGCTGTTGGCCGAATCCGGGCTGGCCGAGCGCGCCATGCCGACGGTGCCGGCAACGAAGGGCTCGTTGGAAAACTCCGCCGGCAGGTCGGGATAGGCGGATCCGCCGGTGCCCGCCAGCGACAGGTCACCGCCGGCCTTGCCGAATTCGACGTCGCCGGTCTGGGCCATGAAACCGTCGATCACGCGGTGGAACACCACCCCGTCATAGGCCCCCTCGCGCACCAGCGTGACGATCCGCTCGACATGTTTCGGCGCCAGCTCGTCGAACAGCTCGATCACCACCTCGCCGTTGGCCTCGCCCGAAATCGTCAGCATGATCTGCGGGCCATCGCCCACCCCCGGCGCCTCGGTCACCACCTTGGGCGAGGACCCGGGCACGGTCATGAAATAGTAGAGCACGATGAGCGCGACGCCGGTGAGGAACAGGAGCCACGCGATCAGCGTCGCGCGCTTGCCGCGCCCGCCCTTCCCGTCGCCTTGGCCGGTGTCAGACATCTGCGGCAACCTTGACCGAGATCATCTTGTCGGGGTTCGCGGGCGGCTCGCCGCGCGTGATCGCATCGACATGCTCCATGCCCTCGATCACCCGGCCGTAGACGGTGTATTGCCCGTTGAGGAAGTGGTTGTCGGAAAAGTTGATGAAGAACTGGCTGTTGGCCGAGTTCGGGTTCTGCGCGCGCGCCGCGCCCAGCGTGCCGCGGTCATGCGGCAGCTTGGAAAATTCCGCCGGCAGATCGGGCAGATCGGAGCCGCCGGTGCCGGCGCGGCGCAGATCGCCGCCGGCGTCGGGATTGCCGTGCTCGACGTCGCCGGTCTGGGCCATGAACCCGTCGATCACGCGGTGAAACACCACGCCGTCGTATTTGCCGGCCCGCGCCAGCTCCTTCATCCGCGCCGCGTGCTGCGGCGCCACGTCGGGCAGAAGCTCGATGGTGACATTGCCGTCCTTGAGCTCGATGACGATGGTATTTTCCGGATCCTTGATCTCGGCCATGAGGCGCTCCTTCGCGTTTGCTTTGGCCGGAACCTATGCCTGCCGGACCCGAAGGAAAAGGGGCATCGGGCGGCGACGCGATTAGATTTTCGTTTCGGGCAAGAAAAAAAGAAAAAACCGGCCGTCACATTTGTCTCATTGACCACGCGGGCCCCGATCGTGTCTTTGGCCTCTGACTGACAACGCGGGAGGAAACGCAATGGCCTGGAAAACCCTCGACGACATGGATCTTGCCGGCAAGGTGGTGCTGGCGCGCGTCGACATCAACGTGCCGGTGGACGATGCCGGCAATGTCACCGACGCCACCCGGATCGAACGCATCGTGCCAACGGTGAAGGATATCGTCGCCAAGGGCGGCAAACCGGTGCTGATGGCGCATTTCGGCCGCCCCAAGGGGCAGGTCGTGCCCGAGATGAGCCTCAAGATCATCGTGCCCGCGCTGCAGGCTGCCTTCGGCATGCCGGTGAAATTCGCCAGCGACTGCATCGGCGCCCCGGCCAAGGAGGCCGTGGCCGCGCTCGGCGAGGGGGAAGTGCTGCTTTTGGAAAACACGCGGTTCCACAAGGAGGAAACCGAGAACGATCCGGGCTTTGCCGCCGCGCTCGCCGCACTCGGCGATGTCTATGTGAACGACGCCTTCTCGGCTGCCCACCGGGCGCACGCCTCGACCGAGGGCGTGGCCAAGCTCCTGCCCTCCTGCGCCGGCCGGCTGATGGCCGAGGAGCTCTCGGCGCTGGAGAAGGCGCTTGGCGACCCGGTCCGCCCGGTGGTGGCCGTGGTTGGCGGCGCCAAGGTCTCGACCAAGCTCGACCTGCTCGACAACCTCGTGGGCAAGGTCGATCACCTGGTGATCGGCGGCGGCATGGCCAACACCTTCCTCGCCGCCAAGGGCATCGACGTGGGCAAGTCGCTGTGCGAGCATGACCTTGCCGATACCGCCCGCAAGATCCTCGACACCGCCGAGAAGGCCGGCTGCGAGATCATCCTGCCGACCGATGTTGTCGTGGCGTGGGAATTCAAGGCCAATGCCAAGCACGAAACCGTGCCCGTCGATGCCTGCCCGGCCGACGCGATGATCTTCGACGCGGGGCCCGAGACGGTGGCCTATATCAAGAAGGTGATCGGCAGCGCCAAGACGCTGATCATGAACGGCCCGCTCGGCGTGTTCGAGCTCGAGCCGTTCCACAAGGGCACCTTCGAGATGCTCGACGAGATCGCGGCGCAGACCGATGCCGGCAACCTTGTCTCGGTCGCCGGCGGCGGCGATACCGTCGCGGCGATCAATGCCGCGGGCAAGGCGGCGAATTTCACCTATATCTCCACCGCCGGGGGCGCCTTCCTCGAATGGATGGAGGGCAAGGTGCTGCCCGGCGTCGCCGCGCTCGAAAGCTGAGGTGGCGGCCCGCGCGGGAAGGTCGCGTCCGCCGGCTGGGCGGCGATGATGGCGGGCACCGCGATCAAGGTGACGGGCGCCCGCAACCGGGCGCCCAAAACACGGCCTTTGCCCGGTCGCCACGCCTGTTTTCGCGCCGTTTCCCGGCCCGGGTGACCGGCCGGATGCTGAAGCCGCGGAGCTAGCGCTACCACGATTGAACCCCTCTGTGCGGCGGCCTACACCTGAGGTGCAACCACACCGAAAGGGGGCCGACATGCCAAACCCGGATCAACTCGCCCAGATGAAAACCGGCAAGGGCTTCATCGCCGCGCTGGACCAGTCGGGCGGCTCGACCCCCAAGGCCCTCGCCGCCTATGGCATCGGGCAAGACGCCTGGTCGAGCGAGGCCGAGATGTATGACCTGATCCACGCCATGCGCGCCCGCATCGCCACGGCGCCCGCCTTTACCGGCGACAAGGTGATCGGGGCGATCCTGTTCGAGATGACGATGGACCGCGCGTTCGGCGGCAAGCCCGCCGCGCAGTTCCTGTGGGAAGACCGCCGGGTGGTGCCCTTCCTGAAAGTCGACAAGGGGCTGGCCGACGCGGACAACGGCTGCCAGGTGATGAAACCGATCCCCGGGCTCGACGCCCTGCTCGATCGCGCCGTCGCGGCGGGCATTTTCGGCACCAAGATGCGCTCGGTGATCCACGCCGCCAATGTCGCCGGGATCAAGGCCGTGGTCGACCAGCAGTTTGAGGTCGGCAAGCAGATCCTCGCCAAGGGGCTCATCCCGATCATCGAGCCCGAAGTGAGCATCACCTGCCCCGACAAGGCCGATGCCGAGGACATTCTGCTCGAAGACCTCACCAAGCATCTCGGCGCCCTCGGCGACGGCGAACAGGTGATGCTGAAGCTCACGCTGCCCAGCGTGGCCAACCACTACGGCACCCTGATCCGGCACCCCAACGTGGTGCGCGTGGTGGCGCTTTCGGGCGGTTACCCCCGCGACGAGGCCAACGCGCTGCTGGCGAAGAACAACGGCATGATCGCGAGCTTCAGCCGGGCGCTGACCGAGGGCCTTGACGTGCGGATGAGCGATGCCGAATTCAACGCAGCCCTCGCCGCGGCGATCGACGCGATCTACGCCGCCTCGATCACCTGAACCAAGCCGGAGGCCTGAGTGCCGCGGGCGCCGTCCGGGGCCGGCAAATGGGGGATTCACATGCCGCGCCCCTTGTGCGATACTGGGCCAACGGCGTCCGCAAGAGGCGCGGCAGACGGCAGGTTCGGCGCAAGATGGGCAATCCGCGCAAACAGACAGGTGTTGGTGGGGTCTTCTATTTCATAGGCCTGATTCTGGCCGGCCTCTATTTCACCTTCGCCAGCGTCCAGGGCGACTACGGGCTGTTTCGCCGGGTGCGGATCGATGCCGAGGCCGAAGCGCTGCGCGCCGAGCGGGACGCGCTGGCCGAAGAGATCGCGGAACTGCGCAACAAGACCCACCGGCTTTCGGACGATTATCTCGACCTTGACCTCCTCGACGAACAGGCGCGCAACGTGCTTGGCCTCGTGCGTGGCGACGAGGTCGTGCTGCGCTGACACCCCCGTGTTGCGGGCTGGCCGGGCCGTCGCGGCACGCCACCACGCTTCCGTTACGGCGCAGAAATCCGGTTTTCCGGTTTTCCGGTTTTCCGGTTTTCCGGTTTTCCGGTTTTCCGGTTTTCCGGTTTTCCGGTGAAAGCCGGGCCACAGGTAACCCCCCCTCGTCAACCCCAATCACTCCGAGGGCCTCGCCTGCGTCGCCCCGGCTTATTCTGGACGCCGGACGGAAAAGCCCCTCGCCTGCCGGAGCATTTTCGTGTATTTATTAGTTTAACATTAAACCATTTCTCGCGAAGGTGAGGAGACAGCCGATGGCGACTGCCAAAAGCAAAAAGAAATCAAATACTTCCAAGGACGATCTGCTTTCGCTTTACCGCGAGATGCTGCTCATCCGGCGATTCGAAGAAAAGGCCGGCCAGCTCTATGGCATGGGGCTGATCGGCGGGTTCTGCCACCTCTACATCGGTCAGGAAGCGGTTGTCGTCGGGCTCGAAGCGGCGGCCGAAGAGGGCGACAAGCGCATCACCTCCTACCGCGACCACGGCCACATGCTGGCCTGCGGCATGGATCCCAAGGGCGTGATGGCCGAACTCACCGGCCGCGAGGGCGGCTATTCCAAGGGCAAGGGCGGCTCGATGCACATGTTTTCGCTCGAGAAGCACTTCTACGGCGGCCACGGCATCGTCGGTGCGCAGGTGCCGATCGGGGCGGGCCTCGCCTTCTCCGACAAGTACCGCGAGAACGGCCGCGTCACCTTCACCTATTTCGGCGACGGCGCCGCCAACCAGGGCCAGGTCTATGAGACCTTCAACATGGCCGCATTGTGGGATCTGCCGGTGATCTTCGTCATTGAGAACAACCAATACGCCATGGGCACCGCGATGGGCCGTTCCACCTCCACCCCCGACATCTACACCCGCGGCGAAGCCTTCGGCATCCCCGGCGAGGCGGTCGACGGGATGGACGTTCTGGCCGTCAAGGCGGCGGGGATGCGCGCCGTTGCCCACTGCCGCGCCGGCAAGGGCCCCTACATCCTCGAGATGAAAACCTATCGCTACCGCGGGCATTCGATGTCGGACCCGGCGAAATACCGCACCCGCGAGGAAGTCCAGAAGGTGCGCGAGACGCGCGACGCCATCGAGCACGTGCGCGAGCTTCTGCTGCAGGGCAAGCACGCCAGCGAAGACGAGCTCAAGGCGATCGACAAGGAGATCAAGGCCGTCGTCAGCGAGGCCGCCGATTTCGCCCGCGAAAGCCCCGAGCCCGCGCCCGACGAGCTCTGGACCGATATCTACGCGTGATCCGAGGGAAAACGAAAGACATGGCTACGGAAATTCTCATGCCCGCGCTCAGCCCGACGATGGAAGAGGGCACGCTGGCGAAATGGAACGTGAAAGAAGGCGACACCGTCGCCGCCGGTGACGTGATCGCCGAGATCGAGACCGACAAGGCGACGATGGAGTTCGAGGCGGTTGATGAAGGGATCATCGGCAAGATCCTCGTCAGGGAAGGCGCCGAGGCGGTCAAGGTCAACACCCCGATCGCGGTGCTGATCGAAGAGGGCGAAGATGCGGAAGCGGCCGCCGCCACCGTCGAGACGGCGCATGAGTTGACCCACGAACAGGGCGCGGGCCATCATCCCGAGCCCGTCGCGGCCCCGCCGTCTGCGACGATCGTGCCGGACGACCCGGAGATCCCCGAGGGCACAACGATGCGCGAGATGACGGTGCGCGAGGCACTGCGCGACGCGATGGCCGAAGAAATGCGCGCCGATGAGACCGTGTTCCTGATGGGCGAGGAAGTGGCCGAATACCAGGGCGCCTACAAGGTCTCCCAGGGGTTGCTCGACGAGTTCGGCGCCAAACGGGTGATCGACACCCCGATCACCGAGCACGGTTTTGCCGGCCTCGCCACCGGGGCCGCCATGGGGGGCCTCCGGCCCATCGTCGAGTTCATGACCTTCAACTTCGCGATGCAGGCGATGGACCAGATCATCAACACCGCCGCCAAGACGCGCTACATGTCGGGCGGGCAGATGTCCGTCCCTGTCGTCTTCCGCGGTGCCTCGGGGGCCGCCGCCCGCGTTGCCGCCCAACACAGCCAGGATTACGCCGCGTGGTATGCCCATGTGCCCGGCCTGCACGTCGCCATGCCCTACTCGGCGGCAGACGC
>JANTFS010000174.1 GCA_024763335.1 Paracoccaceae bacterium | reverse complement strand
CACTCGGCCACGTGCAAAAGCCCCGCATCCCTGACCGCGGCATAGCCCTCGTCGAGCGATTTCACCGCGCGCTCAAAAAGCGTGTCGATGTCGGCCTTCGTCATCACCAGCGGCGGGGCAACGACCATGCGATCGCCCACGTGGCGCATGATCAGATTGTTGCCAAAGCACTTCTCGCGCACCATGTGGCCCACCGTTCCCGCCGGCGCGGCGAAGGGCTTGCGCACCGACTTGTCGGCGGTGAGTGCCAGCGAGGCCATCATGCCCACGATCTTGGTCTCGCCCACGAACGGGTGATCGCCAAGCTGGTGCCATTTCTCGGCCAGATAGGGCGCGGCCTCGTTCTGCACGTGTTCGACGATCTTTTCCTCTTCCATGATCCGCAGGTTCTCCAGCGCCACGGCCGCGGCCACAGGATGGCCGGAATAGGTGTAGCCATGGGTAAATTCCTCGCGCCCGATCACCTCGGCCACTTTGCCCGAAACCATCGAGCCCCCGATCGGCGCATAACCCGAGCTCAGCCCCTTGGCGATGGTCATCACATCCGGTTTCAGCCCGTAATACTGCGTGCCGAACCATTCGCCGGTGCGCCCGAAGCCGGTGATCACCTCGTCGATGATGAGCAGGATGTCGCGCTCTTCGCAGATCCGTGCAATCTCGGGCCAGTAGGTCTCGGGCGGCACGATCACCCCGCCCGCGCCCTGAATCGGCTCGGCAATGAAGGCCGCGACCCGGTCCTCGCCCAGCTCGTCAATCTTCTGCTCGAGTTCGCGGGCCCGCTGGATGCCGAATTCCTCGGGGCTCATGTCGCCGCCCTCGAGATACCAGTGCGGCTGGTTGATATGGACCACGTCCGGGATCGGCAGCCCGCCCTGCGCGTGCATCCCGGCCATCCCGCCCAAAGAGGCAGAGCCGACGGAGGTGCCGTGATAGGCGTTCTTGCGGCTGATGATCACTTTCTTCTCGGGCTTGCCGAGCAGGTCCCAATAGCGGCGCACGAGGCGGATGTTGGTATCATTGGCCTCGGAGCCGCCAGAGGCAAAGAACACGTGATTGAGATCGCCCGGCGCCAGGTCCGCGAGCTTGTCGGCCAGCGCGATGGCGGGCACATGCGTCGACATGAAGAATGTGTTGTAATAGGGCAGTTCCTTCATCTGCCGGGCGGCGGCCTCTGCCAGCTCGTCACGGCCGTAGCCGATGTTGACGCACCACAGCCCGGCCATGGCATCGAGAATCTCCGCGCCCTCGCTGTCGGTCAGCCTCACCCCGTCGGCCCGGGTGATCACCCGCACGCCCTTCGCGGCAAGCTCGTGGTTGGCGGTGAAGGGATGCATGTGATGGGCCGCGTCAAGCGCCTGCAACTCGGCTGTCGGCATGTGATTCGTGATCTTGTTCATCGGGGCCTCCTTGGCGCAAAATCGCGCTTCACAATATGATCAAAAGTTGGGCTGTCAACGCAATGTGGCGGCAAATCAACCTGTCGCATCGCCTCCCAGACTGCCGTTGACCTGGGCGATTCCCTGCTCGATATCGCCCCGGATCGCCCGCGCCACGCCATCGGCATCCAGCGCGCGCAGCGCAGCCAACGCTTCCTGGTGCATGTCCGGCAGGTTCGCCGTGCCATGACGTCCGAGCATCACCCGCAGAGACGGGCCGGAGCGCAGCCAGAGCATCTCGGAGATCGCCAGCAGCACGCTGGCCCCCGAGAACCGATACAGCGCGACATGAAACAGATGGTTGTTTTCGAGATAGCTCCGCACATCGCCCCGCTCGATCGCCGCATCCACCAAGCGGTCGATGTCGGCGAGCCCGTCGATGTCGCGATTTGTCATGTTTTCAACGGCCCGGCGCGCCAGTTCGGGTTCCACCGCGAGGCGGGCAAAGGCCAGTTGCTCATATTCGCTGCGGCTCATCTGCGGCACCTCGACCCGGCGATTGCCCTTGAACACCAGCGCGCCCTGGCTGGTGAGCCGCCGGATTGCCTCGCGCACCGGGGTCATGCCCAGCCCGAGCGCCTCGACGAGCCCCTGGATCGTCACCGGCTGACCGGGCGCGAGTTCGCCATACAGCACCATCTCGCGCAGGCGCCGGTAGGCGCGTTCGTGATCTGGCAGTTTTGCCGTTTCCTGATTCACCGGTGACACTCTTCTGGCAATCCCATTGCGCTAGGTCCGCAGACGGATAGTCTTGGCAGACAGGCTACCCTGCCACGGAGGGTTTGACCATATCCTCGGCTGGGGCTATTTTTGATCAAAAATGAACCCGGGCCACCGGCCCGACCAACGGGAGACTGATATGACGACGAAATGGATGCTGCTTGGCTCCGCGATTGCCCTGGGCGCCACGGGCGCGATGGCGGAGGAGGTCCGGGTTTACAACTGGTCCGACTACATCGATGAAGCGCTGCTCGACAAGTTCGAACAGGAGACCGGGCTCAACCTGATCTACGACGTGTTCGATTCCAACGAGGTGCTGGAGACGAAGATGCTCGCCGGCGGCTCGGGCTATGACGTGGTGGTGCCCTCGGGCACCTTCCTGCAACGCCAGATCGAGGCCGGGGCATTCCAGAAACTCGACAAGTCGAAACTGCCCAATCTCGTCAACATGTGGGACGTGATCATGGAGCGCACCGCGCAATATGACCCGGGCAACGAGTATTCGATCAACTACATGTGGGGCACCACCGGGATCGGCGCCAACGTGGGCAAGGTCAAGGAGCTGCTTGGTGACGATGCCCCGATCAATTCGTGGTCGCTGGTCTTTGATCCCGCCAATATGGAAAAGCTCAGCCAGTGCGGCGTGATGTTCCTCGATGCGCCCTCCGAGATGATCCCGGCCGCGCTCAACTACATCGGTGAGGACCCCGACAGCCACGACCCCGACGTGATCGCCAAGGCCGAGGGCGTCTTCGCTGCGGTGCGCCCCTATATCTCGAAATTCCATTCCTCGGAATATATCGAGGCGCTCGCCAACGGCGAAATCTGCGTTGCCGTGGGCTGGTCGGGCGACGTGTTGCAGGCGCGTGACCGGGCGGCCGAGGCCGAGAACGGCATCGAGATCGCCTACCACGCCCCCGTCGAGGGTGCGCAGATGTGGTTCGACCAGATGGCCATCCCGGTTGACGCCCCCAACCCCGACGGTGCGCATGTGTTCCTGAACTTCATCATGGATGCCCAGAACATGGCGGCCGCGTCGAACTACGTCTATTACGCCAACGGCAACCTCGCTTCGCAGCCGTATCTCGAGGATGACGTGATCAACGATCCGGCGATCTATCCCGACGAAGAGACGCTGAAGAACCTGTTCACCACCACGCCCTACCCGGCGAAAGTGCAGCGCACCGTCACCCGGCTCTGGACGAAGATCAAGTCGGGAACCTGAGCCCGCTTGCGCCCCCGCGCCAGCCGTGCGCGGGGGCCTTTCAATCCGGCGAGGTGCCTATGGCGGACCATCCCCGCACGTCTTCCCAGACGGAGTTCGCGCCCTGGACCGACCCGCAGGCCAAACCCCTGATCGAGTTTCGGGGGGTGACCAAGCGGTTCGGCGATTTCACGGCGATCGACGATCTCACGCTCGACATTTTCGAGCGCGAGTTCTTTGCGCTGCTCGGCCCCTCGGGCTGTGGCAAGACCACCCTGATGCGCATGCTCGCCGGGTTCGAAAACCCGACCGAGGGCGAAATCCGGCTCAGCGGGCAAAGCATCGTCGAGGTGCCGCCCAACCTGCGCCCGGTGAACATGATGTTTCAGTCCTACGCGCTGTTTCCGCACCTCAGCGTGTGGGACAACATCGCCTTCGGCCTGAAGCGTGACCGCAAATCGAGAGATGAGATTGCAGCCCGGGTGGAGGAGATGCTGCGGCTTACCCGGCTCGACCAGTTCGCGCGGCGCAAGCCGCACCAGATTTCCGGGGGCCAGCGCCAGCGGGTCGCACTGGCGCGTTCGCTGGCCAAGGCCCCGAAACTGCTCCTGCTCGACGAACCACTCGGCGCGCTGGACCGCAAGCTGCGCGAAGACACCCAGTTCGAGCTGATGGACATCCAGGAGAAGACCGGCACCACCTTCGTGATCGTCACCCACGATCAGGAAGAGGCGATGACCGTGGCCTCGCGCATCGCGGTGATGGACCATGGCAAGGTGAAGCAGGTGGACACTCCGGCGCGGGTCTACGAAGTGCCCAACAGCGTCTACGTGGCCGATTTCATCGGTGACGTGAACCTGATCGAAGGCCGGTTCACGCCCACTGGCCCCGACCGGGGCGAAATCACCTACGGGGCCGGCGAACCGCCGATTCTGGCCGAAACCACCGAGCAGATCGCCGAGGGCCAGACCGTCACCTACGCGATCCGCCCCGAGAAGATCCGCGTCAGCGCCGAGCGGCCTGAGGACCGGTCGAACGTCGCCTTCGGCAAGATCATCGACATCGGCTACCTCGGCAACGTCTCGACCTACCACGTGGAGCTCGCCGGCGGACAGATGGTCAAGGCCGCGATGACCAATGCCACCCGCGTCGAGCGGCGCGATTTCACCTGGGACGACGAGGTCTGGCTGAGCTGGCGCGCCTCTGCCGGCGTGGTGCTCACCCAATGAGGCGCGCCGCCCTCATAGCCCTGCCCTACATGTGGCTTCTGGCGCTGTTCTTCGTGCCATTTCTCATCGTCGCCAAGATCAGCCTGTCCGACATCGCGCTCGCGATCCCGCCCTACACGCCGACGCTCGATCTGTCGCGGGGCTGGGCCGGGCTGCGCGACTGGGCGGCGGGGCTGGACTTCGAGAATTTCGTCTTTCTGACCACCGATGATCTCTACTGGAAAGCCTATCTGTCGAGCCTCAAGATCGCCCTGCTGTCGACGTTTCTGACGCTGGTCGTGGGATACCCGATCGCCTACGGCATGAGCCGTGCCCCGACCGAATGGCGCCCGACGCTCCTGATGCTGGTGATCCTGCCGTTCTGGACCTCGTTTCTCATCCGGGTCTATTCGTGGAAGGCGATCCTCGCGCAGGAAGGGTTTCTCAACCAATTGCTGCTGGGCCTCGGGATCATTTCCGAGCCGCTGACGATCCTGAACACCAACACCGCGGTCTATATCGGCATCGTCTACACCTACCTGCCGTTCATGGTGCTGCCGCTCTATGCGGCGCTGGAAAAGCTCGACGACTCGCTGCTGGAAGCGGCCGAGGATCTCGGCTGTTCGCGGATGAAAGCGTTCTGGCTGATAACCGTGCCGCTGTCGAAACAGGGGATCATCGCGGGCAGTTTTCTGGTGTTCATCCCGGTGATGGGGGAGTTCGTGATCCCGTCGCTGCTGGGCGGGTCGCGCACGCTGATGATCGGCAAGGTGCTGTGGGAGGAGTTCTTCTCGAACCGCGACTGGCCGGTCGCCTCGGCCGTGGCGATCATCCTGCTGGCGATCCTGATCATTCCGATCGTCCTGTTCATCAAGAACGAGGAAAAGCAGTGGGAGAGCGACATTTGACCCGGCAAGCGCGCTCATCCGGGCTGCTGGCCCGTCTTCGCCATGTCGCCGGCCCCGGCCCGGCATCGGCCCACGAGGCGGCGCGATGAGACGGATCTCCTGGTTCAACGCAACCTCGCTGACGCTCGGCTTTGCCTTCCTGTACCTGCCGATGATCGTGCTGATTGTCTATTCGTTCAACTCGAACAAGCTGGTGACCGTCTGGGCCGGGTTCTCGACCAAGTGGTATGGCGAGCTGTTTCACAACGAGGCGTTTCTCGACGCGGCCTGGGTGACGTTGCGGGTCGCGGTGGTGTCCTCGACGCTGGCCACCGTGCTCGGCACCGCGGCCGCCTATGTGCTGGTGCGCGGCGGGCGGTTCTTCGGCCGCACGCTGTTTTCGGGCATGCTCTACGCGCCGCTGGTGATGCCCGACGTGATCCTCGGCCTGTCGCTCCTCTTGCTGTTCATCTCCGTCGGGCTCGACCGCGGGATGCTCACGATCATTCTCGCCCACACCACCTTCTCGATGGCCTATGTGGCGGTGGTCGTCACCTCGCGCCTGGTTGCCTTTGACCGTTCGCTCGAAGAGGCCGCGCTCGATCTGGGCTGCACACGCTGGGATGCGTTCAAATCCGTCACCCTGCCGATCATTGCGCCCGCGGTCATCTCGGGCTGGTTGCTCGGCTTCACCCTGTCACTCGATGACCTCGTCATCGCCTCCTTCACATCCGGCCCGTCATCGACAACCCTGCCGATCAAGATCTTCTCGGCGGTGCGCCTCGGCGTCTCGCCCGAAATCAACGCGCTGTCGGCGATCCTCATCGCGATCGTGACCGTCGGCGTCATCACCACCTCGCTGGTGTCGAAACGCGCGATCACCAAGCGCCAGCGCGAAGAGAACCGGGCCGGACCATGACCGACTTTCTCACCGAATACGCCGCATTCTGCGAACAACACGGCCGCCCGGAGCGCGTCGAGCTGATGCTGTGCGACCTGAATGCGATCCTGCGCGGCAAATGGCTGCCGGGGGATGACGAGGCGAAGCTCGCAGACGGCGGCGTGCGGCTGCCCCTGTCGACCTATGCGCCCAATATCCTCGGCGAGGAGGTCGCGCAATCGGGCCTCGGCATCACCGTGGGCGACCCCGACGGCCGGCTTCTGCCGGTGCCCGGAACGTTGCAGCCGGTGCC
>JANTFS010000173.1 GCA_024763335.1 Paracoccaceae bacterium | reverse complement strand
GTTGTCCTCGAAGAACCGGGCAAGCCGGACGAGGAACACCGCTTCCCCTGCCCGCAATGCGGTGCCGATCTGCGCTTCGACGCCGACAGCGGGCAATTGATGTGCGATCACTGCGGCTATGCCGAACCCATCGAGGGCCACGGCGGCAAGGTCGATGCGATCCGCGAGCTGGATTTCCGCGAGGCTCTCGACGCCCAGCTTCCCGAGGCCGAGATGGAGGAAATCCGCGTCTCGACCTGCCCCAACTGCGGCGCCCGGATCGAGTTCGACGCAAACGTCCACGCCGCCGAATGCCCCTTCTGCGCCACGCCGGTGGTGACCGACACCGGCACCCAGCGCCACATCAAGCCCAAGGGGCTCCTGCCCTTCGGCCTTGAGGAACGCGCCGCCCGCAAGGCGATGACGCAATGGCTGGGCCGGCTATGGTTCGCCCCCAATGGCTTGCAGGAATACGCGCGCAAGGGCCGCAAGATGACGGGCATCTACGTGCCCTACTGGACCTTCGACGCCGACACCAAGTCGAGCTACCGCGGCGAGCGCGGCACGGTCTACTACGTGACCAAGACGGTGATGCGCGACGGCAAGCCCACGCAGGTGCGCGAGCAGCGCATTCGCTGGACCCCGAAATCGGGCCGGGTGGCGCGCTTTTTTGATGACGTGCTGGTGCTGGCCTCGAAATCGCTGCCGAAGAAATACACCGACGCGCTGGAGCCGTGGGATCTTGCCGCGCTCGAGCCCTACCGGCCGGAATACCTCGCCGGTTACAGCGCCGAGGGCTACACTGTCGAACTCGAAGAGGGCTACGAACAGGCGCGCGACTACATGGACGCGGTGATCCTGCGCGACGTCAAATTCGACATCGGCGGCGACCGCCAGCGCGTGCACGACATCCAGACCACGGTGAAGGACGTCACCTTCAAGCACATCCTGCTGCCGGTCTGGATGGCGGCCTACAAATATCGCGGCAAGACCTACCGGTTCGTGGTCAACGGCCGCACCGGCAAGGTGCAGGGCGAGCGGCCGTGGTCGGCGTGGAAGATCGCCTTCGCGGTGATCGTCGGCCTCATCATCGCGGGCGTGATCGGGTATTTCGTGGCCCAGAACCAGTAGCCCCGCGCCACGTTTTTCGTGCTAGCTCCGATGGCTCGGGTGCAGCGCGTGGTCGATGACCTCTTCCAGCTCGTCCCAATGCATCTGGTGCAGGAAGCCGTGCATCGAGAAGTGATGCGTCGCCTCTTCGTGGTCCGGCGTGCGGATCAGCATCGCCGCCCCGGCACCCACAAGGCAGGCACCCGCGGTGATCGAGAAGGCGAGCGGGAAGTTCCCCATGTCGCCCAGCATGCCGCCGAGGATCGGGAAGACGATGCCACCGACACCGTAGCTGAGGAACACATACGGGTAGTTCTGCCCCACCCGGTCATTGCCGAAAAGATCGGCCGTGATCGCCGGGAACAGCGCGAAGGCGCCGCCGTAGTTGAAGCCGATCAGCGTGGCGCCGAGGTAGAGCAGCCACGGCGTGCCCGCCATCGCGGTGAAGGCAAAGAGGAACAGCGCCTGGCTGCCGGTCATGATCAGGATCGACACCCGCCGCCCGAGCTTGTCCGACATCATGCCCCACAGGATCCGCCCCAAGCCGTTGGCGAGCGAGAAGAACACCGCCATCGCCGTGCCCGCAATCGCGCTGGCCTCGACGGTGGTATAGCCTTGGGCGACGAGCGCCTCGATCGGGTAGAGCTTCATCAGACCGATCGACATCAGGCCCGCGCCCGCGCCAACGGCGAAGATCAGGAAGACGAGGTAGAATTGCGGCGTGCGCAGCATCTCGGTGAGCGTGTAGTTCTCTCCGCCAGTGGAGGTGGTCGCCACGGCGGTGTAGCCCTCGGGCGCCCAGCCTTTCGGCGGCATCCGCATCCAGATCGCACCGATCCAGATCAGCGCGGCGAAGGCGACACCGTAGAGCACGAAGGTTTGTGCGAGCCCCGCCGTCTCGATGAGTTGCCCCCATGAGCCGGCCAGCTTCACCCAGCCCATCGCGCCGAAGCCGAAGCCGGCCACGGCAAGCCCGGTGATCATGCCTTTGCGGTCAGGAAACCAGCGCATGCCGACGGCGATCGGCACCACGTAGCCAAGCCCGATCCCAGCGCCGCCAACGAGGCCGACGCCGATCAGAACGACCCAGAAATTGGTCGCCCCGAAGAGCCCGGCGATCACGTAGCCGAGCCCGAGCACGCCGCCGCCCGCGAGCGCCAGTTTGCGCGGCCCGAAGCGGGCGAGCAGCCGTCCCGCCACCACCATCACCAGCGCGAAGGCCGCCAGCCCGACGGCAAACACGATCTGGGTTTCGACCTTCGACCACCCCGCCTCGATCAGCGAGGGGGTGAACACCGACCAGGCGTAGATGGCACCAAGGCTGAGCTGCATGAGCACCGCGCCAAGCACGACGAACCACCTGTTTGGTGTGCCTTTGGGGACCGACATTTCTGACTCCTGCGGATGAAAACCACAGCCGCGATTGACGGCTGTTGAAAGACGTTCACGCGTGAGGCAAGTCTATCGGATTTTGCAGT
Organism: Paracoccaceae bacterium; assembly: GCA_024763335.1. GTDB lineage: Bacteria > Pseudomonadota > Alphaproteobacteria > Rhodobacterales > Rhodobacteraceae > Sinisalibacter. The sequence continues at coordinate 4,129 of JANTFS010000173.1, read as the reverse complement.
CGCAGCATAGCTGTTTTGCAGTCGCAGCAAGCCGTTTCGGGCCGGGCGCGAGCGCTACATCACCAGCTTGATCAACGTAAGCGCCCCGCGTTTCCACGGCACCCGGTGCGACACGCCGGCCTTGGCCGAAATCCGGTCGCGATTTGCGAGATACCACTCGTAATTGCGGATCAGCGCATCGGAATTGGAGTGCCGTGGCGAATATCCGAGACGCTCAACCGCCTTGTCGATGCTCACGAAACTGTCCTTCGCGGCGGTCTCGTAGATCCACTTGTAGAGGGGCGAAAGGTGCACCGCTTCGAGTGCCCGCAATGTCCAGATCGCGGGCGTGGCCGGCAGGCCGATGACGCGTTTGCCATGTCCGGCGCGGTCGAGCACCGATTGGAAGCTCTCGCGCATCGTGCCGAACGCGGCGGCCCCGATGTTGAACGTGTCATTGACCACCTCGGCCTCGCCTTCGGCCACCAGGGCAATCGCCTGGCTGAGGTCTTCGACATCGAGGAGCTGGTACTTGTTGTTGCCCGAGCCGAGCACCGGGAAATTGTGCCCCTCGTAGGCGAAATCATAGAGCAGTTCAAAAGCGCCAAGCCGTTCGGGCCCGACAAAACTCTTCGGGCGCAGAACCGGCACCACAAGGCCCCTGTCGCGATACGCGCTGCAGAGGCCCTCGGCCAGAACCTTCGATTCACCATAAGGCCCCACCCCCTGCATCGGATCGGTCTCGACCAGCGGATGGTGATCGGGGATGCCGTAGACCGCGGTGCTGGAGATATGCACGAAACGCTCGATGCCGCGCTCCAGGGCGGCCTCGAGCATCTGCCGCGTGCCCTCGACGTTGGTCGACATGATCTCGTCGCGGCTGGCCAGAGGCAAGGCGGCGGCGCAATGCACGACGATGTCGATCCCGTCGAACGCCGCGTCATGGAGCGCGGAATCGCGGATGTCGCCGGTCAGCACCGAGACCCGGTCGGCCTCCGGATAGGCGAAGGGCGCGACGTCATAGCTGCGCACCTCGTGGCCGCGCGCAAGCAGATAACGGATGAGGTTGATCCCGAGGAACCCGGCACCGCCGGTGACCAGATAGCGTTTCCCAGAAATGACAGCTGCTCCGCATTACGCCCTCGTGCCGTCTTCGCGGTCACTCGGGCCTTTGTTCCGGTTCGATCTCGCACCGGTATTCACCCCGGCGCCGGCATGGTGTCAATGGGCATCGCCGCCGCAGTCCGGCACCCTACCTTGCTCGCGCGCGACTTCCAGCCAAGACGGGGCGGCCCGATCACGAACCGCCCCTGTTGCGCTTTGCGAGGTGCACCTGTGCCCGGTCAGCTCTTCTTGATCTCGACCTTTTTCGCCGCCTTCGCCTTCGGCGCAGACTTGGGCACCGTCACCGTCAGAACACCGTCCTTGAGATTGGCGTCGATACCGGTCTCATCAGCATCGGCGGGCAGACGGAACGAACGGCTGAACGCGCCATACTGGCGCTCCGAGAAATACCAGGTCTCGCCCTTCTCCTCGTGCTCGGTCTTCTTTTCGCCCTGGATGGTCACCACGCCTTCGTGCACGGTGATCTCGATATCATCCTCGGCCACGCCAGGAAGTTCGAGGGTAATCGTGTAGGAATCTTCCGCAAGTTTCGCATCCGACGCTGGCGAAAAGTAGTCGGCGACGCGTTGGCCAAAGGTGCGGAACGGCTCATACATCGACGGCCAAAAACCGCTTTGAGATTTCTCAACCATTTCTCTGCTCCTTTCATTTCATGGACCTATCCGTGCATTGCGCATATAGGCGCTGTGCAACCGCAGAGGGAGGCCCACGCGAAAATCTGTCGCAACTGATTGCGCGAAGTCCTGTGGCGCGCTAAGGCGTTTGCGCAAACATGGAGGGGTTTGGGCGATGATCCTGTGTTGCGGTGAAGCCTTGATTGACATGCTGCCCCGCGAAACGGCAACGGGTGAGCATGCCTTTGCGCCCTATCCGGGCGGGGCGGTGTTCAACACCGCCGTGGCGCTCGGGCGGCTCGGCGCGGAGGCTGGCTTTTTCTCCGGCATCTCAACCGATCTGTTCGGCCGCATCCTCGATGCCGGCCTCGCCGCGTCGCAGGTCGACGCCCGCCTCGCGGTGCGCAACGACCGGCCCACCACGCTCGCCTTCGTGACCCTCGAAAACGGCCAGGCCCAATACGCCTTCTATGACGAGAACACCGCCGGGCGGATGCTGACGCCCGACGATCTGCCAAAGCTGCCCGACACCGTGCAGGCCCTGTTTTTCGGGGGGATCTCGCTGGTTGCCGAGCCCTGCGGCGCGGCCTACGAGACGCTCATGCTGGGCGCGGCAGGGGATCGGGTCACGATGATCGACCCGAATATCCGCCCCGGTTTCATCACCGACGAACCACGCTACCGCAGCCGGATCACCGCGATGCTCGCGGCCGCCGACATCATCAAGGTCTCGGATGAAGACCTCGACTGGCTCGGCCTGCGGATCGACGACCTCATCACGCAGGGCAGCAAACTGGTCTGCCTGACCGAGGGCGCGCGCGGGGTGCGGGCGTTCTGGCCGGGGGGCGAAACATTCGTGGCTGCAAGGCCGGTCGAGGTGGTGGACACCGTCGGCGCGGGCGACACGTTCAATGCCGGCCTGCTCGCCGGGCTGGCGCGCGCCGGGCTGCTCACCCAACCGGCGCTGGCGGCGCTCGACGCCGCGACGATCACAGCGGCGCTCGAGCTCGGCGTGCGTGCGGCGGCCGTCACCGTGAGCCGCGCCGGCGCCAATCCACCCTGGGCGCACGAGCTGTGAGGGCCCTCGTCCAGCGTGTGAGCGAGGCCGCGGTGCGCATCGATGGCGACGTCGTCGGCGAGATCGGCCCCGGCCTTCTGGTTCTGGTCTGCGCGATGCAGGGCGACACCGAGGCCAATGCCGACAAGCTCGCCGCCAAGATCGCGCGGCTGCGCATCTTTTCCGACGAGGCCGGCAAGATGAACCGCGCGCTTCTCGATACGGGCGGCGCGGCGCTGGTGGTCAGCCAGTTCACCCTCGCCGCCGATACGTCGCGCGGCAACCGACCCGGGTTTTCCGCGGCCGCGGCCCCCGAGGAGGGCGCGCGGCTCTATGAGTATTTCGCCGAGCGCCTGCGCAGCGAGGGGATCGCGGTGGCGCAGGGGCGGTTCGGGGCCGACATGAAGGTGAGCCTTGTGAATGACGGGCCGGTGACGATCTGGATGGAATTGTGAGGTTTCGCCCCGGGCTGATGCCCGGGACGACCCGCGGGGGCGCTGCCCCCCGCACCCCCCGGGATATTTCTGGAAAGATGAAAGGGGAGACGGCGGTCAGCGGTCGATCCCGAGCTGTTTTTTCAACGCCGCGAGCGTTGCCCGGTCTTGCGGGCTCCACTGCGCCTTGCGTGACTTGAACAGGGTCGCCTGGCTGCGGTGAACCGGACCATCGAGCAGCACCTTGAGGTGATTGGCGCGCAGGGTTTCCCCCGTGGAAGTAATGTCGGCGATGGCCTCGGCGGTCTCGTTCTTCACTGTGCCCTCGGTCGCGCCCTGACTGTCGACAAGCTGGTAATCGGCCACGCCGTGGGCGCGCAGGTAGTCGCGCACGAGGCGGTGATACTTGGTGGCGATGCGCAGCCGGAAGCCGTGCCGCGCGCGGAAGGCGGCCGACACCGCATCGAGGTCGTCGAGAGTGTTGACGTCGACCCAGGCCTTGGGCACGGCGATCACGAGATCGGCGTGGCCGAAACCCATCGGCTCCAGCTCGGCCACCTTTTCCTCCCAGGCCCCCAGTTTTTCATGCACGAGGTCGGAGCCGGTGACCCCGAGGTGGATGCGCCCTGCCGCCAGCTCGCGCGGGATCTCGCCCGCCGAGAGCAGCACGAGCTCGAGCCCGTCGATCCCGTCCACGGCGCCGGAATACTCCCGGTCGGACCCGGTGCGCGACAGCGCCACGCCGCGGGCACCGAACCAGTCGAAGGTCTTCTCCATCAGCCGGCCCTTCGAGGGCACGCCCAGCTTCACGCTCATCTCCGGCCCTCCCTCACCTGCAAGACCAGTTCGGGGCGGATCACCCCGCCGACGGCCGGGATCTCGCGCCCCTGCCCCAGCACCCGGGTCAGCGCGTCGTAGCG
>JANTFS010000172.1 GCA_024763335.1 Paracoccaceae bacterium | reverse complement strand
CGCATGGTGATCGTGGGCGCGGTGCATATCGCCCAGGCGCTGGTGCCGATGGCCCGGCTGACGGGCCATGACCCGGTGATCATCGATCCGCGCGGGGCCTTTGCCGCCCGCCACCGGTTTCCCGGCGAAACGATCCACGAGGACTATCCCGACGAGGTGCTGCCCGGCATCGGCCTCGACGCCCGCACCGCGGTGGTCACCCTGTCGCATGACCCGAAGATCGACGACCCGGCGATCGAGCTGGCGCTGGCATCGGACTGCTTCTATCTCGGCTGCCTCGGCTCGACGCGCACCCATGCCAAACGGGTGCAGCGGCTGGCGGCCAAGGGGATTGGCCCGGACAAGATCGCGCGCATCCATGCGCCCGTCGGGCTCGACATCGGCGCCCGCAGCCCGGCCGAGATTGCCGTCTCGGTCCTCGCCGAGATCACCCAGCGCCTGAGGCAGGGGTGATGGAGTTCGGTCCGGTTGCCCCCGGCGCGGCGGTCGGCGCAGTTCTGGCCCATAGCGTTGCCCTGCCGGGCGCACGCCTGCGCAAGGGGCGGACGGTATCGCGCGCGGATGTGGCGGCGTTGCAGGCGGCGGGCGTCACGCGCATCACCGTGGCGCGCCTCGGCGCGGATGATCTGGGCGAGGACGAGGCGGCGGCGGCGATCGCGCGCGCCCTCGTGCCGGAGCCCGCGGCGGCCGGCTTGCGTCTGGCGCCGCCGCACACCGGGCGGGTGAATATCCATGCCGCCGGGATCGGCTTGGCGCGGATCGACGCGGGCCGGATTCACGCCGTGAACGCGGTGTGCGAGCTGATTTCGCTGGCGACCGTGCCGCCCTGGCAACGGATGGCCAACGGCGGGCTGGTGGCGACGGTGAAGATCGTGCCTTTCGGCCTCGACCGCGGCCTTGTGGCAAGGGCCGCCGCGGCGGGGGAGGCCGCGCTCGCGCTCGCGCCGGTCAAGCTCGCCACCGCCGAGCTGATCGTCACGCGCCACGCTGCGGGATCGCAGGAGGACAGGGGCAACGGCCATGCCGCGCTCACAGCCCGGCTCGATGCGCTGGGCCTGCGGCTGGGGCAGGTGCGCCGCGTGGCCCACGATGCCGATGCGCTGGCGGCGGCGATCGCGGGTGCCGCGGCGGAGCTGGTGCTCGTTCTCACCGCATCGGCCACCTCGGACCCGCGCGACGTCGGCCCCGAGGCGCTGCGGCGTGCCGGCGGTTCGGTGACGCGGGTGGGCATGCCGGTCGATCCGGGCAACCTGCTGTTCTATGGGCGGCGCGCCGACGGCCGCCCGCTCATCGGCCTTCCGGGCTGCGCCCGCGCCCCGGCGCTGAACGGGGCCGACCGGGTGCTGGAGCGCATCGCGGCGGGGTTCGAACCCGGCTCCGAGGAGGTGGCGGCCATGGGCGTGGGCGGGCTTCTCAAGGAAGGTCCTGGGAGACCGGAGCCGCGGGAGCGCTGATCTGGGGGGCGCAGCCGGTCGGTGGAAAGCCTTCATATTCAATAGGTTGAATGGATTTTTTTGCAAAAAACCATTTCTCGAATCCGCGTCGGGCTGTTTTACTGACGGGTAAAACAACCGCCAGGGAGACAAGCATGACAAAGGTCAGCATGACCGTGAATGGCCAGCCCGTGTCGGGCGAGGTCGAGGGGCGCACCCTGCTCTCGACCTTCCTGCGCGACACGCTTGGCCTGACCGGCACCCATGTGGGCTGCGACACCGGCCAGTGCGGCGCCTGCACAATTCACGTCGACGGCGCCTCGGTGAAGAGCTGCAACATGCTCGCGCTCGAGGCCGAGGGCGCGCAGGTGGCGACGATCGAGGGCATGAGCAATGCCGATGGCAGCCTCGGGCGGATCCAGCAAGCGTTCCAGGATCATCACGGGCTGCAATGCGGGTTCTGCACCCCGGGCATGGTGATGGCGGCGGCGGCCCTGCTTGCGGAAATCCCGAAGCCGAGCGAAGCCGAGATCCGCCGATACCTGTCGGGAAATCTCTGCCGCTGCACCGGCTACCACAACATCGTGAAGGCCATTCTCGCGGCCTCGGGGCAGGACGTCGGCGCGGAGTATGCGGCATGACCCGCCGTCTGCGGCCTGCGTTGGCTCTTGCCGCCGGTTGCGTGATGGTCGCCGGCTCGGCGGCCCGGGCCGAGGGCTGGTCGATCTCGCTTCTGGAAACGATGCCGGCCGAGCAGGCCTGCATGGACAAGGCCCGGCGCGTCATCAGCCAGTATCTGTTCGACCACGGCGGCGGCAACACCGCATCCGACACATGGTCGATCTATGCCTTCGATCTTGAGCCGGGAAAGCAGGACGCGGTGATCATGTGCCCGACCGGCGGCGGTGGCGATGTCGAGGCGATCCTCGTGATCCACAGCGAGACAGAGGCGGACGTGCGCACCACACTCGTCGAGCGCCTGCTCGCGATCTGGAACGACACCTAGCGCGGGGCCAATCAACGAAAGCGGATCCGGCGCCCATGGCTGGCCCGGACCACCACATCAGGGAGGACGAAATGCCAGCAGATGGAGGCATCGGCGCGCCGAACAAGCGGCGTGAGGACGTTCGGTTTCTGACCGGCAAGGGCAGGTATACCGACGATATCAATGTCAGTGGCCAGGCCTACGTCTGGTTCCTGCGCTCGAACGTGGCGCATGGCAGGATCAATTCGGTCGACACCGCCGCGGCACAGGCGATGCCGGGCGTGATCCGCGTCTTCACCGGCGCCGATTTCGAGGCTGTCGGCGGCATTCCCTGCGGCTGGCAGGTGACCGACCGGCACGGTGAGCCGATGCAGGAGCCCGCCCACCCGGTGCTGGCGCAGGGCAAGGTGCGCCATGTCGGCGACCCGATCGCGGCCGTGGTGGCCGAAACCGTCGAGCAGGCGCGTGACGCGGCCGAGGCGATCGAGGCCGACATCGACGAACTGCCGGCTGTGGTCGACATGAAGGCGGCGCTGGAGCCGGGCGCCCCCAAGGTGCACGACGATCTGACCGGCAACCTGTGCTACGACTGGGGCTTCGTCGAGGAAAACCGCGAGGCGGTGGCCAAGGCCTTCGACGCGGCGGCGCATGTCACCACGCTGGAGCTGAAGAACAACCGGCTCATCGCCAATGCGATGGAACCGCGGGTGGCCATCGGCGAATACAATTCCGCCACCGGCGATCACACGCTCTACACCACCAGCCAGAACCCGCATGTCATCCGCCTCCTGATGGGCGCCTTCGTGCTCGGCATCCCCGAGCACAAGCTGCGGGTGGTGGCGCCGGACGTGGGCGGCGGCTTCGGCTCGAAGATCTTCCACTACGCCGAGGAAGCCTTCTGCACCTTCGCCGCCAAGGAGGTGAACCGGCCGGTGAAATGGACGGCGACCCGCTCGGAAGCCTTCATCACCGACGCGCACGGGCGCGATCACGTCACCAAGATCGAGCTGGCGCTGGACGCGGACAACAATTTCACCGCGCTGCGCACCGAGACCTACGCCAACATGGGCGCCTATCTCTCCACCTTCGCGCCCTCCGTGCCGACCTGGCTGCACGGCACGCTGATGGCAGGCAACTACCGCACACCCCTGATCTACGTGAACGTGAAGGCGGTGTTTACCAACACGGTGCCGGTCGATGCCTATCGCGGGGCCGGGCGGCCCGAGGCGACCTTCCAGCTCGAACGGGTGATCGACAAGGCCGCGCGCGAGCTCGGGGTCGACCCGATTGCGCTGAGGCGGCAGAATTTCATCACCGAGTTCCCCTATGCCACGCCGGTGGCGGTGGAATATGACACCGGCGATTACGTCGCGACGATGGACAAGCTCGAGGAAATCGCCGATCTCGCGGGCTTCGAGGCGCGCCGGGCCGAGAGCGCTGCGAACGGCAAGCTGCGCGGCCTCGGGGTCAATTGCTACATCGAGGCCTGCGGCATCGCGCCCAGCCACCTCGTCGGCCAGCTTGGCGCGCGCGCCGGTCTTTATGAAAGCGCCACGGTGCGGGTGAACGCCACGGGCGGCCTTGTGGTGATGACCGGCTCGCACAGCCACGGGCAGGGGCATGAGACCGCCTTCCCGCAGGTGGTGGCCGAGATGATCGGGATCGACCCGAACATGGTCGAGATCGTCCACGGCGACACCGCCAACACCCCGATGGGCATGGGCACCTATGGCTCGCGGTCGCTGGCGGTCGGCGGCTCGGCCATCGTGCGGGCCACCGAGAAGATCATCAACAAGGCCAAGAAGATCGCGGCCCACCTGATGGAAGCCTCCGAAGGTGACATCGAGCTCAGGGACGGCCAGTTCAGCGTTGCGGGCACCGACAAGTCGGTCGCCTGGGGCGATGTCACGCTGGCGGCCTATGTGCCGCACAACTATCCGCTCGAAGAGATCGAGCCGGGGCTGGAAGAGACGGCCTTCTACGATCCCAACAATTTCACCTTTCCCGCCGGCGCCTATGCCTGCGAGGTCGAGGTTGATCCCGACACCGGCAAGGTGACGATCGAGCGTTTCGCGGCGGCCGACGATTTCGGCAATATCGTGAACCCGATGATCGTTGACGGGCAGGTGCATGGCGGGCTCGGGCAGGGGATCGGTCAGGCGCTGCTCGAACAGGCGGTCTACGACGAGGACGGCCAGCTGATCACCGGCTCCTACATGGACTATGCCATGCCGCGCGCCGACGATGTGCCGTCCTACGTGGTCGACCATTCCTGCGCCACGCCCTGCACCCACAACCCGCTCGGGGTGAAGGGCTGCGGCGAGGCGGGGGCCATCGGCTCGCCGCCGGCGGTGGTCAACGCCGTGGTCGATGCGCTCCAGCGCGCCGGCAAGGATGTGACCCATATCGACATGCCGCTGTCGCCCAGCCGGGTGTGGCAGGCGATGAACCCCTAGGGAGGACTGGACCATGTATGACTTCGATTTCGAACGGCCCGCCACCCTGGCCGATGCGGTCGCGGCGCTGAAGGATGAGGGCGCCACCGCGCTGGCGGGCGGGCAGACACTCATTCCGACGCTCAAGCAGCGGCTGGCGATGCCCGAGCGTCTGGTGTCGCTCGCGGCGCTCGACGAGCTCAAGGGCCTGTCGGCCTCGGGCGGGGTGCTCACCGTCGGCGCGGCGACGACCCATGCGCAGGTGGCCGGGCAGACCGACTACCCGGCGCTGGCGGCGCTGGCGGCGGGGATCGGCGATCCGCATGTGCGCAACCGCGGCACCATCGGCGGGTCGCTCGCCAACAACGATCCTTCCGCCTGCTACCCGGCCGCGGCGCTGGGCTCGGGCGCGACGATCGTGACCAATGCGCGCGAGATCCCGGCCGACGAATTTTTCTCCGGCCTGTTCGAAACCGCGCTGGAAGACGACGAGATCATCACCGCGGTGAGGTTCCCGATCCCGGATGCAGCGGCCTATGTGAAGTTCGAGCAACCGGCCTCGCGGTTTGCGCTTGTCGGCGTCTTCGTCTCGAAAGGGTCCGGCGGGGTGCGGGTCGCGGTCACCGGCGCCTCGGAAGAGGGCGTGTTCCGCTGGGCCGATGGCGAGGCCGCGCTGTCGGCCGATTTCTCGCCGGAGGCGCTCGACGGGCTGTCGGTTTCGACGGGCGACCTGATCGGCGACGTGCATGGCGGGCCGGATTACCGCGCCCACCTGATCGGGGTTCTTGCCAAGCGCGCGGTCATGGCGGCGGGATGAGTGCTGCCCGAAACGCCTGAGGCGCCCGGGGCTTCGCTATTCGGCCCCGGCGCCGCTGGCCTCAAGCACCGCGCGCATCGCCGCGCGTGAGCCGCCGCCGATGATGCCGTCAATCGGGCCCTGGTAATGGCCCGCCTCGCGCAGACGACGTTGCAATGCGCGGGCGGTTTCGGCGTCCCAGCCCCGGGCCATGCGGCTGGCGGGCCAGCCATCCCCGGCCTGCAGGGCGCGCAGGTAGAAGGCCGCCGCGCGTTCGGGGTCGTGCCGGTCTTGCGATTTTTCGAACACCTCGCCCATGTAGGAGAGCGCTTCGACCCGGCCCGCACTCCGGGCCCGGGCGAACCACAGGAGCGCCGTGTCGGGGTCGCGCGCGACACCTTGGCCGAGCAGGAACAGGTTGCCGAGCGCCAGCATGGATTGCGGCTCCCCCGCCTCGGCCGCCGTTTGATACCATTCGGCCGCCGCGCTGATATCCTGCGCCGTGCCGATGCCGTTTTCCAGCATCCACGCGAGGTTGCCCATGGCCACCGGCTCGCCGCCCTCGGCCGCGGCGCGGTAGAGCGCGACGGCGCGGGCCGGATCGCGCTCGACACCGGTGCCTTGCGCGTAGAGCCAGCCAAGGTTGTTTGCCGCCATCAGGTTGCCCGCGTCGGCGGCCTGCGCATACCAGCGCGCCGCGAGGGCCGGGTCCGCGGTCATCCCGCGCCCGGTCTCGGCAGCCCAGCCCAGCTCGAATTGTGCCGCCGGCATCCCGTGCGCGGCCGCACGGCTGTACCAGCGCACCGCCGCGGCGGCATCTTCGGCGACGCCAAGCCCGTTGGCATAGGCCCAGCCCAGCTCATAGGCGGCATCGACGATGCCGGCCTCGGCGGCGGCGGTGAGCGGCGCGATGGCGTCGCCCGGGCCGAAGGGCAGGCCGTTCTCGTCGCGGTAGAGCAGGGCGAGGCCGAGCCCGGCGCGGGCATAGCCGGCGTCGAGCCCGGCGCGATAGGCCTCCGCCGCGCCGGCGACGTCGCCGCCCGCCTGCAACGCGCGGCCAAAGTTGTAGGCTGTGCGGCCATGATCGGGAAAGAC
>JANTFS010000171.1 GCA_024763335.1 Paracoccaceae bacterium | reverse complement strand
GTGATGCCGCTCGCGGTGCTTGCCGCTCTGCTGGCCCCGTTCGGGCTGGCCGGACTGGCGCTTGGGCTGATGCATGTCCCCATTGCCTGGATTCTCGGCGTGGCGCGGTTTGTCTCCGGGCTCGACGGCGCGGTGAGCCATGTTCCCAGTCCGGGGCCATGGGTGCTGCCGCTGGTGGCGACGGGCGGGCTCGTCGCTGTGCTCCTCGCCGGCCGGGCGCGCTGGATCGGCGTCGCGCCGCTGGCGCTCGCCGGGGCGCTCTGGATCGAGGTCGAGCGGCCTGCGGTGCTGGTGACTGGCACCGGCGGGCTGGTCGGGGCGATGACCGACGCGGGCCGGGCCCTGTCGAAGCCGCGCGGCGACGGTTTTGCCGCGGCTGTCTGGCTGGAAAACGACGGCGATGCCGTGACGCAGGCGGTGGCCTTCGCCCGGCGGGGGTTTACCGGCGCGGCCGGAGCGCGTGAGCTGGTGCTGGGCGGGCAGCGGATCGTGCATCTGACCGGGCGCGGGGCGCGCGCGCGTCTGGCGGCGGCCTGCGCGACGGCCGAGCTGGTGGTCGCCTCGGTGCCGGTGGAGGATGGTCCGGCCGGATGCCGGCTTTACGACGAAACCCGGCTTGCGCAGACCGGCGCGCTTGCGCTCGGGCTGACGCCGGCGGGGCTGCGGATCGTTACCGTGGCCGAGACCAGCGGAGCCCGGCCCTGGAGCCGGACCGGTCAGTAGGTGCGGATGAGGCCCACCAGCTTGCCCTGCACCTCGACCTGGTCATCACGCAGGAGCCGGGTTTCAAACGCCGGGTTGGCGGCTTCGAGCATGACCATGTCGCCCGATTTGCGGTAGCGCTTGAGCGTCGCTTCGTAGCCCTCGACCTGCGCCACCACGATATCGCCGTTTTCTGCCACCGAGGTTTCGCGGATGATCACGATGTCGCCCGAGTTGATCCCGGCGTCGATCATCGATTCGCCTTTGACCTCAAGGGCGTAGTGCTTGCCCGAGCCGGCCACCATCGCCCCCGGAACGGCCACGTGATCGGCGCCGTCGGTGATCGCCTCGATCGGCGTGCCGGCGGCGATCCGGCCCATCAGCGGCAGCTCCAGCGCCGGGGCGTCGCTCATCGCGACGGCCGCGGGCGGGGTGCGGTCCGGTCGGTCCCCTTCGATCACCCGCGGCTCGAACCCGGCCTTGCCCGAGGGATCAAGCGCATCGGGCAGCCTGACGATTTCGATGGCCCGGGCGCGGTGGGGCAACCGGCGGATGAAGCCGCGCTCTTCCAGCGCCGTGATCAGCCGGTGGATGCCGGACTTGGAGCGCAGATCGAGCGCCTCTTTCATCTCGTCGAACGAGGGCGGGACGCCATCGCGCTGGAGCCGCTTGTTGATGAAATCGAGTAGATCAAGTTGCTTGCGCGTCAGCATATGCTCGCACCTCCGCCTGGGTCGATGTTCTGGTGCCCGTTTTCGGGCTGTTCGACGAATGTTCTAACCCCGTTCCCGTTTCGTGTCAACGGTTTGGGGTGCGGCGTCTAGAGCGGGATGTAGTCCACGCTGTCGCCCGCCGGCCGCGGCCCATCGCCCACGGGGCGCACGAGGAGCGCGTTGGCCTTGTGCAGGATCGACAGAAGCGAGCTGTCTTGGCGCGGCAGCGGGCGGATGCCGCTTTCGTCGAGCACGGCGCGCATGTAATGCTCGCGCGGGCCGTTTGCGGGGATGTCTTCGCTGAGGCGGGCGTTCAGGCGCGGCGCGGGGGCGGCGCCGAGGCCGAGCATCGCGCGGATCATCGGAAGGATGAAGATCGCCCCGCAAACGATTGAAGAGACAGGGTTGCCGGGCAACCCCACCATCGCGGTGCCAGACAGGTTTCCGGCCATCAGCGGTTTGCCGGGGCGCATCGCCACCTTGTAGAAGCTCTGCTCCATGCCAAGCTCGGCCGCCACTGGCGCGACCAGATCGTGATCGCCCACCGATGCGCCGCCAATGGTCACGATCAGATCGGCGCCCTCGGCCAGCTCAAACACCGTCTTGAGGCTCTCGGCCGTGTCGCGTGCGATCGGCAGGAGGCGCACGCTGGCGCCCGCGGCCTCGAACATCGCCTTCAGCGCGAAGCCGTTGGAGGCGATGATCTGGTCCGGCCCCGGGTCTTCGCCGGGCATGACCAACTCATCACCGGTGGCGATCACGGCCACCTCCGGGCGGCGCGCCACCGTCACGTGGCCCGCATTCATCGCCGCGATCAGGGCGAGATCGCGGGGCCCGAGCCGGCGCGGCGCCTCGATCCGGTCGCCGATGGCGAAATCGGTGCCGGCGGGGCGGACGTAAGGCCCGCGATCCAGTTCGCGCGCAAGCGTGATCAGGTCGCCCTCGCGGTGCACGTCTTCCTGGATGATGACGCGGTCGGCTCCCACCGGCACCGGCGCGCCGGTGAAAATCCGCACCGCTTGCCCGGGGCCGACGGTGCCCTCGAACCGTTCCCCGGCGCGGCTCGTGCCGATAACCTTGAACATCGCCTCGGGATCGGCCTCGACGCCCTTGAGCGCATAGCCGTCCATCGCCGCGGCAGGGAAGGGGGGTTGGTTGCGAGTGGCGACAACCGGGTCGAGCAGCACGCGGCCGGCGGCTTCGGCCAGCGGCACGGTTTCACCGCCCAAGGGCTGGGCAAGAGCAAACAGACGGTCGAGCGCTTCGGCGACGGAGATCATGTCGCTGCGTAATCCCCCGATTTGCCGCCCGATTTGGCGAGCAGGCGGATGCCCTCGATCTGCATGCCCTTCTCGGCGGCCTTGAGCATGTCGTAGATCGTCAGCGCGGCGGTGGTGACGGCGGTGAGCGCCTCCATCTCGACCCCGGTCTGGCCGGAGGTCTTGACCGTGGCGGTGATGCGCACGCCGGGCAGGCCCTCGTCGGGGGCAAGGTCGAGCGCGACCTTGGTGATCGGCAGCGGGTGGCACAGCGGGATGAGATCGGACGTTTTTTTCGCGCCCATGATCCCGGCGAGCCGCGCCACGCCGAGCACGTCGCCCTTCTTGGCGCTGCCCTCCAGCACCCGCGCCAGCGTGTCGGGCTGCATGATGACGCGGCCCTCGGCCACGGCGGTGCGGTCGGTCACGGCCTTGTCGGAGACATCGACCATGTGGGCCTGTCCGGCCTCGTCGAAATGGGTGAGTTTGTCGCTCATGCCGGCACCGGGTTGGCAAGGAGGGCCCGCGTGGCGGCCTCGACATCGTCCTGCCGCATCAGGCTTTCGCCGATCAGGAAGGTGCGCGCGCCGACGGCGGCCATCTCGGCCAGATCGGCGGGGGTGAAGAGGCCGGATTCGCAGACCAGAAGCCGGTCGGCGGGGGCGAGCTGCGACAGCTCCCGGGTGGTGTCGAGCGTGGTCTCGAAGGTCTTGAGGTTGCGGTTGTTGATCCCGAGCATCGGCGATTTCAGCGCCGTGGCGCGCGCGAGTTCGTCTGCGTCATGGACCTCGACGAGCACGTCCATGCCCCAGGAAAAGGCTGCGTCTTCAAGCTCTTGCGCTTGCGCGTCGGAGACGCTGGCCATGATGATCAGGATGCAGTCGGCCCCGAGGCTGCGGGCCTCTGCCACCTGATAGGTGTCATACATGAAATCCTTGCGCAGGGCGGGCAGGGCGGTGGCGTCGCGCGCCGCGACGAGGAAGGCGTCGGCGCCTTGGAAGGAGGGCGTGTCGGTCAGCACCGAAAGGCAGGTGGCGCCCCCGGCCTCGTAGGCGCGCGCGATGGCGGGCGGGTCGAAATCGGGGCGGATCAGTCCTTTCGACGGCGAGGCTTTCTTGACCTCGGCGATCAACCCGTAGCCGGTCTCGGAGGCCGCCTTGAGCTTGTCGTAGAACCCTCGCACGGGGCTGGCGTCGCGGGCGGCGGCCTCGACATCGCTGAGGGGCCGGGCGGACTTGCGCGCCGCCACATCCTCGAGCTTGTAGGCCTTGATCTTGTCGAGCACGTTGGTCATGCGCCCGGTTTACGCGGGCAGGACCGTCTGGGCAATGGCCGGTTTGCCGCGCCGGGCCGATGGGCGAAACCCGGGCTGCGTGGGGCTCAGGCGTCGGGAATATCGAAACCCTGTGGGGCCAGCGTGAAGCCCGCGAAGTCGAACCCCGGCGAAACCGTGCAGGACACCAGCGTGAAGTCGCCCGTCGTCTGCGCTGCCTGCCAGAAGCCGCGCGGCACGATCACCTGTGGCGCCTCTCCGCCGGCAAGATCCGCGCCGAGGGTGACGGCGCGGGCCGGCCCGGCGTCGGATCCCGCGATCCGCAAGGCAAGCGGCGCCCCGGCGTGGTAGAGCCAGATCTCGGTGGCGTCGACCTTGTGCCAATGGCTCCGCTCGCCCGCCTTGAGGAGGAAATAGATCGCCGTGCCGCTGGGGCGCGCGCCCGGGTCGGCCTCGGCCCGCCATGTTTCACGAAACCAGCCGCCTTCGGGGTGCGGCGCGAGCCCGAGGGCCGCGATGATTTCATCGGCCGTCATGCCCCCGGCACCGGGCCGCTATCTCAGCACAGAGCGCCCGGCATATTCCGCCGTCTCGCCCAGCATTTCCTCGATGCGGATCAGCTGGTTGTATTTGGCCAGCCGGTCGGAGCGGCTCAAGGAGCCCGTCTTGATCTGGCCGCAGTTGGTCGCCACGGCAAGATCGGCGATGGTGGCGTCCTCGGTCTCGCCCGAGCGGTGGCTCATCACGTTGGTGTAGCGCGCGCGGTGGGCCATATCGACGGCGCGCAACGTCTCCGACAGCGTGCCGATCTGGTTGACCTTGACGAGCAGCGAGTTGGCCACGCCGTCCTCGATGCCGCGCGCCAGCCGCTCGGGGTTGGTGACGAAAAGATCGTCGCCCACCAGTTGCACCTTGTCGCCGAGCGCCTCGGTGAGCAGCTTCCAGCCCTCCCAGTCGTCCTCGGCGCAGCCGTCCTCGACGGAGATGATCGGGTAGTCGGCCACCAGCTTGGCAAGGTAGTCGACGTTTTCCGCCGAGCTGAGCGAGAGGCCTTCGCCTTTCATCTCGTATTTGCCGCCGCGGTAGTATTCGGAGGAGGCGGCATCCATCGCGAGGTAGATGTCTTCGCCCGGCTTGTAGCCCGCTTTCTCGATGGATTTCAGAATGAAATCAAGCGCATCGCGGGTGGAGCTCAGGTTCGGGGCAAAGCCGCCCTCGTCGCCGATCCCGGTGTTGTAGCCCGCCGCCGACAGCTCTTTCTTCAGCGCGTGGAAGGTTTCGGCCCCCATCCGCACGGCCTCGCGGATGTTTTCCGCGGCCACCGGCATGATCATGAATTCCTGAATGTCGATCGGGTTGTCGGCATGTTCGCCACCGTTGATGATGTTCATCATCGGCACCGGCAGAACCCGCGCCGCCGACCCGCCCACATAGCGATAAAGCGGCAGCCCCGAGAACTCCGCCGCCGCCTTGGCCACCGCAAGCGAAACGCCGAGGATGGCGTTGGCGCCGAGGCGGGCCTTGTTCTCGCTGCCGTCGAGCTCGATCATCGTCGCGTCGATCGCCTCTTGCTCTGTCGCATCGAACCCCGCCAGCGCCTCGGCGATCTCGCCGTTGACCGAGGCCACCGCGTCGAGCACGCCCTTGCCGCCATAGCGGGCCGGATCGCCATCCCGCTTCTCATGCGCCTCGTGCGCGCCGGTCGAGGCCCCGGAGGGCACCGCGGCCCGGCCCATCGTGCCGTCTTCGAGGATCACGTCGACTTCCACGGTCGGGTTGCCGCGGCTGTCGAGGATTTCACGGGCGAAAATGTCGATGATCGTGCTCATGGGATGTCCCTCTGGGGTGGGTCTGATGTCGATGCCTGCGTCATAGCGCCTGCGGGCCCGGTTTGAAAGACTGTTAGCGCTGCGATGCGGCGGTAGCGCTATCTTCCGCCTTCGCTCGGTGGCGGCGGCGTGACGGCGCCGCGCGCCATCAGCGCGCGCTCACGCACAAGCGTGTATAGCCCCGCGCCGACGACGATCCCGGCGCCCAGCAGCATCATCGCGTCGAGCGGCTCGGCAAAGAGGCTCCAGCCGATCGCCAGGCCGAAGACGAGCCGGATGTAGCGAAACGGCGTGACGAAGGCGATCTCGCCGGTCTGCATCGCGCGGGTAAGGGCGTAATAGCCCACCATGCCCAAGGCGAGCGCCGCGCCGATCAGCCCGGCCTCTTCCCCGGTCAGCCGCACCGCGCCGCCCGAGACCGCGAGCAGGCCGGCGCCCACCGGCGCGAGCATGAAAAAGCCCCAGGCCGAAAGCTGGAGCGGGTGGAACTGCGGCGGACAGGCCCGGGTGGCGAGGTCGCGCGCGGCAAGCCCGATCGCGGCCAGAAGGCCAAACAGCGCCTCGGGGCGAAAACCCTCGAACCCGGGCCGCAGAATGACGAGCACGCCGGCAAGCCCGACCCACAGCGCGAGCCAGCGCCGCCATCCCACCCGGACACCGAGAAACAGGATCGCGCCGAGGGTGACGAAAATCGGCATCGCCTGCAAAAGGGCGGACGCCAGCGAGAGCGGGATCAGCGTGAGCGCGGTGACGAAGGCGGCGGTGCCGACGATCTCGCCGGCGTTGCGCAGCACCACGATGCGGTGGAAAAACCCGCGCGAGCGCCAGCAATAGCCGGCGCGGCTGGCGAGAATCGCAAAGGCAAACCCGCCGCCGAGACCGAGATAGACCAGCACCTGGCCCATCGGAACGCGCAGCGTCACCGTCTTGATAAGGGCGTCTTCCAGCGCGAACCCGGCCATGCCGAGAATCATCAGGAGCGCCCCGCGCAGATTGTCCATCACCCGCCCCCGCTCAG
>JANTFS010000170.1 GCA_024763335.1 Paracoccaceae bacterium | reverse complement strand
CCAGACTGTGAAAGAAATCCGGAAAATCCTCTACTCCAAAAAACTATTTAATGAAGGGATTTCAATAGCTTGCACACCATACGTCACTTTATTGCCAGAATTCGCCACATTTCGGCGCCACCGTGACCAGATTTGGCCCGCACAGCCCTCCCGAGATCGTGCCACAAGCAACACTTAAGTCCGCTTTTTCAGTCGGTTACATGATTGTCTTCATTTTGGAAACAGCCCCTCGCAGTGCGCATGATTGGCGCCCGGCGGGACATGATCGTGCCCATGGACCTCAACGTGGCCCATTCCCGGCCAAAACGCCTGGCTTGATGGCGGCTGGAGCTTTCGGCCCCGGAACGAAAAAAACAATCCCGCGGATTTCCGCAGGATTGTTTCCAAACCCGAAACACCGGGTCGCCGCCATCCGTGGCATCGACCTCGACCGAAGGTCACCCGAGGGCAGCCCCTCCCGGTTCGGGCGGGTCGCCCGCCGGTTTCCCGGCGGGCGCGCTGCACCTATTTCATCAGCATCTGGGCTTCATGCTTCTTGAGGATGCGCCGCGCGGCGGTGTAGTCCTCAAGCCCGGCACGGCTTTCGAGTTCGGGGAAGAGCTCGAAGATTTCCTGCCGCTGTGCGTTGCCGACGCCCTTGAGCGAGTAATCGCCCGGCTGGAAGCTCTCGGTCCACGCCCCATCCGACAGCACCACCTCGTGATGTTCGAACATGAAGTGGATGTAGCTCACCCCCATCGGCTCGACCGTCATGATCCGCGAACTGTCAACCAGGTGCTTGGCCGCCGCCAGAACCTCGCGCTCGTCGAAATAGAGCGCGGTGCGGTCGTTCGCGACCAGCATCCGGTGATTCGGGCTCACCATCATGTCGCGTTCCGGCAGGCCATTGCCCAGCGCCCCGGCGCGGATCAGAACCGGCCGCAGGTGCTCGTTGGCGGCAATTTCCTTGAAGCCAAGGTCCTTGCGGCCAACCCAGGCGATTTCCTGGATGCCGTTGTCGCGGGTGATGACCCGGTCGCCGGCCTTCAGCGTCTCGACCGGAACCTCGCCCTTAGGCGTGGCGATCATCGAGCCCGGCGTGAAGCACGGGATGATCTTTTCGATCTCGAAGAAGTCCATCGAGCCGGTGACGTTGCCCGAGCCGTCGAGGAACTGGATCGTGCCGGAGGTCGAATCGCCGTCGGCGTCGGTGGTCTCGTTGACGATCCGGATCGGCGTGTTCGTTGCGAGATTGAGCACGTCGTAGTCGTCGCCGTCGCCGCCGGTGCCACCGTCGACCACGTCGCCGTCATCGCCACCGATGATCGTATCGCGCCCGTCGCCGCCGTAGATCGTGTCGGCGCCTTCGCCGCCGATGATCACGTCGTCGCCGATGCCGCCGAGCAGCGTGTCGTCGCCCTCGCCGCCTTCGATCACGTCTTCGTCGATGCCGCCGTCGATGTAGTCGTTGCCGGCGCCGCCGAGCAGCACGTCATCGTCATCCTGGCCGTAGATCGTGTCATCGCCAGCCCCGCCATCGATGATGTCGATGCCGTTGTCGGGACGCGGGTCGTCGATGCCGAGATCCGGGTCGTCTTCATCCTCGATGTTGAGGAGATCCGTTCCGGCCCCGAGGCCGCCCCAGATCTCGTCGTTGCCGGCACCGCCGTCGATCGAGTCGGAGCCGTGGCCGCCGATGATGAAATCATCGCCCTCGCCACCTTCGATGACATCGTCATCAAGGCCGCCATCGATCCGGTCATCGCCGGTCCCGCCGAGAATGACGTCGGCGTCGTCGCCGGTGAAGATCGTGTCGTTGCCGGCACCACCATCGACGAAATCGAGATCATTGGTCTTGTCGGCATCTTCCGGGATGTCCGGGTAGGGATCGGGCAGATCCGCGCCGTAATCCGAGGCCGGGGCCGAGCCCGAGGTGTCGATGAAGTCATCGCCCTCGCCGCCTTCCACGGTATCGGACCCGTCGCCGCCGATCAGGACATCATCGCCCGCTTCGCCGTAAATCGTGTCATCGCCCGGGCCGCCGTACACCTCGTCGTCGCCCTCGCCGGCATAGACGGTGTCATCGCCGTCATAGGCGAGGATGATGTCGTCGTTCGGGCCTTCCCCGGGCAGAACCGCATCGTCATGGTCGACCATGTCGCCCTCGGGGTCGCCGGTGTAGTCGATGTCGATCAGGTCGTCACCGGTGGTGCCCTCGACGATGCCGTCCCGGACCATCAGCGTCACCACGGCGGAATCGGTGCCGCCGTTGCCGTCGGACACGGTGTAGTCGACCGTGGTCTCGCCGTTGAAGCCGGGCGTCGGATCGAAGGTAATCGTGCCGTCGCCATTGATCGTCACGGTGCCATCGGGGCTGGTCGCCTCCGTCACCGTCAGCGGATCGCCGTCCGGGTCGCTGTCATTGTCGAGCACATCGATGATCACCGCGGTGTCCTGACCGGTGGTCGCGGTGTCGTCCTGCGCGTCCGGATCGCTGTTCTGGTGATCGGTGAGGATCTCCTCGATCTGGCTGAACTCCAGCGTTTCGCCGGTGTCTTCGAAGGTGACGGTGCCGGTGGTGGCCCCCGCGTCGGTCGCGTCGGCCGTGGCATTGATCGTCACCTTGCCGGCCCCGGTCAGGTCGAGCACGTCGTGGTCGGTGGTGTCGTCGGGGCCGTTGCCGCCGACGATTACGTCGCCGGTGCCTTGCTCGGCACTGTCGACGATGAAGACGTCATCGCCGTCTTCGCCATACATTTCATCCGCGCCAAGGCCACCGATCAGGGTGTCATCGCCCGGATCGCCGCCATCGGGCACGGTGACGTCATAATACATGTCGGTGACATTGATGCCGGAATTGCCGCCACCGTCCTGGTCGTGCTCGAGCACGATCCGCGCCACCGGGCCGGGAATCGTGACCTGGAGGTTGTAGGGGTCGGTGTCGGTATCGTCGTAGCCGCCATCGCTGTCGGCGGTGTCGGCCCCGGCCACGCTGTCGGTGTCCAGCAGCGTCAGCTTGGCGCCGCCAACCAGCTCGACCGGGATCTTGTTGCCCGCGTCGTCATAGGCGGTGATCCGCACCACCCCGTCGCCGTCGATGTCGTTGACGTTGAACTCGACGTTCTCGACCGGTTGCGAGAATTCCCACTGGAAGTCGCCCTCGTTGCCCTCGCCATTGGTGGTCGACTGGAGCGAACTGTCGGTGTCGATGGTCTCGCCCCCGGTGTCGATCCCCGACACGTTGAGCTCATCGGTGCCGAGCTCGCTCTCGTGGTCGCCGGTGTCGTTCAGGCGGGTGTAGGTCACCGTTACTTCACCGGTGTCCTGGGTTGCGGTGCTGTCGATCTCGCCCTCGCTGAGCTGATCCCATTCAAAGCTCTCGCGCACGGTGGCGCTGCCGCCGGCGCCACCATTGTCGCCATAGATCACATCGTCGCCGTCGCCGCCGTCGATGTAGTCATCGCCATCGCCGCCGAACAGCGTATCGTCGCCCGGGTCGCCGCCACCGATCCCGCCGAGCGAATCGAAATAGACATCGGTGAGCTGGATGTGGGACGTGTCATCGCCCGTCACATCATGCTTGATCTTGATGCTGGCCACCGGGCCGGGAATCTCGACGAGCACCGAGTTGTCATCGCCGGTGGGCGCCTGATTGGCGTCCTGCGAGATCACGTAATGTCCGTCCACCTTGACGCCGCAGCCGCCGGTGAGGTTGACGTCGATCTTGTTGCCGTCGGCGTCGTAGGCATAGATCTTGACGGTGGAGTCGAAGTCGATGTCGTTGATGCGGAATTCGACGTTCTCGACCGCATCGGAGAAGTGAAGCTTCACTTCGGCATCGTCTTTCTTGTCATCGCCCTCGAGCGCGAGGCCCGAGTTCGGGTCGACCGGGCCAAGCCCCCCGGTGTCGATATCCGACACATTGCCCGCGTTGTCTTCGTATTCGACCTCAGCGTCGTCGTTCACCTTGTAGACCTCGAAGGTCACATCCACCGAGCCGGTGTTCTGGGTGAAGCCCGCGGCGTCAACTTCGTCGCCATAGTTCGGCGCCTGATCCCACTGGAACACTTCGCGGCCGTCGCCCGACGCGTATCCGCCGTCGCTGTCGCCGAAAATCTCGTCGTCGCCCGCGCCGCCATGGACCGTATCGTCGCCCGCACCAGCATAGACCTCGTCGTCGCCGGCCCCGGATTCGATATAGTCGTCGCCCTGACCCGAAACGACGATATCGTCATCGCCGACTTCACCGGGCAAGATGGCATCGCCGCCGTCGATCTCGTCGCCGTTGTGGTCGACGTATCCGTCCTTGATTACGTCATCACCGGTCGTGCCGGTCACGATTCCGTCTTTGGTCGAATGGGTCATGATTCATCCCCTCGCTTGGGTCCCTGCGCAGCGCTGGCGGTTTTGCGGGCGGCCAGATTGCGTGGACGGTTGGCAGCATTGGCCATGCTCGGCCTCAACTCTTGGTGGTCAAATATATTGGTCATATCGGTGTAACCCACGCGCAGGCCGAACCGCCCCGCCAGGGTGGCTGTGCAGATCCGGTCAATGTTCCGCGAAGACATCATATCTTCGTCTCCCCTCGCAAACGCGTGTTGTGCCCGAGGCGGCGATGCCCGGCCACGGGTGCCACACCTCCAACCACATTGGCCCTATTGTCGGGGATCAGGAGAGGCCCAACGGGAACCTCTGGCTTGACGCGTCTGCCAGATCCCCCGATCCGGCGGGCGCTCACCTGCGCATTGCCACCCTGCCTTGGCGCAACACGCACCCCATCCCCACGCAAAATGCCGTGGTTCCGGTGCGGCCGCCCCCGTGGCCTGCAAACATCACCCCCCAGTTGGGCACCTCAAAAATACCCCCAGCGACGCGTCAAAAAAAGGAAATTCTCGCGGCCATCTCTCGACGGCGCCGCCCAAATGGTTAATATCACGGGAGTTTTTGGCGCGCACCCGGCGGGACTCGCCACTCGATTGTTTCCTTTCCGAAAACGTTTTCTACCATGACGTGTGGTTCGCCGTACCGGCTCGCGATGGCTTTTCCACAATCCCGCAGGCTTATCCACAGAAACCCGGCCATTTCACGGCCGAGCCCCCGCCGGCCTTTGTTTCCCGTGCGGGAACAGAGCGGGGTGCCTCAATGGTGACCAAACTCCCCGACATTTCTGTCCAATTTTCCCGAAATTTGCGCAGACTTGTGTTCGCGGGACGCCGCCAATCACGCAGCGCGGCGCCTATCGGTTCGAAATCGGGAACGTTGCCCTCCGCATCCATCGATTCGCGAAACACTGTTTTGCACCCGATCGCGCCGAGCGCTTCTGGACAGGGTTTCCACCAACGCGCTAGTCTGCTCCGAAAGCTCGCAGGCGCCCCCCGGGACGGCGGCGCGCAGGCATCGCGGGGCATCTCGGACCGGACCATGAAAAAAGCCACAAGAGCCGAGGGATTTGCCGCGCGCCGGCGCGTGTTTCTGCGCGGTTGCGTTGCCGCGGCCGCAGCCCTTCTGACCGTGCGCTGGAGCCGCCGGGGCGTTGTCCGCCACCGCACCGGATGGCTCCTGCGCGAGGATGACATCTAGTGCTCTTCGATCTCGACAAGGCAGAGATTGCGTCCGATCCGAGCTACGACATCTGCATCGTCGGCGCCGGCGCGGCCGGGATCGCGCTGGCGCGCAAGCTGGCGCAGGGCGGCAAACGGGTCGCCCTGTGTGAAGGCGGCACCCTGGAATGGACCGAGGACTCGCAGGAGCTCTACGCCGGGCAGGTGATCGGAGACAGCTACTTCGATCTCGACGCCTGCCGCCTGCGCTTTTTCGGCGGCAGCACCAACCACTGGGGCGGCATGGCCCGCCCCCTCGACGCCGCCGATTTCGACCGCAGCTACCTTGGCGACGACCTCGTCTGGCCGATCGACCGCGCGGCGCTCGACCCCTACCTCGCCGAGGCTTGCGACATCATCGAGATCGATCCCGATTTCGCCGACCGGCTGGTCGATCCCGCGCTTGGCGTGAAGCGGATCGAGTTCAAGTTCTCCCCGCCGGTGAACTTCGCCGAGAAATACTTCGCCGAGATCGCGGCCTCGCCGGATATCCATCTCTATCTCGCCGCCAATTTCGTCGATTTCGCCGGCGACGGACCGGCGGCGACGGCGGCCGTGTTCGCCAACTATGCCGGCGACCGGGTGGCGATCGGTGCCCGCGCCTTCGTGTTCGCGATGGGCGGCATCGAGAATTCCCGCATGCTCCTTTGGCTCAAGGCGCAACATGGCGGGCGGTTCTTCGACCCGCGGCTGCCCATCGGCCGCTACTGGATGGAACATCCGCATTTCGTCCTCGGGCAGGCGCTGGTGCAAACGGATGTGTCCACCAGCCAGTATTTCGCCCTCACCGGCGAGACCCAGCGCAGCCATGGCATCCTCAACAGCGGGCTTGAGATGGACCTTCAGGGGCACGACACCACCCGCCGTCTGCTGAACGAACTGCTGTGCATCGCGCCGGAACTGGGCGAAAAGCTGGCGGCGCTGGCGGATCGCGATCTGGTCTGCGGGGTCCGGTTCAGGTCGGCCTGGGAACAGGCGCCCCATCGTGACAACCGGGTCGCCCTGGCACCGCAAAGCCGCGATCGGTTTGGCCTGCCTTCCGTCGAATTGCACTGGACCAAGCGCGCCCTCGACCGGCGCACGATCGAAACCTCCTGCGCGGTGTTCAACCAGTGGCTGCTCGACAGCGACCTCGGGCGGCTGCGTCTCGACCCTTGGCTGCTCGACAACGGCGCCTATCCCGAAACCGGCGAACTTGCCGGAAACCACCACATGGGCGGCACCCGCATGGGCACGCGCCGGGAGACCTCGGTGGTCGA
>JANTFS010000169.1 GCA_024763335.1 Paracoccaceae bacterium | reverse complement strand
CGCGCCACCCCGGAGAGATGCCCTTGCGCGCAACCGCCATCCTGACCGTTCGCAACGAGGGCGCCTTCCTGCTCGAATGGCTGGCCCATCACAAGGGCATCGGCTTCACCGATTTTCTGGTGTTCTCGAACGATTGCGATGATGGCACCGACGCGATGCTCGAAAGGCTGGCCGAGATGGGCGAGCTTGTGCATGTGCCCAACCCCGGGCCGCACGAGGGCGGCGTGCAGTTCGCCGCGCTGAAACAGGCCGACCGGCACCCGCTGGTGCGGGAGGCGAACTGGCTTGTGACCCTCGACATCGACGAGTTCGTGAACATCCATGTCGGCGACCATACGCTGCCGGCGTTGCTTTCCGCCCTGCCCGAGGCCGACGCGATCACGCTCACCTGGCGGCTCTTCGGCAATTGCGGCGTGCGCGATTTTGTCGATGCCCCGATCACCGGCCAGTTCACCCGGGCCGCGCCGGAAATGATGATCTGGCCGTGGCGCGCGTTCATGTTCAAGACGCTCTACCGCAACACCGGCGCCTACAAAAAGCTCGGGGTGCATCGCCCACGCGGACCGACCGGGGCAGCCGACCAGGCCCGCTGGTTCGACGGCGAGGGCCGCGAACTCGAGCCTCGGTTTCGCCGCAACGGGATTTTCTCGCCCTACACCCGGCCGAACTACCGGCTTGTCCAGCTCAACCACTACCCGCTCGGCGCGATAGAAAGCTACATCCTGAAGCGCGACCGGGGCCGGGTGAACCGCCAATCCACCGAAACGGGCCTCGACTACTGGACCGAGCGCAACTGGTGCCAGATCGAAGAGTCCTCGATCCGCGCCAGCGACCCGCTGCGCGACCCGCACCTGGCCCGGTTCCACGCCGACCCGCAGCTCGCCCGGCTCCATGCGCAGGCCGTCGACTGGCGCAAGGCCCGGTTCGCGGCGCTGATGGCCGAGGAGCCGGTGCGCGCGCTCTATGGCCGGCTCCTGCTCGCGCCACCGGCGCGGGTGGTCTCGCCCGAGGCAGCGCGCCGGCTGTTCGACTTCGCCCGCCCGCCGGAAAAATCCTGACCGCCCCGCCCGCCCGCACCCTCAATCGTTGTGGCCCGGCGGCCGATTTCGCCGGTAGCGCAATCTTTGATACGGGTCAAAGCCCCGGCCCGGGAAGTGGGCTAGGGACGGGGCAACTTTCATGGAAAGGATTCTCATCATGGCCAAAGACACCCAAGACATGCGCCACCTCATCTGGTTTGAGGACTTGCGGCGTGAAGACGTTGCCCTCGTGGGGGGCAAAAACTCGTCGCTCGGCGAGATGGTGTCGCAGCTCGCATCGCTCGGGATCAAGGTTCCGCCCGGTTACGCGACAACCTCGGACGCTTTCCGGCAGTTCATCGAGGCCAACGACCTGCATCATGTCGTCAAGGACACGATGGCCGATCTCGACGCCGGCAAGGTGACCTTGGCCGAGGCCGGCAAGACGGTTCGTTCGGCGATCGCCGCGGGGGAATTCCCCGAGGACATGAAGGCCGCCCTCATCGAGGCCTATCACGAGCTCGGCCGGCGCACCGGCAACGACAACCCGTCCGTCGCCGTGCGCTCCTCGGCCACCGCCGAAGACCTGCCCGACGCCTCCTTCGCCGGCCAGCAGGAAACCTATCTCAACGTCGTCGGCGAAGAGGAACTCCTTGAGACCTGCCGTCTGTGCTACGCCTCGCTGTTTACCGACCGGGCGATCACCTACCGTAACGTGCAGGGCTTCGACCACCTCGACGTGGCGCTGTCGATCGGCGTGCAACTCATGGTGCGCTCCGACATCGGCGGCTCCGGCGTGATGTTCTCGATCGACACCGAAACCGGCTTTCCGAAAGCGGTGCTGATCAACGCCGCCTGGGGGCTTGGCGAAAACGTGGTGCAGGGTGCGGTAACGCCCGACGAATACCAGGTCTACAAGCCCTTCCTCGACAACCCCGACCTCAGCCCGATCATCGAAAAGCGCCTCGGCGCCAAGGAAATCAAGATGATCTATGACGAGCGCGAGGGGCAGATGACGCGCAACGTGCCCACCTCGAAGAAGGAGAAGGAAAGCTTCGTGCTGTCGGAGCCCGAGATCATCGAGCTGGCGCGCATGGCCAAGACCATCGAAGAGCATTACGGCCAGCCGATGGACATGGAATGGGCCCGCGACGGCGTGGCCGGCGGCATCTACATCGTGCAGGCGCGGCCCGAAACGGTGCAAAGCCGGGCGCAGGCCGGGGCGATGAAGCGCTTCGAGGTCAAGAGCCACGGCCCCGAGCTCATGCGCGGGATTTCGGTCGGCGCCGCCGTGGCCACCGGCACGATCTGCCTGATCGAAAGCGTCAAGGACATCGACAAGTTCATCGACGGCTCGATCCTCGTCACCACCCAGACCGACCCGGACTGGGTGCCGATCATGAAGAAGGCCAAGGCGATCATCACCGATTCCGGCGGGCGCACCAGCCACGCCGCCATCGTCAGCCGCGAGCTTGGCGTGCCGGCGATCGTCGGCTGCGGCAACGCCACCCATGTGCTGCACGACCAGCAGGATGTGACGGTGGATTGCTCGCAGGGCGATGACGGGCTGATCTACGAGGGCTTTGCCGAATACACCGAGGAAGAGCTCGATCTCACCCATGTGCCCGAGACCGACACCAAGATCATGCTCAACCTCGCCAACCCGACCACCTCGGCGCGCTGGTGGCGTCTGCCGGTCGATGGCGTGGGGCTGGCGCGGATGGAATTCGTGATCAACAACGCGATCATCGCCCACCCGCTGGCGCTGATCCATTTCGACGAGGTCAAAAAGCAAAAGGACCGCGACTTCATCGAGAAGCTGACCAAGGGTTACGACGACAAATCGCAGTTCTTCGTCGATACGCTGGCGCGCGGGCTCAGCCGGATCGCGGCGCTGGTCTACCCGAAGAAGGTCATCGTGCGGATGTCGGACTTCAAGACCAACGAATACGCCGAGCTGGTGGGCGGACGGCAGTTCGAGCCCAAGGAAGAGAACCCGATGATCGGCTTCCGCGGCGCCTCGCGCTACTATTCCGACAGCTACAAGCCGGGCTTCGCGCTGGAATGCAAGGCGATCAAGAAGCTGCGCGAGGAGATGGGGTTCGATAACGTCACCCTGATGATCCCGTTCTGCCGTTCGCTCGACGAGGCCGACAAGGTGCTCGAGGTGATGGAGGAGAACGGCCTCAAGCGCGGCGAGAACGGCCTCGAGGTCTACGTGATGTGCGAGATCCCCGCCAACGTGATCCTCGCCGAGGAGTTTGCCGACCGGTTCGACGGCTTCTCGATCGGCTCGAACGACCTCACCCAGCTCACCCTCGGGGTGGACCGCGATTCCGGCGCGCTGGCCGATCTGTTCGACGAATCGAACGCGGCGGTGAAGTGGATGATCGAGACGGTGATCACCAAGGCGCACAAGACCGACAGCTACGTCGGGCTGTGCGGGCAGGCCCCGTCGAACGACCCCACCTTCGCGCAGTTCCTCGTGCAGGCGGGCATCGACACGATCTCGGTCACGCCCGACAGCTTCCTCGCGGTGAAGGAAAACGTCGCCGAGGCGGAAGCGGCCAAGAAAGGCTGAGCGCTGCCCGCGTCAAGTGTCCCGGGCACCGCCGTGCCCGGGGCGCCTTACAGCTTCTTGCAGCGCCGGGCGATCCGTTTGAGGACTTTCGAGTAGGCGATATCCTTCTGATGGATGCGCGACTGGATATTCAGACACTTCTCCATCTTTTCCGCCTGCGTCGTGGTGCCTGCGCCCACCGTCAGGGCAACGGCCGTGCCGAGCCCGACAACGGCGGCCATCAGCACGACGAAATCAACCGTCACCGCGCCGCTTTCACTGCGCCGAAACTGCGCGGCGCGCTGCGCAAGGCAGCGGCGTATGCCGGCGATCATCGGTGAGGGGCCATTCAATTGGTGTTCGTTGCGTGTTTCTTCGCGTTCCATTTTTCTGCTCGTTTCGCTCGTAGGTTGCTTTGCCTGCGGCAGACTGTCGCAGAAGAATGCGTCAAAAACGCGGCGAATTGTAATTTCCTTGCCGCCGGCCCCCGAACGCGGTCCAGCGGTCAGTCGCTGGCGGGTGCGCCGCGCCGATACAGATCGGTCACTTCCTCGCGGATGATCCGCGCGATCTGGGCGCAATCATCGAGCGAAAAGGTCAACGGCAGGCGCAAATCCAGCAGGCCGGCAAGGATCCTGTCGGTCTGCGGCATCGGCGCGCTGGGGGCATAGCGCCAGCTGTCATAGCGCGAGGTGAACCCGGCAGGCTCGGCGCCGCCGAACCACTTCAGCTCCACGCCCCGCGCCGCGCATTTGTCGATCACCTCGGCCACGGCATCCGGCGGCCAATCCAGCAGCAGAAACTGGAAAGACGACATGACATAAGCCTCGCCCTGCGGCCGGTCGACAAGGTCAAGCCCGGGGGTTCCACGCAGCCCCGCCTCCACCGTGCGGTAGCGCTCATTCCAGCGCGCGCACTGCGCGTCGAGCTCTGCCAGCTGCGGGCGCAGGATCGCGGCGCGCAAATTGTCCATCCGGCCCGAGACGTTGGGGGTGTGATATTTCACCGCCTCGAACGCCTCCGGCCCGGGCGCCGCGCCATGGCGCTCAAACAGCATGTAGCTGCCCGACAGCATCACCATCCGCGCCGCCAGTTCGGCGTCATCGGTAATGAGCAATCCGCCCTCGCCCGAATTCATGTGCTTGTAGGTCTGCGTCGAATAGGCGCCGATCACCCCGTGGCGCCCCGACATCACGCCGTTCCACCGCGCCCCCATCGTGTGGGCGCAATCCTCCACGACCCGGACACCGGCGGCGTTGCAGATTTCCATCAGCCGGTCCATGTCGGCGATATGGCCGCGCATGTGGCTCAGCAGCAGGACATCGGCCTCGCCCAGCTTGGCCGCGAGATCGTCAAGGTCGATGACCAGCGCCTCGGTGACCTCGACAAAGACGGGCTCCGCCCCGACGCTGGCGATCGCCCCCGGAACCGGCGCAAGGGTGAAGGCGTTGGTGAGCACCTTGTCGCCCGGCCCCACGCCGAGCGCCCGCAATGCCGTGGCCAGCGCGTAGCCGCCCGAGGCAACCGCAAGCGCATGGCGCGCGCCCGTCCAGGCCGCGAATTCCTGCTCGAGCAGCGCCACCTCGGACACCTCGCCCGGCGCAGTGTTGTAACGGTGCAGCCGCCCCGACTGCATCACCCGCAAAGCCGCCGCCTGCGCCGCCTCCGGGATCGGCTCCTGCTGGGTGAAACTGCCGGTAAAGACCTCTTTTTTCATGGCGCGAGACTGCGGCGGCGCGGCGCGCGCGTCAACCGATCAGCCGACGGGTGAGGCCGGCAAGGCCCGCAAACCCGTCCAGCAGCCCCTCGGGCTCAAGCGCAGCCATGTCGGCGCCGCCCGGCCCGAAGGTCACCAGCGCGCAGGCGACACCGGCGGCGCGGGCGGTGTCACGGTCCGTCTCGGTATCGCCCAGCAGGAAAGAGCGGCGCAGCTCGCCGCCGGCGCGGGCGACGGCAGCGCGGTAGGGCGCCGGATCGGGTTTGCGGCTGGCGAGGCTGCCCGCCCCGACGACGGCCCCGAACAACTCGCGCACGCCAAGGCGCACAAGCAGCCGCTCGGCCAGATCCACCGGCTTGTTGGTGCAGATCGCGGTGGCATAGCCGGTCCGGCGCAGGTCTTCCACCGCCTCCGCCGCGCCCGGATACAGCCGGGCCTCGGCATCATCTTGCGCATGGTAGCACTCGAGGAACACCGGAAAGGCGCGCGTCACCGCCTCTTCGCTCGCCGTGCCGAGCCGGGAAAACCCAAGCCGCAGCAGCGCCCGCCCGCCGTGAAACGCCGTGCCGGCATCGGCGACGGGATCAAACACCGCGTCTTCGCCGAGCCTGCGCAAACAGGCATTGCCGGCGGCGATGAAATCCGCCGCGGTATCGGCAAGGGTGCCGTCGAGGTCAAAAACTACCGTGCGCATGTCGGTTTCCGCCTATCCGAATTGTCCCGCGCCTTTCTCTTGCAGCACGGCGCCGCTGAGGTAAAACGTGCGAAAGCGATTTGAAAGAGCAGATCATGCCGACAGCCCTCATTGTTCTTGCCGCCGGACAAGGCACGCGCATGCAGTCCGACCTGCCCAAGGTGCTGCACGAACTCGGCGCGGCACCGCTTTTCGCCCATGCGCTCGCCTCCGGCCGGGCCCTGGAGCCGGAGCGGGTGGTGCTCGTGGCCGGCCATGGCGCCGAGGCGGTGACCAGGGCCGCCGCGGCGCTGGACCCCTCGATCGACGTGGTGGTGCAGGAAGACCAGCATGGCACGGCCCATGCCGTCGCCCAGACCGCGGCCGCGCTCGAAGGCTTCGAGGGCGATGCGATCGTGCTCTACGGCGACACGCCGTTCATCCGCGGCGAGACCCTCGAAGAGATGCGCGCCGCGCGGGCCGCTGGCGCCGATGTCGTCGTGCTCGGGTTCGAGGCGGCCGAGCCGGGGCGCTACGGGCGGCTCGTGGTCGAGGATGGCGAGTTGACGCGGATCGTCGAGTTCAAGGATGCCAGCGAGGCCGAACGGGCGATCACGCTGTGCAATTCCGGCGTGGTGGCGGCGGATGCGCGCACGCTGTTTTCGCTCGTCGAGGCGGTCGGCAACGACAACGCCTCCGGCGAGTATTACCTCACCGATATCGTCGAGATCGCGCGGGAGCGCGGGCTGCGGGCCGTGGCCGTGAGTTGCGACGAGACCGAGACGCTCGGGATCAATACCCGCGCCGAGCTGGCGGCGGCCGAGGCGCTGTTCCAGGCCCGCAAGCGCGAGGACGCCTTGGCCGACGGGGTCACGCTGGTGGCGCCCGACACCGTCTTCTTTGC
>JANTFS010000168.1 GCA_024763335.1 Paracoccaceae bacterium | reverse complement strand
TGATCGCGAGGGTGTTGACGGTGCCGCGCACCGGGGCGCGCAGGGTGGTGCGGGTGACCCGGTCGCGCGCCGCCCGCAGCGCCTCCGCCAGCACCGCCAGCTCGCCCTCGATCCGCGCCAGACGTTCGCGCGCCGTCAGCACATAGGCCGAGCGGGCGGCGGCGATCTGGGTTTCGGCCTCGCCGATACGGGCCTCGATCTTGGGCAGGCGGGCGCGCGCCACCTCCAGCTCGCCCTGCACCTCGGCAAGCCGCGATTGCAGCCGCAAGAGCTCGATCCGGGGCACCGCGCCGGATTTGACATATTCGCCCGTCAGCGCCGCCTCCTCGGTCAGCGGAGCGATCTGGCCCTCGAGCTTGCTCACCACCGCGCGCGCCTCGCCAAGATCGGCCCGGGCCTGCGCCAGCTTGTCGTCGAGCACCGCCAGCTCGGTCTCCAGCTGGCCGCGACGCGACAGGAACACCGCCTGTTCGGCCGCCACCGCCACCGGCGCGCGCGCGGCAAGATCCGCCGGGATGGCAAGCGCCCCGGCTCCCTCGGCCTCGGCCGTCACCCGGGCGCGTTCGGCCAAGAGCGCGGCCTCGCGCTCGAGCAGTTCGCCCGCTTGCGAGCCGGCGGCGGTGTCGTCGATCTGGATCAGCGGCGCGCCCGCGTCGACCACCTCGCCTTCGCGCACATGGATCGCCGCGACGATGCCGGCCTCGGGGCTTTGCACAACCTGCACCCGGGCCGAGGGCACGACGCGACCGAGACCGCGCGCGGTTTCCTCGATCTCGTAACGCGCGGCCCAGAGCAGGAAGGCGCCGAGCCCGCCCACCAGCAACGCGAGCAGCAGCGCTGCGCCACGACCGGCCCCGCGCGCCGGGCGGGCCTCGGCGGCGTTGATGAACTCCTCCTCGACGGACGGGCCGAACATCGCCTAGCCCCCCTTCGCCAGCGCGCCGCCGCCGGCCTCGCGCGCCTCGGCGGCGGCGCGCAGTTTCGCCAGCACATCCTCGGCGGCGCCGTCGAGCACCTTGCGCCCGGCGTCGAGCACGATCATCCGCCCCGCGATCCCGGCCAGCGCCGGGCGATGGGTGCACAGAACCAGCCCGGTGCCCTCGTTGGCGAGCGCCGCGAGCCGCTGGCTCACCCGGGTCTCCATCTCGCGGTCCATCGCGTTGGTGGGCTCATCGAGAAACATCAGCCGTGGCCGGCGCAGGATCAGCCGGGCCAGTGCCAGCCCCTGCCGCTGGCCGCCAGACAGAGCCTGCCCGCGCTCGCCGATGAAATGGTCGAGCCCGGCGGCAAGCCCGGAGACGAAGTCGTCGATCCCGGCCAGATGCAGGGCGCGGGTGATCTCGGCCTGATCGGCGCGTGGCGCGCCGAGCCTCAGGTTTTCGCCGATCGTGCCGGTGAACAGTTCGGGCTCCTGCGGCAGATAGCCGATGCCCGCGCGCAGCTCGGCCGGGTCATATTGCGCCAGCGCGTGGCCGTCGATGCGGATCGTGCCGCTGTCGGCGGGGAGGATCCCGGCCAGCAGGCGCCCCAGCGTCGATTTGCCCGAGCCGACGCGTCCGAGCAGGGCTACCGTCTCGCCCGGGGCGAGGGCAAGCTCGAGCGCGTCGATCGCCGGGGCGTCGGCGCCGGGGTAGCGGTAGCTCAGCCCGCGGGCCTCGAGCTTGCCCGCCCGCACCCGGAAGCTCGAACGAATCCGGTCGCCGCGCTCGGGCGGCAGCTGCATCAGGCCGTTGAGCGAGGTCATCGCGCGGCGGGCATATTGGGCGCGAAAGACGGTCTGGGCGATGGCGCCGAGCGGGGCCAGAGCCCGCCCGGCGAGGATGTTGGCGGCAATCAGCGCGCCGATGGTGATCCGGCCCTCGGCAATCAGGAACACGCCCCAGATGACGATGCCCACGCTCACCGCTTGCTGCACCACCTGCGTCGCGTTGGCGGCAATGCTCGACCAGAACCGGCTGCGGCCGCCGACCCGTGCCGCTGCCGCCGAGGCGCGCTCCCATTCGCGCTGCATCGCCGGTTCGGCGCCGAGGCTCTTGACCGTCTCCAGCCCCGCGAGCGCCTCGATCATCACCTTATGGCGGCGCTGCGCCGCGGCCTGGACCTTCGACACGGCAGCGGCCATCGGCAGCTGGGCGAAGAACGCCAGCCCCAGAATGACCGGCACCGCCAGCGCCGGCACCAGCGCGATGGGGCCGACGATCAGCCAGAGCACGCCAAGGAATATGCCGATGAAGACGAGGTCGATCAGCGCCACGAGGCTGGCGGAGCCGAAGAACTCGCGCACCTGTTCGAATTCGCGCAGGATGCCCGCGGTGCCGAAGGCGCCGCCGGGCAGATCGGCCGGGCGCAGCGAGAGCGCATGGCGAAACAGGGCCGAGGACACCGCGGTGTCGAGGCGGCGCCCGATCCGGTCGAGCACGCCCGCGCGCAGCGAGCGTAGCGCGAAGTCGAGCGCGATGGCGATGCCGACGCCGAGCACCAGCGTCCACAGCGTGACGAAGGCGAGGTTCGGGATTACCTTGTCGTAGACGTTCATCACGAAGATCGGCAGCGCAAGGCCGAGGATGTTGATCGCCAGCGCGGCGACGATGATCTGCGCCCAGCCCCCCCAGTTGGCCCGCATCGGCTGCCAGAACCAGTGGCCCTTGGGCGTGCCCGCCTCGGCGCGCCGGTCTTCGGGGGTGACGAAGAGCACCGCCCGGCGCACCCGGCGCGCGAGGGCGCGGGGACTGATTTCGCGCCCCGGCCGGCCCGACCCCGGCTCTTCGATATGGGCGGTGCCGTATTTCGACGAGATCTCGGTCAGCACCAGCGGCGCGCCGGTGGCCTTGTCGAACAGCACGCAAGGCAGGGCGCCCGGGTCGATCCGCGTCAGCCGCCGCGGCGCGAGGCGGGTGACAAGACCGGCGGCGGCCATCAGCCGTGCCAGCGTTTCGGGGCTCGCGCTGTCGGGGGCGCCGGCCAGCCGGGCGCGGGCGGCTTCGGCGGTGAAGGGGCTGTGGTGAAACGTGGCGAACCAGCGCGCGGTGGCCATGCCGGGATCATCTGCCCCCGCCACGCTGTCGGGGCGCATGGCGGCGGGCGGTGTCGCCGCTGCCCGGGTCATTCCAGCGCCGGGATCGCCGATCCGAACACCTGACCGGGCGGGGTATATTCCCCCGCCTCCAGCGCCCGGGCTTCAAAGTCGGGCATCAGGGGCGCATCGGCGTGGTCGACGCCGAAATGTGCCGCCAGCCGGCTTTGCACGGCGAGCATCTGGTATTGGTTGAACACATAGGCCGCCTCGGCCGAGATGTCGTCGAAGCGGATGTTGAAATAGCTGCGTTCGGCGTCGAGCACGTCGAGCAGCGTGCGGGTGCCGGCGAGGAATTGGTCCTGGTATTGCACGACCGTGCCGCGCGCGGCCGAGAGCTGGCGGTCATAGAGCACGGTGCGCTCGATATTGGCCTCGTAGGCGGCCCAGACGCCCGCCGCCAATTCGCGGATTTCGCGCACCGCCCGGTCGCGCTTGGCTTGCGCCGTGGAGGTGCGCTGCACACCTGCGGCCCGGCGCGCGCTGCGCCCGCCGGCAAACAGCTCCCATTCCACCAGCAGGCCGGCATAGGCATCGGCCTGAAAACCCGGCACGCCATCGAGGTTCTGGCCGACATTCGCCCCGGCCCGCAGCTTGACCTGCGGCAGCTCGTCGGCCTGATCGGCGCGGGCGTCGTATCTGGTGGCCTGAACGGCCGCGTCGAGCGCCTTGACCCGGGCGTTGCCGCGCAGCGCCCGGGTGATCAGCGCGTCTTCCGACATCGGCAGCTGACGCAGCCAGTCGACCGACAGCCGATGGTCGGGCTTGTGGCCGACAACACTCTCATACCGCGCCTCGGCCTTGGCCAGCGCCTCCTTCACCTGCACGAGGTGCAGCTTGGCGGCGAGCACCCGCTGGTCGACCTCGAACTGGTCGGAAACCGGCAGTTTGCCGCCGGACACGAGCTCGGCCACCTGGCGCGCGATCACCTCGTGGCGCGCGATGTTCTCACGCGCGATGGCGGCAAGCTGGCGGTGGCGAAAGACGTCGATATAAGCCTCGACGGCGTTGAGCGCGAGGGTCTCCGAGGCATCGAGAAGGTGGAAGATGGCGCCATCGACCCGGGCGGCGGCGGCATAGGTGGTATTGGCGCGGCGGTAGCCGTCGAAGAGCACATATTCGGCCACCACGCCGGCCTGCGCGCCAAGGCTGACCTTGTTGTTGTTGGCCGGCGACAAGCGCGCCGGATCCCAGTAATAGGCCGGCCCGACTTCCGCGCTTGCGGTGACGGTGGGCAGGTAGTCGCGGTCTTGCTGGAGCAGTTCGAGGGCGGCGGTCCTGACCTCGGAACTGCTCGCCTGCGCGGCGGGGTTTTCGGTGACGGCGGCGGCGACGGCGGCTTTCATGGTTTCCGCAAAGGCGGGCAGGCCGGCCGTCAGGGCGAGGGCGAGGGCAAACAATCTGGCCGGTCTGAGCCGCGGCATCCTTCAAACTCCTTGTGCGCCGAAAGGGCGCCAAAATCACTCCTTGCCGCCGGCAGGATTGCCGTTCGGAGCCAGGGTGTTGTCAATCTCCGTCCATCGAAACAGGCAGATTCGTGCGGTGCAACCCGAAATTTGCCGCGCTCACAAGACTCTGGTCAGGTAGAGCAATATGGCAACGTATGTCAGCTGGTGGGTGAACTGATCGATCCCCATCCACACCCAGTAGCCCTTGTCCGATGGCGTATCGCCCCGGGCCCGGGTGATGTTCGCCTTGATCCAGTCGGTATGATAATGCACGGCAAACTCGATCAGCGCGACACCCGCCGCCGCCACGCCGAGGCCGGCAAACAGCAGGATCGGCAGGGTCAGAACCGCGTGCACCGCGGCATGGGCGAGCCCGCCCGGATGCCCCCAGTGGCCCTTGTTCTTCACCATCCAGCTCGATTGCCAGACCCAGTCGGCAAGCAGGTGCTTGAGCTGGAACAGGAAGACCAGAAGGATCAGGAAGTCGGGCGTCATGAAGCGCGTTGTCCCAGCAATTTGTTGGTGCGGTCAAGCTTTTCGGCAAGCGCGGTGGCCATGGCAAGGTGCCATGACGCCGCCAGATCCGGCTCGGTCCGTTGCAGGTCTGCGAGCCCGGCCTCGGGCATCCTGTACACGATACTGTCGACATCGGCCACCACGTCGGCGGTGCGGGCCACCCCGGCATAGGCGGCGATCTCGCCGACGATCGAGCCGGGGCGCTGCTTGCGCACGCGGATCCGCTCGCCCTGCGGCGTGGCGATGAACACCGACAGCGCGCCGCTTTCGAGGATGAACACGTCGCCCGATCTCTCGCCCTGCCGCACCAGTGTCGCCCCTGCCGCCCGCTCTTCGCGCTGCATCGCCGCCAGAAGCCGCGCGGCGGCCTCGGGCCGGCCGGTGATCCGGGTCAGCGCCGACAGGGCGGTTTCATGCGCCTCGGCCGGGCGCATCATGTCGAGCAGGGCATTCTCGACCGTTTCGAGGGCGAATTCGGTGGAGGCCTCGAGGCTGATCGTCGTGGTGTCGTCGAGCAGGCCGGCGCGCGCGATCTCGCGCGTGATCTCGCCGTTCAGCTCCGACAGGATGACCTTGGCGCTGCGGGAATTGGCGAGGATGTCGAGCTTGCGCAGGGCGGCGAGGGCGGAGGCGTCCAGCCGGCTGACCCGGGAGAAATCCAAAATCACCGTGCGGGCCGGCTCCTCGGCGTCCAGCAGGCCGCGGATGTGAACGATGAGTTTTTCGATCGAACCGAAGAACAGGAACCCCTGCAGGCTCACCAGAGCCGCTTTCCTGCCGTAGACATCGAGGTATCGCGTCTGCGCCGGGCCGCGGTCGACGGTCGACCGGATCAGCCGCAGGTTCGTGGTTCCGCGGATCATCGGCAGGCGCGCGTAGGTGACCGCGAAGATCACCGAGGCCAGAACGATGCCGAGCGTGACCGCGGCGGGCATCCCGACGACCAGCGAGGCGATGACGATCACAAGGCTCAGGAGCCATTCCTGCGGGCTTTGCTCGCGGCGGGTCTCGATCAGCCAGCGGGCGAGGATCGAGGCACCGAAGAAGATCAGCAGCCCCGCAGACAGGAAGGGCGGCACCAAGGCGAGGATCTCGCCGGAAAGCACCGCGGCGCTGCCCATCATCGCCACCATGACCACGCCCGGCACCCGGCCGTTGGCGCCGAGCATCGCGGCGGAGGTGGTGTTGGATGCCGAGATGAAGCTGACCGTGCTCCCGGCAAACCCGGTGGCGATATTCACCACGCCCGACCGGGTGAGTTCGCGCCCGGTGTCCATGTCGCGGCGCACGGCAAGCTCGACGCCGGTGATGTTGAGCATGGTCGAAAACACCCCGATCAGAGCCGCGACGACGATCAGCGGGGCGGCCTGAACGAGGCTGTCGAGCCGGACCGCCCCCCAGGTTGTCGGCAGGAAGGGTGCGGTGCCCGCCGCGGCCATGTCGGGGCCAAGCAGGCCGAGGCTGCGGGCGTCGTCGAGGCTGAGCCCCAGCGCGGCCAGAATGATGTAGAAGCCGACGAGCGCCGCGACCAGCATTCCGACGAGGCCAAACCCGCGCAGCTTCCAGCTCGCAAGCCCGAACGCCGCCGCCAGCGCCAGCGCCAGCACCGGCACCACCAGCCCGGGCCCGCCCACGCGCAGCGTGTCGGCCGTGCACATCCCGCCGGGGCAGACCAGATGGAGCGCCGAGACGATCAGCAGCGCGCCGGAAGCGGCGAGATAGCCGGCCGCCACCGGAAACGGCATCAGCCGGATGAACCGGCCGAGGTTGAAGCGGGCCATGGCGATCAGGGCGCCCCCGGTGACGATTGCCGTCGCCCCGAGTATGGCGAAGACGGTCATCGTGCGTTCGGTGTCGCTGCCGGGCATCTGCGACACCGCGATGACCGCCGGCATCAGGATGGCCACGGGCGCGTTCTGGACGTTGGAAAA
>JANTFS010000167.1 GCA_024763335.1 Paracoccaceae bacterium | reverse complement strand
ATATCGGTCGTGCCGGCCTCGACATACATGTAGATCATCGCCACCAGCATCAGCACCGAGCCGAGGAAGGTGTAGAGGAAGAACTTGAAGGCGGCATAGATGCGGTTCTTGCCGCCCCAGATTCCGATGATCAGGAACATCGGGATGAGGCCCGCCTCGAAGAACAGGTAGAACAGCACCAGATCCAGCGCCACGAAGACCCCGATCATCAGGGTCTCCAAGATCAGGAAGGCGATCATGTATTCCTTCACCCGGGTGCTCACCCCCCATGTCGAGGCGATGGTGAGCGGCATGAGCGCGGTGGTCAGCAGCACGAAAAGCACCGAGATGCCATCGACCCCGAGCTTGTAGGTGAAGCCCATGAGCCAGCTCTTCTCCTCGACAAGCTGGAACCCGGTATCGCCCGGGTCGAAGCGAAACAGGATCGCCAGCGAGATCAGGAAGGTTGCCGTGGTGGCGGCAAGCGCCAGCCACTTGGCGTTGCGCTGCGCCGCCGCATCGTCGCCGCGCAGGAACAGCGCGAGGATGGTTGCGGCCACCAGCGGCAGGAAGGTGACGATCGAAAGCAGATTGTCCATTACTTCGCCCCTCCGGTGAGCGCCATCATCGTGATCAGAACAACGATCCCGATGACCATCGCGAAGGCATAGGTGAAGACGTAGCCCGACTGCAGCCGGCCCGCGAGCCGGGTGACCCACGGGATGATCCCCATCGCGAGCCCGTTGATGGCGCCGTCGATGACGGCGCCGTCGCCGCGCTTCCACAGGAAGCGGCCAAGCGCCTTGGCCGGGTTCACCAGGAGGAAGTCGTAGATCTCGTCGAAATACCACTTGTTGAGCAGGAAGCGATACAGATAGGGCTGCGCCTCGGCCAACCGTTTGGGCAGGGCCGGGTTCACGATGTAGAACCACCAGGCGATGAGGAAGCCGGTGACCATGGCGATGAAGGGCGAGACCTTCACCCAGGTCGGCGCGTGGTGGGCCTCGTCGATCACGTGGTTGTCGGGCGCCATGAAGATCGCGCCTTGCGGCCCGGTGCCGTGATGGACCGCGGCCACTGCGGCATGGGCCGGGTCGGCCATGGTCGCGGCGTGCTCGGCTTCGGTGCCATGCCCCGCCATCGCGGCATGATCGGTCGCCGCGTGCTCATCGGCCGCCGGCGCGGCCTCTTCGCCATGGCCTGCCATTGCCTCGGTGCTGTGGGCGGGAATGCCGAAGAAGGCGTTGAGCTTGTCGTGATCGCCGAAGAACGGGCCATACCAGACCATGCCGGCAAAGGTGGCTCCGAAGGCCAGCACGACGAGCGGCACGGTCATCACCGCCGGGCTCTCGTGCGCATGTTCATGGGTGTGCTTGTCGCCGCGCGGCTTGCCCCAGAAGGTGAGGAACATCAGCCGCCACGAGTAGAACGAGGTAAACAGCGCCGCGATGACGAGGAGCCAGAAGGCCGCGCCGCCATTCGTGCCGGCCCAGGCGCTTTCGATGATCGCGTCCTTCGACAGGAACCCCGCAAAGCCGATGGTGGTGAGCGGGATGCCCACCCCGGTGATCGCCAGCGTGCCGATCAGCATGATCCAGAAGGTTACGGGGAACTTGTCCTTCAGCCCGCCGTAATTGCGCATGTCCTGCTCGTGGTGCATCCCGTGGATCACCGAGCCGGCGCCGAGGAAGAGCATCGCCTTGAAGAAGGCGTGGGTGAGCAGGTGAAACATTGCCACCGAGTAGACGCCGACGCCGGCGGCCACGAACATGTAGCCCAGCTGCGACATCGTCGAATAGGCGATGACGCGCTTGATGTCGTTCTGCACGAGGCCGATCGTGGCGGCGACGAAAGCGGTGGCCGCGCCGATGGCAACGATGAAGCTCAGCGCCGCCGGGGCGTATTCCATCAGCGGCGACATCCGGCTGACGAGGAAGACGCCGGCCGTCACCATCGTTGCCGCGTGGATCAGCGCCGAAACGGGCGTGGGGCCTTCCATCGCGTCCGGAAGCCAGGTGTGCAGGAAGAGCTGCGCCGATTTGCCCATGGCGCCCACGAAGAGCAGGAAGGCGATGAGATTGGCGGCGTTCCAGTCGGTCCACAGGAAGCGCAGCTGCATCTCGGCCAGCGCCGGGGCGGCGGCGAAGATGTCGTCGAAGCGCACCGAGTCGGTGAGGAAAAACAGTGCCGCGATGCCGAGCGCGAAACCGAAATCGCCCACCCGGTTGACGACGAAGGCCTTGATCGCGGCGGCATTGGCGGAGGGCTTCTTGTAGTAGAAGCCGATGAGCAGGTAGGAGGCCAAGCCCACGCCTTCCCAGCCGAAGAACATCTGCACGAGGTTGTCGGCCGTGACCAGCGCCAGCATCGAGAAGGTGAAGAACGACAGGTAGGCAAAGAAGCGCGGGCGGTAGCTTGCGGGCTCGAACTGGTCGTCATGGGCCATGTAGCCCATCGAATAGAGATGGACGAGCGCCGAGATCGTCGTCACCACGATCAGCATGATCGCAGTGAGCCGGTCGAGGCGGATCGACCAGTCGGTTTGCAGGCTGCCCGAATCGATCCAGCGCAGGATCTGGATCTGCTGCGTGCCCTCGGGCAGCCACAGAAACACGATCCAGCTCAGGATCGCGGCGAGAAACAGCAGCGCCGTGGTGAGCCATTGCGCGCCCTTGTCGCCGATGATCCGGTGGCCGAAGCCCGCGATGAGGGCGCCCACGAGCGGCGCAAAGAGGATGATCTGGACCATGGCCTCAGCCTTTCATCACGTTGACGTCTTCCACCGCGATCGAGCCGCGGGTGCGGAAGAAGCTCACGAGGATCGCAAGCCCGATGGCCGCTTCGGCGGCCGCCACGGTGAGTACGAACATCGTGAAGATCTGCCCCGTCAGATCGCCCAGATAGGCGGAGAATGCGACGAGGTTGATATTGACCGAGAGCAGGATCAGCTCGATCGACATCAGGAGCACGATGATGTTCTTGCGGTTCAGGAAGAGCCCGAAGATGCCGATGACGAACAGCGCCGCCGCCAACCCGAGGTAATGTTCAAGTCCGATCATGTCGTCCCTCATCTGGGCCTTTGCGGCCCGTCGTTATCGTTCTCACAGCCCCTGCCCCGGCTTCACGTCCACCATCTTGATCGAGGCCTTCGGGTCGCGCTGCATCTGGGCGACCACGTTCTGGCGCTTGATGTCGCGGCGGTGGCGCATGGTCAGCACGATCGCGCCGATCATCGCCACCAGAAGCACCAGCCCGGCGAGCTGGAACAGGAGCAGGTAGTCGTCATAGATCAGAAGCCCGAGCGCCTCGGTGTTCTGCACCTCGCCCAGCACCGGCGCGGCCATCATTTCCACGCCGTCTGCCGTGGCCCATGTGCCGAAGATCATGCCGAGCTCGACCAGCAGGATCACCCCGACCAGAAGCCCGATGGGCATGTATTGCGCCATGCCCGCCTTGAGCTCGGCAAAATCGACATCAAGCATCATCACCACGAAGAGGAAGAGAACCGCCACCGCGCCGACATAGACGATCATCAGGAGCATGGCGATGAATTCTGCGCCAAGCAGAACGAAGAGCCCCGTCGCCCCGATGAAGGCCGTGATCAGCCACAGCACCGAGTGCACCGGGTTGCGGCTCACCACCGTGAACAGCCCGCCCGCCAGCACCGTCAGCGCAAAGACGTAGAATGCAAACCCGGCAACGCTCATACGTCCCCCTCCTCGTTGTTCTCGGCAAACACCGCTTGCGCCAGCTCCAGCGCGCGCGTCATCGCCGGCAGCCCGCCCAGCATGCCCATCTGGTAGATGGTCTCGGCGATTTCCTTCTCGGTGGCCCCGGCCTCGATGGCGTGGCGCACGGTGAGCTTGATCTGCGGCGTGGCCATGGCGCCGGTGGCGACAAGCCCGCCGAGCGTGATCAGGAGCCGGGTCTTGGCGTCCAGCCCCTCGGGGTTGAAGGCATTGCCGAAGACGGCCTCCATCCAGTCATGCGGCATGGTGGGGAAGAGCTTGTCGAACCCCTCGGGCGTGAACTCGGCCAGCGCCGGGTTCATCGCGCGCAGCGCCGCGGCCCCCTGCTCCATCATCTGGGCGTATGTCTTGGCGAAATCGCTCATCTGTAGGGCGCGTCCAGCTCGAGGTTGCGGGCGATTTCGGCTTCCCAGCGCTCGCCGTTATCGAGGAGCTTCTGCTTGTCGTAGAACAGCTCCTCGCGGGTCTCGGTGGCAAACTCGAAATTCGGTCCCTCGACGATGGCATCGACCGGGCAGGCCTCCTGACAATAGCCGCAGTAGATGCACTTGGTCATGTCGATGTCGTAGCGCGTGGTGCGCCGCGAGCCGTCGTCGCGCGGCTCGGCGTCGATGACAATGGCCTGCGCCGGGCAGATCGCCTCGCAGAGCTTGCAGGCAATGCAGCGCTCTTCGCCGTTGGGATAGCGGCGCAGCGCGTGTTCGCCGCGGAACCGGGGCGACAGCGGGCCCTTCTCGTAGGGGTAGTTGATCGTCGCCTTGGGCTTGAAGAAATACTTCATCCCCAGCTTGAAGCCGACAAGGAAATCCCAAAGCACGAAGTATTTGGCGGCGCGGACGTAATCGAATGCCATGGCTCAGCCTCCCACGGTCCAGCGGGCATAGGTGCCCCAGAAAGCGCCGTATTGCGCGAAGAAGGCCACCAGAACGACCCAGGCGAGCGACAGCGGCAGGAACACTTTCCAGCCGATCCGCATGAGCTGGTCGTAGCGGTAGCGCGGCACGATGGCCTTGGTCATCAT
Organism: Paracoccaceae bacterium; assembly: GCA_024763335.1. Classification (GTDB taxonomy): domain Bacteria; phylum Pseudomonadota; class Alphaproteobacteria; order Rhodobacterales; family Rhodobacteraceae; genus Sinisalibacter. The sequence continues at coordinate 2,247 of JANTFS010000167.1, read as the reverse complement.
GAAGATGAACCAGAAGAAGCCCATCTTGAGGAACATCCACCCGATGCCGTCGGGCAGGCCGGGGATCGGCGACAGCCAGCCGCCGAAGAACAGCAGCGTGATCATCGCCGTCATCAGCGTGATCGCCACGTATTCGCCGATCATGAACAGGAGGAAGGGTGTCGAGGAATATTCCACCTGGTAGCCCGCGACGAGTTCCGATTCCGCTTCCGGCAGGTCAAAGGGCGGGCGGTTGGTCTCGGCGTGGGCCGAGATCAGGAACAGGATCATCATCGGGAAATGCGGGATCCAGTACCAGCTCAGAAGCCCCGCGCCCTTCTGCGCGTTGACGATGTCGGTGAGGTTCATCGAGCCGGTCGACAGGATCACGCCGATGATGATGAGGCCGATCGAGACCTCGTAGGAGATCATCTGCGCCGCCGAGCGGAGGCTGCCGAGGAAGGGGTATTTCGAGTTCGACGCCCAGCCGCCCATGATCACGCCGTAGACCTCGAGCGAGGACACCGCGAAGATGAACAGGATGGCGACGTTGATGTCGGCCAGCACCCAGCCCTCGTTGAACGGCACCACGCTGAACGCCACCATCGCGAGCACCAGCGACAGCATCGGCGCGAGGAAGAAGACGAACTTGTCGGCCCCCGCCGGCACCACGATCTCCTTCACCACGTATTTGAGGAAGTCGGCAAAGCTTTGCAAAAGCCCGAAAGCGCCCACCACGTTGGGGCCCTTGCGCTGCTGCACCGCGGCCCAGACCTTGCGGTCGGCCCACAGGATGAAGGCAAGCGCCACCAGAAGCGGCACCACGATCAGAAGCACCTGGCCCAGGATGAGCAGGGTGATGCCGAGATTGGTGGTCGTGAAGAATTCATACATCGTGCATGGGCCTCAGATCGTCGGTATCCCGTTTTCCTCGCAGGCGGCGACCGTCACTTCCGCGTCGATCGTCCGCAAGCCTTCCGGCAACGCGTCGGAGATGACGTAAACCGCCTCCCCCGTCCAGACGTCACCTTGCATGTCCACGTTGGTGCGCACGTGCCGGGCAAAACCATAGCCCCGGATGAGCGCGTAGCGCGCCGCCGCGCATTCGCCGTAGTTCGCCACGTCCACCTTGTCGCGCGCCCCGCGCATGGTCACGGTGAACTGCACCAGATCGCCGTCGAGCAGCCCGGTTTCGATGCCGAGATAGCTGGGCGCGAAAACCGCCGCGTCGCGCGCGGCCGGCGCGTCGGGCTCGGTGCAGGCCGTCAGCGCAAGGGCCGCGAGGGGCAGGATATGAACGGCGCGGGGCATCATTCGGCGGCAATATCCCTGGATTTGCGCGCCTTCGACTGGGCCGAGAGCTCGGCCATCAGCGCCGAGGCGCGGGCAATCGGGTTGGTCAGGTAGAAATCCTTCACCACATTGCGGAAATCCGCCTTGGCCGGCTTGTTGGCCGGCACCGGCTGCCAGTCGTTCTGCGGCACCTCGTCGACGCGGCCCAGATGCGGCACCGCCTCGATCATCGCGCGGCGCAGGCCGGCCTGCGTGTCCCACGGCTGTGTCGCGCCCAGCTCGGCCGAGAGCGCACGCAGCACCGCCCAGGTCTCCTTCGCCTCGCCCGGCGGGAAATTGGCCCGCAGGGCAAGCTGCGGGCGGCCTTCGGTGTTGACGAAGAGCCCGCCCTCCTCGGTGTAGGCGGCGGCGGGCAGGATGATGTCGGCCCGGTGCGCGCCCCTGTCGCCATGGCTGCCGAGATAGATCACCGTCGGCCCGGCCTCGATCTCGATCTCGTCGGCGCCCATATTGAAGATCACATCCGCGCCCTCGGTGGCCGCCTCCAGACCGCCCTCGGTCACCGCGCCCACGTCCATCGCGCCGACCCGGGCCGCGGCGCTGTGCAGCACCATGAACTTCGAGTTCGAGTTCTCCGCCAGCTGCATCGCCAGCCCGAGCACCGCTTCGCCGTCAGCCTCGTTCAGAGCGCCCTGCCCGATGATCACCACGGACGGCACGTCCTTCGTCGCCCCGATCTTCTTCGCGGCCAGTTCCTCGAGCGCGGCGCGGTCGGTGCCGACATGGACGTAATCGTAGGTCAGATCGACCGCCTCGCCGACGAGCCCCACGGTGGCCCCGGCAAGCCACGCCTTGCGGATGCGCGCGTTCAGCACCGGCGCCTCGTCGCGCGGGTTGGTGCCGATGAGCTGGATCATCTGCGCGCTGTCGATGTCCTCGATGCGCGCGGTGCCGACATAGGCCGAGCGGTTGCCC